>JASGGD010000181.1:0-10186 GCA_047605225.1 Novosphingobium sp.
GCAAGGTCGCGCAAGGCCGCGCTCCCCTGCTGGCCCGCACCGTGGACCGCCTTGCCGGGCAGACCCGCCTGCCCGACGGCATCCTCGTATCGGCCACCGGCCCGGACGACGTTGTCGGCGTCGAGCGCGCGCGCATGCCCGCCCGCGTGATCTTCGGGGCCAAGGGCCTGTGCCGCCAGCGCAACGCGGCCTTGCGCGACCTTGCAGGCAAGACCGACGTGATAGTGTTCCTCGACGACGATTTCGTCGTCCACAACGACTACCTCGCGGTAATCGAGGAGACCTTCGCCGATCAGGCCATCGTCGGCGCGACCGGGGACCTGCTGGCAGACGGCATCCACGGCGAGGAAATCCCCTTCGACACCGCCGCGCTCAGGCTGGACGGCCACGCGCTTCCGGCCTTCACTCCGCTCCGGCCACGACAAGCGCTCTACGGCTGCAATATGGCGGTGCGTACTTCCGCCACCGAAGGACTTTGGTTCGACGAGGCGCTGCCGCTCTACGGCTGGCAGGAGGACATCGATTTCACCCACCAGCTCGGCAAGCGCGGCAGGCTGGTCTCCGGCGACCGGCTGACCGGCATCCACCTCGGCACCCGCAGCGCCCGCTCGCCGGGCAAGCGGCTGGGCTATTCGCAAGTCGCCAACCTCGTCCACTTGTGGCGCAAGGGCACGATGCAGCCCAACCTCGGCCAGCGGCTGCTGGTGCAGAACCTCGCCTCGAACGCTCTGCGCAGCCTCCACCCCGAGCCCCACATCGACCGGCGCGGACGGCTGCTGGGCAACCTCATCGCGCTTCGCGACCTCGTCACCGGCCGCATCGACCCGCGCCGCGTGGAGACGATGTGACCATGGCGCGCCCGATCTATTTCAACGGCAAGTTTTACTCCGGCGGGCTCAACGGCGTCCATCGCGTCGCCGACCGGCTGATCCGCGAATGCGACCGCATGCTGGCGCTGATCCCGCGCGAGCGGCGCCCGCGCGCCTTCCTGATGACGGCGACAAAAGCCGACTGGGTGCCGCCACTCGCAGCCATAGAGCGGCGCGACTATGCACGGACCGACCAGTTCTGGGAACAGGTGGTACTGCCGCTGGCGAGCCGCGACGGGGTGCTGGTCAACCTCGCCAACCTCGCGCCGATCGCCCACCGCAACAAGATCACGATGATCCATGACGTGCAGTTCCTGTTCTCGGACTGCGGCTATCCGGCGCGGCAGCGCCTCGGCTATCGCTGGCTGACGCCGCTGCTCGGCCGGTCGAGCAAGGCGACGCTGACGGTCTCGGAATTCTCCCGCCGCCTGCTCCACCAGCATGCCATCGCCGACGAGGGGCGCACCCGCGTCATCGCCAACGGCGCCGACCACATCCTCGACGCGCCGGAGGACCATGGCTTGCGCGAGCGCCTCGGCCTTGCGCCGGGCGACTATGCCGTCCTGTTCGGCAGCCCCAAGGCCTACAAGAACAACGCCGTGGTCTTCGACGCCTTCGCCTCCGGAGCGCCCGCACCGACGCGGTTGGTCGTCGTCGGCCCGCAGCGCGAGGCGCTCGTCGCATCGGGCCTCAGGCCGCCCGAGGACACGATCTTCGCCGGACGGCCCGACGACGGCGAACTCAAGAGCCTGCTGCGCGGCGCCGTGGCGATCCTCTTCCCCTCCCGCACCGAGGGCTTCGGGCTCCCCCCGCTCGAAGCGATGCTGTGCGACTGCCCCGTCGTCGCCAGCCCGGCGGGCGCGATACCGGAGGCCTGCGGGGACGCCGCGATCTATGCAGGCACCGACCGCCCGGAGGAATGGACCGACGCCATCGCGCGCCTGCGCGACGACGCTGCCCTGCGCAGCTTCAAGATCGCGCAGGGCCGCCGCCGCGCCGCGCGCTTCACCTGGAAAGCGGCGGGCTCGGGCCTGATGGACGTCATCGAACAGGTGTCAGGAGGACAGGCGCGATGAAGCACGTGAGCCCGACCATCGACGTGGTCATCCCGACCTATAACCGCCGCGGCCTGCTGCCCGAGGCCATCGCCAGCATCAAGGCCCAGACCCTGCCGGTCGCCCGGATCTTCATCGTCGACGACGGCTCCACCGACGGCACCATCGAATGGGTCCGCACGCTGGCGCAGGATGACCCGGGAATCGAGCTGGTCGAGATGCAGCACGGCGGCGCCAATGTCGCGCGCAATGCGGGAATCGCGCGGGCGCGCTCGGAATGGGTCGCCTTCCTCGATTCCGACGATGCCTGGGAGCCGGAAAAGCTGGAGCGCCAGTTCGCGCTGCTGGAGGAACGGCCCGATCTGGTCGGCCTGTTCTGCGGCTTTCGCCTCGTCGGCATCAAGGTCGAGAAGATCCATCGGCCGCGCGACAATCCCTCGCTGCTCGACTTGCGCTGCGCCAATGGTCTCGGCAGCACGTCGGGCGCGGTGATCCGGCGATCGGCGCTGCAGGAGGCAACCGGGTTCAATCCGGAGCTGCCCAGCTGCCAGGACTGGGACTTGTGGTTCCGTTTGCGCCGTATCGGACCCATGGGGGTTGCGCGCCTGCCGCTGGTGCGGTTCAACTGTGGTCCGCACGAACGGATCACGACCAACATGAACAAGGTGCTGTCCGGCCACCGCGCCATCTTCGCCAACCTCCTTGCCGACGTCGAGCGTGCGGGCGAACGCGCGCGCATCCGCTCGCAGCACAAGCTGGTGGAAGCCGACATCAAGCGCCGCTTCGGTAGCAACGGTGCGGCGCTCTGGCTGATCCTGCGCTCCTTCCTGCAGGCTCCGAACAAGCGTGCTCTCGCGGTCGGCTGGCGTACCGTGCGCGGCATCTGGGATGATCTTCGCATGCACCCACCGGCACCCAAGCAGACCACTGGCGCCGCATGAGCAAGGTAGGCGTAGCGCGCGGCGCGGCAGCCCTCGGGGCGACGCGGATCGCCACCAACCTTGCCAATCTCGGCGCGCTGGTCGTGCTGGCGCGGCTGCTGACGCCGCAGGATTTCGGCCTCGTCGCCATCTGCACGACGGTGCTGGGCGTGCTGGTCGCGCTGACCGAGCTTTCGGTCGGTTCGGCCCTGATCCAGCGCGACGAGGTGACGCCCGCGCATATCGACAGCGCCTGGACCATGTCGCTGGTACGCGCCGCGCTCATCGCCGGAGGTTTCGCGCTGGCGTCGGAGCCGCTGGCCCGTCTCTACGGCGACGACCGGCTGGCGCCGCTGTTCGTCCTGTCCGGGATCACCGGGGCACTGGCGGGGCTGACCAACCCGCTCGTCTCCCTGCGCATGCGCGCGATGAGCTTCCGGCCGATGATCCTGCTGCAGATCGTGCAGAAGCTGTCGGCTCTGGCGATCTCGGTCGCGCTGGCGCTGTGGCTGCGCAACTACTGGGCGATCGTGGTGGGATCGGCGATCGGCGGCGCGCTGGGCACGGTGCTGAGCTACGTCGTCGTACCTTACCGCCCGCGCTTCACCCTGTCGCGTTCGCGCGACCTGCTGGGCTTTTCCAGCTGGCTGTTCCTCGGCCAGGTGATGAACGTGGTGAACTGGCGCTTCGACCAACTGGTGATCGGCCTGTTCCTGCCGACCGCGCAACTCGGCGCCTATTCGATGGCCGACAACGTCTCCGCCATCCCGAGCCGCGAGGCAACGACGCCGCTGGTCCAGACCCTGTTCCCCAGTTTCGCCCGGATGCGCGATGATCGCGCGCGGCTGCGCACCGCCTACCAGACCGCGCAAGGCGCGATCGGCATCGTCGCCCTCCCGATCGCGGTAGGCTTCATGCTCCTCGCCGATCCTGTGGTGAAGGTCGCACTCGGCCAGAAATGGCTGATCACGGTGCCGCTGATACAGGTGATCGGCTTCAGCTACGCGCTTCAGACGCTGGTAACCGGATCGCGCCCGCTGGCCATGGCCGAAGGCGCCACCCGCACGCTGTTCGTGCGCGACGTCTGGGGACTGGCGCTGCGCGTCCCTTGCGTGACGGTGGGACTGATGGGCTGGGGCCTGATGGGGCTTGTCTGGGGACGCCTGCTGAGTTCGGTGCTGGGCCTGTTCATCACCTCCGCACTCGTCACGAAGCTGACTGGTCTGTCGATCCTCGATCAGATGAAGGCGCATCGTCGCACCGTCGCGGCCGTGGGTGTCATGGCCGCTGCGGTACTCGCCGCCGATCACGAACTGCTGCAAGTCGGCGCCGTCCCGATCGCGCGCATCGCCGTCCTCGCTCCGCTGGGGGCGCTGGCCTATCTCGGCACGCTCCACCTGTTGTGGATCGGCAGCGGGCGAAGCGCGGGCGCGGAGGCCGAACTGCTCGGCCTAGCGCGCACCGCCCTCGCCCGCTTCAGAAAGGGACGGACGGCCTCGGTCGTGACCTCTGTATGATCATCACCGAGGCCTGATCCTCATGCGCCGACCGCGGCGCGGATCGCAGCCACCGCCGGGCGCGGTGTCAGGTCGTTGTTGAACAGGCCGAAGTTGGTGATCTCGGTCGTGCCCTTCCAGCAGAACAGCTCGTAGATGCTGATCGTGTGAACATAGGACTGCGCCATCGCCGTCTTCACGTCGGACGCGAGCAGCGTCGCCTGCTGGGCGATCGTGACCGGCGGCGAGGTGTTGTTGCTGGCGCTGCCCCCGGTCGTGCGGCCCCATTCGGTGATGATGCCCTGCGTGACCTTGCTCTCGACCACCTTCTGCTTGAACCCCGCCACGCGCGCGGCGACGTCGGACGGCGGCGTCGGATAGATGTGTGAGTTGGCAAGGTCCGTATACGGCGCCTGCTGCGCCTGCATGAAGTCGTTGCTGGCGACCAGCGGGATCGAGCGCAGCACCGGGTCCACCTTGATGGCGGCATGGAAGTCCTTGATGAACGCCATCAGCGCCGGCGCATTGCCGGTGCGGAAGCCCATGCGCTTGTCGGTCACCCCGTTGTAGGTGACCGGGTTGAGGTCCGGTTCATTCGGGAACTCGATGGCGAAAATCGAATTGGGCACCGCGGTCACGAACGCCTTCATGTCGGCAATGCTCTTGCGAATGTCGCGGACCGAAAGCGTGAAGCAGAAGCGCACGCCCGCCCTTGCGAGGCCCACGTAAGTCGCCCAACCCGCCGTTCCGCTGTACGGTTCGCGGCAGCGCATCTTGCGCACGCCGCCGAGCTTGTCTAATGCAGGCAATATGTTAGCCAGCTTGTAGGGCGACTGGGTGTCCTGCGGACGGCCCTGAACCATAAGTCGGCTGATGGATGGGGTGGCGCCCCGTGCGATGGAAGGCAGGAGAGGCGCGGTTGCAAGTGCGCCGATAAGGTGACGTCGAGACAAGGCAAAATCGTATTCGGACATTAGTGTCGCAGCTCCAGATGGCGAATCCGGATCGGCGGCCTATCGAAACACCCTTAACGGGTCACCACGCTGGATCGCGCCAAAGAGACGCGCAGCCCCGGGCTTGCGCCGGTCCGCGCAGAGCCCCGGAATCTGACGATTCCTTAACCTTAAAGCTGGGTCTGAAGCAGCCTTCGAACGGCAACGCGGTCGGGCGGCAGGCATTGCCGCGCGTCCGGACGGGCGACGGCGGAGCAGTCCCACAGCGCAAGATCGCGCTGGCTCGCGGCGTTGCGGACGAAGACGAAGACCGGAAGGTCGCGCTGCGCCGGTGACCTCAGGCGATTCGCCTCCAGCATCGCCGGAGAAGGCCAGGCGACGACACGGCAACTGGCCTTGCCCGCGCAGCGCGAGAGCGCGTCCATCGCCCACCTTCCGGAAGGCATCGTCGGATCGACCGCGAGCAGTATCGCGTCGGCCTGACCGCCTGCGGCATCGGCCTTCACAGCGGAAGGATGTGCCGCAACTAGCGCGGGCTCCGTGACGGCAGGCAAGGACGCCGCCGGAAGGGTAGCGCCGACTTCCGCATCCTGTGTGCCCATGAGTGCGCCAAGCCGCTCGATCACGGGCTCCGGCGCATTGGGTCGAACCAGATGCCCTCCGGCGAACCGGTAGAACACATGTGCGCCGACTTGCGCGACTTTGGTGAGGCTCGGCGCCCAGTACGGATAGACGTAGTCGGCGTGGTAGTGCGTGGCATCGCCCACCGCCGCATCGACCGCTCCGGACAGCGCCGCCGCCGCAAGTTCCCGTGCCCGCCGCCATGCTTCGGGCGCTGGCCGCCGCGTCATCGCCCCGTCGCAGGTGAAGGTGAACTGGCAGCCGGTCGCAAGTTCGGCGCCCTGAAACACCACGCCGCACACGCTCGCCGGATAGACCGCGTGGCGCACGCGGTTGAGCACCACCTGCATCACCGCACGTTCCCCGGCGGCATCGTCGCCCGCCTCGTACCAGCCCGCTGCGGCGAGGCAGGTCAGCGCCCGGTCGTGGTCCCCCTCTCCGCCCGCAAAAGCGAAGGGCCGGGCAAGGCCTGGACGCGCATCGAAGCGCCGCGCATCGTTGAGCAGGTGTGCCGCTTCGGGCGAACCGGCGGTATCGGCGGCCGGTGCGACCGAGCCGAACGGAGGCTTTACAGCCAGATTGCGTGGCAGGACCGGCGCATGCCGCGCCGCAAGTGAAACCGGCGCGCGTACGATTACGGGCAATGCATAGGAAGACAGGCCGATGGCCGCGACGATCGCCGCCAGCGCGCGCATCGTCCGGACCACCGGGAATCGTGCGAGGCCGAACGGCCGCGCCGATGTCGAGGCAGCGAGATACTGCACTGCACCGTGATGCCGTCCCCCTGCTTCGGCGGAAAGTGCCATGCCGGACGAGCGGCGGCGCACCGGGAGTAGCCCTTTCGGACTATCAATCGAGGTTGAGCGCCGCCCTGCGCGCCAGTTCCTGCCTGACCTGCGCGCGCGCCGTACCGTCAAACGCCAGCGCCGCCGCCACCTTCGCCCCGGCTTTGCCAGCCTCTTCCCGGCCGATCAGCGGGATCGCGAAGTCGTCAGCCACGACACGGACCTTGGCCGTGCCGTCCTCGATCGCCAGCGCGGGGGCATCGGCGAGGATCGCGAAGATCAGCGAATGCAGCCGGTTCGTCACTACCAGGGCCGCCTCGCGATAGAGCTGCGTCAGCGTGGCGAGTTCGAAGCTGTCGACGACATGAGGCTGGCGGCCCTGCCAGCGGCTCGCGAGGCGGGCAGCGGAGGCCTTGTCCATCGATTCGCGCGGATCGTGGCAGGCGATGGCGACGCGCGCCTCGGGCAATGCCGCCTGCGCCGCGTCGAGCACCGCATCGAGAGCCGCCCCGTCGAGCGAGCGGCGTTCGCTGCCGTCGTCACAGGGCGCGACGACGATCCAACGCGCGGGCGCCTCCCGCTCTGGCGAGAGATGCGTGCTGGTGGGCAGGAACACCATGTCGGCATGAACGGCCACCGCCTTCCCCGGCAGCAGATCGCCCAGATTGCGCGCCGAGGCCGCATCGCGCACGTTCACCACCGCACAGCGCCGCAGGACCATGCGCCACAGGAAACGCCGGGATCGCGAGCGGATCGCGCTTACACCAAGACCTCGCGTAAGAACGCGCCCGCCGCCGATCCGCGCGCTCACGGCTGCCAGCGCAAGACCAAGCATCGACGCAATGGAGACGTTGTCGCGCACGATCTGCCCGCCGCCGATCACGAGATCAGCCCCGAAGGCCCGGCGCGCGAAGTGGAACACGCGCTTGCCGGGCGTCAGTTCACCCCCGGCTTCCGCGACTTGCCTGACGATCGCGGCCGGGAGCGGTGCCCAATAACGCACCAACCCGCCCTGCCCCTGCGAAACCGCAAGGTTCTGCAGCACCAGCTTGAGGTCGCCGAGGTTATGCAGGTCCCCCGGCACGAAAACCTGTCGCCGGTTCGAATATCGTCGCGTCGGTGTCGCGTCTATCACCGGCTGGTGCTTCACCGCTACCCCGCCCGCAACACGCGCGAGACCATCCGGCCGACCCGCGCGCGGAACCGTCGCGGGGCCAGCGTGTGGCGGATCGCCTGCGGGTTCATCATGCCCGGCATCAGCATCTGCGGGTCCTGCAGGCTGAGCACCGGCTTGCCCGAAAGCCGCGCAATGTCGCGAGCCTGCGGCAGTTCGCTCTCGACGAAGAGGTCGCAGGCGGCCTCGCGATAGACTTCGGCCTTGAAGCTGCCGTGCGCCCGCAGGCGGCGCCGCGCGGCGGCATCGGGGAGGTCGAGCATCCGCAACTGGCCGTAGCGGATGCCGTGACGGTCGAGCCAGTCCTCGGTCGGCGCGCGGTACTTCTCCAGCCTACTGGTCACCAGCATCGCGATCTCGCGTCGGGGGCGGTGGAGCGGCACGGCGCTGGCGAGGAAGTTCAGGTAGCGTGCGCCGTCGTCGTTCTCGCGCTCGGTCGGATCGACGCAGAGCACGCCGTCGATATCGAAGCAGGAGCGCGATACGATCGGGTGATGCAGCACGTTCCATTCGAAAACGCGCGGTTCCGGGACGGTCTCGAACACGAAGTCGGCGCCGCCGGACTTGCCGGGTACGCCGTAGACCGCCGCGAAGGTCACGCGGCAGTCGAGGTGCGCCAGCTTCACACGCGCTTCCTGCATGGAAGCGCCGGTGCGGCAGCTGTCGTCGATGACGAGGACGTGGGCGAACCGGGACGCGGCGCCTTCCTCGCGCCGGGTGTGGCCGGAGGAGAGCAGCCGCCCTTGCGCGAAACCGTCGATATCCGCCAGCGGCAGGTTGCGTGCGAGGGCCACCATCGAGGCGGGCAGCATGCCGCTGCGAGGCACGCCCACGACGAGATCGATGTCCTGCGGCAGACGCGCCAGACCTCGCCAGACGTCGCGGTAGAGGTCTTTGATCGAACGGAAATGCATCAGGCGGACCCTCTGGAAGGCCGCGCAGTTGCAACGGCTTGCGGTGGCGACCCTGAGAGTTTGCGACTGACGAGGATCGCAAGGTCGGGCTTCCTCACCAGATGCGGGATCATCCGCCTCAGGCCGAGCGCGGCGCCTGCGAAGATCGCGAAGCTGGTGCCCGGGTGGCTGTTGGGAGAGGACACCGCCGCCGGGATCAGGATGATCGGCGCCGTCACCGCGCAGGCGCGCATCACCGCGATCATCGCCTCGTGCCCGGTTTCGGCCACGGTCGCGCCGAGCGGCCGCACCACGCTGATGAGATACCAGGCGAAAGTGCCGATGCCGATGACGCCCATCGTGCCCAGGATCGCCATGAACAGGCTCGACGAGCGGAAGCTTCCCGGCCCGATGCCGAGCCCGCCCGAGGCCGTGAAGGCGGTCACCCCCTGCATGGCCCAGAACAGGCGCTGCTGGCCGGAGGTGCTGGCGCCCTTGTCGACCGTCATATGGACGACCATCTGGCCTATTTTCGCCGCCATTCCAGGCAGAACGGCGATTGCCACCGCCACCATGAACGCCAGCGCGACGAGCGCGAAGCCCGCTTGCCGGAGCCGCTGCGGCTGCGCTCCGGCCGGGAACAGCGCGGCCCGTGCCGCGAAGAACGCGGCATAGCTGGCGAGGCCGACGTAGGCGGTGCTGGAGGTGCTGAGGAACAGGACGCCGCCCAATAGCAGCGCCGCCGTGCCGGTGTGGCGCGCCCAGACCGAGCGATACCAGCACTCGGCGTTGAACACGAACCAGCCGAGCGCGAAGGCGGCCCAGCCCGAGGCTTCGGGGAACAGCCCATCCACCCGGTTAAACCCTTGATAAGACTGATCAAGCTGCGCGTAAGTACCGTTGCGGAACAGCCCGAAGACGTCCTGCACCCAGGTGCCCTTGGTCTGCGAGGCGATGAGGCCGGTCACCGCATGGACCCAGCCGATGACGACGCCACCCTTGACCAGAGCCTCGATTCCCCCCGCCGTACGCACCGCCACATAGGCACTCAACGTGACCATAAGGGCACCCAAGAGGTACACACAGGCCGTGATGTTCTGCGAAGTGGGCTGCAGCGGCACCGTATCGAACAGACTGCGCGCATTGTCGAAGCGCATCGGCGCGACGTCGATCTGACCGGCGAAGATACGCGGCGCGACCAGCGCGGCGACCATGCCGTAGAGCGTGAACAGCACCAGCGGAAAGTTGTCCTTCACGCCGTCGCGCCACAGCTCGAAGTAGCCGCCGCTCGGCATCATGATCCGCAGGTAGACGAAGACCAGCGCGAACTGGATCGGCGGGATCGAACTGTTGCCCAGCGCCGGCACCGTCAGCGCCGCCGCGCCGCCGAACAGACCCGAGGCCATCAGGAACAGCAGCA
>JASGGD010000182.1:0-10172 GCA_047605225.1 Novosphingobium sp.
GCTGCGCAAGCTCAAGCACCCGAGCCGGTCGCGCAAGATGCGCTCGTTCCTGGACTGGCGAGATCTTGGTCGGGCGGTTTTTAACTTTGATCACCTGGCTACGAAGATCGTCACTTTAAATTTATTATCGGCCAGATTCTCTTGGCCTTATGGGCGTTTTGGTTGCTGCTAAACTCCATGGTTGTCCCCTCAAGGCCGAGCGATGCGAGGAAGGAACAAACGCTCAGGAAAGCCTGCCGCTAGGTCTCTCTCAATGCTGCGCCCACTCCACGCGATAGAGATCGAAGCGGCGGTCCTTGAGGTTCTGCACCGCGCCCGACTGGCGCGCGGTCAGCAGCGCGTCGAGGCTGAGGTCGGAGATCGCGATCGTCTCGGTGTTGGGCGCGGTGTCCGCCGCCACGCCGTCGCGGGCGAAGGGGAAGTCGCTCGGCGTCAGGATCGCGCTTTCGGCATAGTGGACGTCCATGTTCTCGACGTTGGGCAAGTTGCCGACCACGCCCGAGGTGACGACGTAGCACTGGTTCTCCACCGCGCGGGCCTGTGCGCAGTAGCGCACGCGGAGGTAGCCGCGCCGCTCGTCGGTGCAGAACGGCACGAACAGCATAAGCGCGCCCTGGTTGACGAGGTGGCGCGCGAGTTCGGGGAACTCGCTGTCGTAGCAGATCATCACCCCGATCGGGCCGCAGTCGGTGGGGATGACGTTGGCGCCGTAGCCGCCCTTGATGTTCCACCAGCGTCGTTCGGACGGCGTCGGGTGCAGCTTTTGCGTTTCATGCACCGCGCCGTCGCGCAGGAAGGTATAGGCGATGTTGCGGATCTCGCTCTTGCCGCCGCCCAGCTTGACGCGGGTGGGGTGCGAGCCGCCGATAATGTTGATGTTGTAGCTGACCGCCATGCGCTGCATGAACTCGACGAAGCGCTCGGTGTATTCGGCGATCTTCTCGATCGCCTCGACCGGCTGCAGCTTCTTCTCCTCGATCGAGAGCAGTTCGAGCGTGAACAGTTCGGGGAAGGCTACGAAGTCGCTCTCGTAATCGGCGGCGACGTCGATCCAGTATTCGACCTGTGCCTCGAACTCGTCGATCGTGTCGATCTTGCGCATCTGGAACTGCACGGTGGCGACGCGCACGCTGGAGGGGACGCGCTCCTTGAGGCCGGGGATCGCCTTGCCGGTATCGAGCGGGGCGAGCGGGTTGGTCCAGTACATCAAGACCGCATTGCCGCCGCTCTCGCGGTCGGCGGGGATGTAGTCGGGCAGGATGCCGCGCGGCTCGTAGCCTTCGTTCATCTGGAAATTGATGACCTGGTCGCGGATCTTCTTGTCGCGCACCGCCTGCACGTAGTCGGCCGGATCGGGATAGGCGCGCTTGCGGCGGTAGTAGCCGGGCATGCGGCCCGCGAAGGCGATGCCCTTCAGCTCGAAATACTGGCACACCTCGCGGCGCTTGCGGTAGAGGCGCTGGCCGATGCGCAGGCGGCGGTAATCGGGATCGACGCAGACCTCGAAGCCGTAGAGCACGTCGCCTTCGGGCGCAGGCGGGCGGCCGTAGCCGCCGTTGCTGATCTCTTCCCAGGTGTGCGGTTTGAACGCGAGGTCGGAAGTGACGATCATCGTCGCGCAGTGGCCGACGACCTTGCCTTCGTATTCGGCGACGAACTGGCCTTCGGGGAAATTGATGACCTGCCCGCGGATCTCGGCGCGGGTGAAGGCGTCGGCCTTGCCGTAGACCTTGACGGAGAGGCGGGCGATCGCGGCGGCGTCCGCGACGGTCGCTTCGCGGATGATGAGCTTGGCTTTGGTCTGGTCCATGAGCGCTTTTCTACGCACTGCGGCGCGGAAGGTTCCAGCCCGTAATCCTCTGGAGCGGATTCATTTTTTCTCAGGCCGCGCGGGATACATGGGGCGTCGGGGTCGTTGTCTAGGGTGAAAGGAGACTGCCCCCATGAGTGGAACCCTTTACGCTCTCGCCCTGTTCGCCTGTTCGGACGACGGCACCGCCTGCCAGCGTCTGGAGATGCCGGTGCAGACTTACGAGACGCGCAATTCCTGCAATGCCGGTCTCGACGAGGCGCTCGATACCGAGGCCGCCCGCAAGGCCGAAGCGCCGACCGTCTACGCGCAATGCCTGACGAGCCGCCAGATGGCCTCGATCGGCAAGGGCACCATCGACCTCACGCGGGTCAATGGCGCGCGATTTGCCAGCGCGGGGTTCTGAAAACCGGCACAAATCCGGCAAATCTGACCTGCCAACCCCGCTCAGCCTGAGCCTGTCGAAGGCCCCGAGGCTGGGCGCAACGCCGGATGCTTCGGCAAGCTCAGCATGAGCGGAGGAGGGGGAGACCGGTGGGCCGGATCACCCCCGGCCGCGATAGCCCGGCACGCCCTGATCGGGCACCCAGAGCCCGGCGGGCGGTGCGTCGGACTGCCAGAACACGTCGATCGGGATCCCGCCGCGCGGATACCAGTAGCCGCCGATGCGCAGCCACAGCGGCTTCATCTCGTCGAACAGGCGCTGGCCGATGCCCACGGTCACGTCCTCGTGGAAGGCGCCGTGGTTGCGGAACGAGCCGAGGAACAGCTTGAGGCTCTTCGATTCGACGATGGTTTCGCCGGGCGCATAATCGATCACGAGGTGCGCGAAGTCGGGCTGTCCGGTCACCGGGCAGAGCGAGGTGAATTCCGGCGCGGCGAAGCGGACGAGATAGAGGCTGCCGACGCGCGGATTCGGGACGTAATCGAGCTGGGCTTCCTCGGGCGAAGCGGGAGGGCCGCTCTGCTGGCCGAGGTGGAGGGGGAAAGAGGTGTCAGTCATGACCCGGCAATGCCGCCAAGGGCGCGCGAACGCAAGCGTGTCGCCGGTGGCGCATATGTCACACCATTCGGTGGACGATGGCAGGGAACGTCTTGCCGTGCGCGCGGGAGGCATTAACTGGGCGTTCACACGAGGTTTGGCGAAGACCGAAGATACCATGAGGGGCACGAATTCGATCATAGCGCGCGCGGCGATCTCGACCGCGCTGGTCGCAGTTCTCGCGGGGCCGGTTGGTGCCCAGTCGGGCGGTACGACATGGAGCCTGCCCGAACCGACCGCAACGCCGAGTTCGCGCGCGCAAGGTCCGGTGGACGCGCAGAATCCGATGCTGCCGCAGCGCAATGCCACGCCGGAGCCGGTGCCGACGATCGCGCCGCCTCCGCCACAGGTACAGCCGTCGGCGCAGCCTACGCGCATTCAGCCCCCACGCGCCCAACCTTCGCAGTCTTCCGCAACACCGCGCCCTGCGCCGACCCCGACAGCCAGCTCCAGCGCGCCGGAACCGCGCGCTTCGGCGACGCCGGAGCCGCAGAGCACTCCCTCCGCTTCCGCGCCGGTCGTGCCGGAGCCGACCCCGACATCCGTGCCTTCGGCAGTAGAGACGCCCACGGCGACACCGACCGCCGCTGTCCCGCCTGTCGCTCCGGCTCCGCAGGACGGGCTGCCCGTCTGGGCATGGGCGATCCCGGCGGTGCTGGCCGTCCTCGGGGCTCTTGCGTTTCTCCTGCGGCGCAAGCGCCCGGCAGAGGAAGCCGAAGACTGGTCCGAAGTGCAGCACGTCGTCGAACCCGTGGCTCCGCCTGCTCCGAAGCCTGCCCCCGTCCCGCAACCGGAATTCGCCAGCTCGCTGGTCCCGCCGCGTCCGGCTCCGACCCTGCCGGCAGCCGCCGTGCCCGACGCTCTCGAAATCGCTTTCGAGCCGGTCGGCCTGCGCCTCTCGCTGGTCTTCGCGACGCTGCAATACCGCGTGACGCTGACGGCGGGCACGGACCTCCCGGCCGGGCACCTGCTCGGCGACATGATCGGTGCCCATGGCTCGCTGACCTCCGAGCAGCAACTCGCCCCGCCGCTGGAGACGCTCACGCCGCTCAAGCCGATGCCTGCCCTCGCGGCGGGCGAGAGCGTCACCCTTACCGGCGAAGTGCAATTGCCGCTCAGCGCGATCCGGCCGCTGCAGCGCGCGAATGCCTCGTTCTTCGTGCCGCTGCTGCGGCTGGGCGTCGTCTTCGCCGAGAATGTGGGGCCCGTCCGCCGCGTCTTCACGCTGGGCATCTCCGGAGGTCCCGCGCTGGCCCCGCTGCGGCTCGACACCGGGCCGATGGAGCACCGCGATCTCGGCGCCCGCGAGGTGGCGGAGGCGCGCGCCTATCCGGTGCTGCCGGACGACCGCCGCCGCGCGGCTGGGTAGGGTAACGGGTTTCCTCCGGCATCGGAATTACCTAGGGTCGCCGCTCCCCACTCGCGGAGACGACATTGAGCAGCACGAATGCCCCCGGAACCCTCTCGAACGCCACCCGTATCGTCGGCGCGGGGCGGCGCAGCGAATGGACCGGGCCGGTCGTCAACCCGCCGGTCTGGCGCGCGAGCACCCATCTCTACGAGAACACCGCCGCGCTCGCCCAGGGGCCGCGCACCAACGAGGACGGGCGCTTCTTCTACGGCCGCCGGGGCGCCCCGACGCAGTGGGCGCTGGCCGACGCGCTGACCGCGCTCGAACCGGGCGCCGAGGGCACCGTGCTCTACCCCTCGGGCGTCGCCGCCATCGCCGGGGTCATGCTGACCCTGCTGCGGCCGGGCGACGTCGTGCTGATCACCGACAATGCCTATGACCCGACCCGTTCGATGGGCAAGGGCCTGCTGACCGACATGGGCATCGAGCCGCGCTTCTTCGACCCGCTGGATCTGGACGCCTACGAAGCCGCCTTCTGCGAACGCACTCGCGCGGTGTTGCTGGAAGCGCCGGGCAGCCTCTCGATGGAGATGTGCGACCTGCCCGCGCTCGCCCGCGTCGCGCGGGAGAAGGGCGCGGTCTCGGTGCTCGACAATACCTGGGCGAGCCCGCTCGGTTTCGCCGGGCTGAGCCACGGGATCGACATCGTCCTGATGGCGCTGACCAAGCATGTCGGCGGCCACTCGGACCTTATGATGGGCAGCGCCAGCGCCGGGCCGGAGCTTTACGCGAAACTGCGCAATCGCGCGCAGCAGCTCGGCACAGTGGTCTCGCCCGACGACGCGGCGCTTGCCCTGCGCGGCCTGCGCAGCCTGCACTTGCGTCTAGCACACGAGACGCAGAGCGCACTGGCGATCGCGCAGTGGCTTTCGGGGCGGCCGGAAGTGGGGCAAGTGCTCTGCCCGATGCTGCCCGGCGCGCCGGGGCATGAGCTGTGGAAGCGCGACTTCACCGGCGGCTGCGGCCTGTTCAGCTTCACCTTCAAGGGTGGCGATGCCGCCGCGCGCAACCGCTTCATCGATGCGCTGACGCTGTTCGGCATCGGCTATTCGTGGGGCGGGTTCGAGAGCCTGGCGATCCCCATCGAGCCTTCCGCCTACCGCAGCCGCATGGCCTGGCCGCCCGCTCCGGCGCAAGCGGAGGACCGCCACGGCGTACGTTTTTCCATCGGTCTGGAGGCGCCCGAGGACCTTATCGCCGACATCGAACAGGCATTGGGCGCATGGCGGGGGCAGTGACCGCCCCCATCCTCGCGGCCGCCTCGGCGAGCCCGACGCCGACCGCGACGGCCACCGCCGTCGTGATCGAGCGCGCCGAGCCGGTCGCGGGCGCGGAGGGCATCAAGAACGTCGTGTCGGCCCGCAGCGACACGATCGGCAGCATCGTCGATACGCTGGACAAGCTGGCGGTGCAGGTCGGCTCCAGCCGTATTTCGCTGTGGGACCTGACCGTCATCGTCGCGGTGCTGGCGCTGGTGATCTCCGTCGCCTGGGTCACCAGCCGCATGTCGAGCCGGGTGCTGGCCCGCGCGACGCGCCTCGACATGACGCAGCGGCTGCTGACCGAAAAGATGGTCAGCCTGTTCATCTGGACCGTGGCGATCCTTGTCGGCATCGACGTGCTGGGGATCGACCTGACCGCGCTGACGGTGTTTTCCGGCGCCTTCGGCCTCGCCATCGGTTTCGGCCTGCAGAAGACCTTCGGCAACCTGATCGCCGGGATCATCCTGCTGATGGACAAGTCGATCAAGCCGGGCGACGTCATCGCCATCGCCGACCAGAGCGGGCAGTACACCTTCGGCCAGATCCGCCGCATCGGCATCCGCGCCGTCTCGCTCACCACGCGCGACCAGAAGGAATACCTGATCCCGAACGAGAACCTGATGATCAATCAGGTCGAGAACTGGTCCTATTCCAGCCGCAACGTACGCATTCAGGTGCCCGTCGTGGTACCTTATGCCTCCGACATCGAACATGCCGAAAAGCTCATGCTGGAGGCGGCGAAATCGGTGAAGCGCGTGCTCGTCGCCCCTCCGCCGACCGTCTGGCTCGACAGTTTCGCGGAGAACGGCGTCAGCTTCGTCATCCACGTGTGGATCACCGACCCCGAGGAAGGCATCGGCAACGTGCGCTCCGACGTGCTCAAGACGCTGTGGCGGCTGATGCGCGAAAACGGCATCAAGGTACCTTACCCCCAACGAGATCTCAATTTGCGAGACACCGAGACTGTGCGGTCGTTGATTGAGGCGTTGCGCAATGGACCGGGAGAGAGAATGAAGTGAAAGCCCTCTGAGTTATCCGGTTTTTGTGCCATAGAGATCAAATGCGCGGGCAATAGGACGCTGTCCGGCTATTTCTCAGGTATTATGCGTTTCCTTGTGTCCTTCGTCCTCTTATCGACTCTGGCTTGTCCAGCATGTTCTGCCTCACGAGTGGGGCTTCATGCCGTAGCGTTGTGCATTTACCGTTCGCGCGACGAAGCCGGGGCGAGATGATCGCAGACCGGTCGGAACGTTGCCGTACTGCATTCGTGCGGCGTCAGATAGATGGCAAATCTTTTCAGGAGGCCGCGTGTGACCTCGACATCCGCTGGTCGAATCAGGCGGCGTTGACAAAGTTCGGTAGCCTTTTGCGGATGTGAGCGCGGTTCAGGAAACTGGCGAAGGATAGGACGGTTTTGTCCTACCGGGTTACGATAACTCGGAAATCCTGCTTGTCAGCGCGACCTGGCACAGGCTCATGCATAGTCGATTGTTCTTTCCGCTGCGGCCGATTCAGAAATCGCTTTGAGGAAAAACTCGAAAAATTTCGGCGGCCATGGATGAAAGCGAAATGGCCATCCGTTCCTTCCATCAGACACCCTGGACGGGGCCAACGACACAAAGGAAGGAGCAAAACCATGAACAAGCTCTCACTCACCACCGCTATCGCAACCTTTGCCCTGATCACCGCGCCGGGCGTGGCCAATGCCCAGTTGCTGGGCGGCGGCGGGCTTGGTGGATCGCTCGGTGGTGGCCTCGGCGGCTCGCTGGGCGGCACTCTTGGCGGCGTCGGCAGCTCGATCGACGGCACCATGAGCGGTGCGGGAGACATCAGCGCCTCGCGCGCCAGCCGCAGCGTTTCGTCGCGGGCCTCGGGCAATGCCAGTGGCCGCGCCAAGAAGTCCGTGACCAAGCCCTCGGTTTCGGCGCCGGATACTTCGGCCGTAACTGGGGCGGCGACCGGAGCGGTCGACGGCGCCCGCTCGCAGGCCAGCGGCTTCGTCGACTCCGCTCGTTCGACGGCGGGTAGCGGCTCGGCTACCGGCACGGGCTCGGCCACGGGTTCGCTGGCCGGTTCGCTTACGGGATCGGGCGCGAACGGCTCGGCTTCGGGTGCGGGCAACCTGCCTGATACTTCGGGCGTCACCTCGCAGGTTGCCAGCATCGCGACGGGCACGGCTCAGGCAGCTCGCTCGGCCGCGACCGAGAAGGCGCAGGCGGTCGGCAGCCAGGCCCGCGATGCCGCGTCCAGCGCGGCGGATAGCTCGGCCTCGGGTTCGGGCAATGGTTCGGCCAATGCGCAGGCGGGCAAGCGCAGCGCCAACGTGACCGGCTCGGGCAGCGGCTCGGCTTCGAAGAGCGGCGCGAACGGCTCGGTCAGCCTCGGCGCAAGCACCAGCCGCGACCAGTAAGTTCCGCAGAAAAGCCTTCGTCAGAAAGGCGTACCTGACACCGCCGCGTCGCTTCCATCCCCCCACCGATGACGCGGCGGCCTGCGCCCCCGGGAGAGTCCACTCGCTCCCGGGGGCGTTCTCATGCCCGAGTCAGGCGGCGGCGCTGATGGTTACTGGGATTGACTTGTACGCCGGGGTGCCGCTGGCGGGATCGAAATCTTCCAATGGTACGAGGCAGTTGGCCTCGGGATAGTAGGCCGCCAGCGATCCGCGCGCGATGGCGTGGCGAACCAGCGTGAAGCCCTTCAGCGTGCGCCCAGCGGGAGTGGTGACGTCCACCTTGTCACCCTCGGCCAGACCCAGCATGGCGAGGTCCACCTCGTTGGCGAAGATCACGTCGCGGCGGCCGGTGACGCCGCGATAGCGGTCGTCGAGGCTGTAGATCGTGGTGTTGTACTGGTCGTGGCTGCGGATCGTGGTGAGCAGCAGCGGGCGCTGTGCCTGTTCCTCGACATGGGGGTGAGTGATGAACTGCGCCTTGCCGCTCGGCGTCTTCCAGGTGCGGGTGGCCGGGCCGATGGTGAGGCGAAAGCCGCCCGGCTCGCGCACGCGGCGGTTGAAGTCGCGGAAGTCGGGATAGACGGCCTCGATGCGATCGCGGATATGATCGTAGTCGGCGACGAGGGCGGTCCAGTCCACCCGCGTGTGCGGCATCGCTGTCTGCGCCAGCCCGGCGACGATCGCGGGTTCCGAACGGACCTCGGGGCCGGGCGGCTTGAGTTTCCCGCGTGAGGCGTGGACCATCGACATGCTGTCCTCCACCGTTACCCACTGCGGCCCGGCGTCCTGCACGTCCAGCTCGGTGCGGCCGAGGCAGGGGAGCACCAGCGTCTCCTTCGCCGTCAGCAGGCAGGTGCGGTTGAACTTGGTCAGGATGTTGACCGAGAGGTCGAGCCCGCGCACGGCGGCGAAGCAGGCTTCCGGGTCGGGCATGGCGACGGCGAGGTTGCCGCCAAGCGAGATCAGCGCCTTCGAGTGCCCGGCGCGCATCGCGGCCAGCGCCTCGACCGCGTTATGACCGTGGTGGCGGGGCGAGGCGATGCCGAAAGCGGCGTCGAGGCGCTGCAGCATGTCCTCGGTCGGCAGTTCGGTGATGCCGACGGTCCGGTCGCCCTGCACGTTGCTGTGGCCGCGCAAGGGGCAGATGCCCGCGCCCGGCTTGCCGAACATGCCGCGCAGTAGCAGCAGGTTGGCGATCGCCTGCACGTTCTGGGTGCCGTGCTTGTGCTGGGTGATGCCCATGCCGTAGCAGACGATCACCCGCTCGGCCTTCATGTAGATTTGCGCCATGCTTTCGATGGCGTCGCGGGTCAGTCCGGAGGCGACCTCGATCCAGTCCCAGCTGGTGGCATCGAGATCGGCCTTGAGCGCCTCCAGCCCTTCGGTATGTTCGACGATGAAGGCGTGGTCGAGCGCGTCGGCCTCCACCACCAGCTTCATCATGCCCTTCAGCATCGCCATGTCACCGCCGATCCGCACCTGATGATAGGCGGAGGCGAGCGGGGTCGAATGGGGCGAGAGCATCTCGGTGGGATGCTGCGGGGACTTGAAGCGTTCGAGGCCGCGCTCGCGCATCGGGTTGGCGACGACGATCGGCACCCCGCGCTTCGATGCGGCGGCCAGCGTGCCCAGCATGCGCGGGTGATTGGTGCCGGGGTTGTGGCCGATGCAGAAGATCGCATCGGCGAGGTCGAAGTCCTCCAGCGTCACCGTACCCTTGCCGATGCCGATCGACTTGGGCAGCCCGGTGCTGGTCGCCTCGTGGCACATGTTGGAGCAGTCGGGGAAGTTGTTGGTCCCGAACTCGCGCGCGAAGAGTTGGTAGAGGAACGCTGCTTCGTTGGATGCTCGGCCCGAGCAATAGAACTCCGCCTGATCGGCGTGGGCGAGGGCCTGCATCGAGGCTCCGGCGCGGGCGAAGGCTTCGTCCCAGGTGACGGGGACGAAGTGGTCGGTCTTGGCATCGTAGCGCAGAGGTTCGGTCAGGCGGCCCGCGTCCTCGAGCTGGTGGTCGCTCCAGGACCACAGTTCGGTCGCGGTGTGGCGGGCGAAGAACTCGGGATCGACGCGCTTCACTGTGGCTTCCCAGGTGACGGCCTTGGCGCCGTTCTCGCAGAACTCGAACGATGACGTGTGGCGCGCTGACGCAGGGCGATGTTGGTCGTCACCTTGCTCCAGCGGATCGCCTTCATGGC
>JASGGD010000183.1:0-10105 GCA_047605225.1 Novosphingobium sp.
CTCCCGCCTGCGGGAGGGGGCAGGGGTGGGCAAAAACGCCGCTGGCCACACGAAAACAAGCTGCTAACCTCCCACCCATGCGACCCGCCCCCACGTCGAGCCTGAGCGCTCTCGCCGCCGCCCTCCTCCTCTCAGCCTGCGCTGCCGCACCCTCCGGCACTCCGGTCGCCAGCACGCCGACAGCGCCGCCTGCACCGGCCCAGCCCGCCGCCGCATCGCCGCAGGAACTCGTTGCCAAGGTCGACATTCCCTACGACAAGTTCGTCCTTGCCAACGGCCTGACAACCATCGTCCACACCGACCGCAAGGCCCCGATCGTCGGCGTCACGCTCTACTACAAGGTCGGCTCCAAGAACGAACCCCGCGGCAAGACCGGCTTCGCGCACTTGTACGAGCACCTGTTCTTCGGCGGCTCGTCCAACGTGCCCAACTTCGACATTCCGCTGGAGGCTGCCGGGTCCACCTCGACCAACGGCTCCACCTGGTACGACCGCACCAACTACATCGAGACGGTGCCCACTGGCGCGCTCGACCTGGCGCTGTTCATGGAGAGCGACCGCATGGGCGCGCTGCTGCCCGCCGTCACGCAGGACAAGCTCAACAAGCAGCGCGGCGTCGTCCAGAACGAGAAGCGGCAGGGCGACAACCAGCCTTACGGCCTCGCCGAATATGCCGTGGCCGAGGGCCTGTTCCCGGTCGGCCACCCCTATCACCACTCGACGATCGGCTCGATGGCCGACCTCGACGCCGCCAGCCTGACCGACGTGCGCAAGTGGTTCACCGACCACTACGGCCCCAACAACGTCGTGCTCGTCCTCTCGGGCGACATCGATGCGGCGACCGCACGGCCCAAGGTCGAGCAGTGGTTCGGCGCCATCCCCAAGGGGCCTGACATCGCGCCCGTCTCGGCCGGGCCGGTCACCCTGCCCGCGCCGCTTTCGCGCGACCTGACCGATCAGGTGCCGACCCTGCGCCTCAGCCGCGACTGGAGCGGGCCGGGCCTCAACGACGCCGACGCACCGGCGCTGCGCATCGGCATGCACATCCTCGGCGGCCTCGCCAGTTCGCGGCTGGACAACGAACTGGTGCGCGGGCAGCAGCTTGCCGTCTCCGTCACCGCATCGGCCATGACTTTCGAACAGGCCAGCTTCCTCGACGCCTCGATGGACGTGAAACCGGGCATCCAGCGCGCCAGGGCCGAAGCCGCGCTCGACAAGGTTATCGCCGATTTCGTCGCCAAGGGGCCGAGCGAGGATGAAGTGCGCCGCGCCGTCACCTCGATCCTGTCGAGCGAGATCGGCGGGCTGGAGCAGGTCGGCGGCTTCTCCGGCAAGGGCGCCACGCTGGCCGAGGGGCAGGTCTATTCGAACGACCCCGCCAAGTACAAGGCGGACCTGCAGGCCATCGCCGCGCTGACGCCGGACGCCGTGCGCACCGCGATGGCCAGGTGGCTCGGCCGCCCGGTCTACAAGATCGCCGTAGTGCCGGGCGCGCGCACCGAGGACGGCGCGAAGATGGGCGGCTGGGGCGATGAGGCGACCAACCCGCCCGCCACGCCGGGCAAGGCCGCCAAGGCCCCGAAACTCGCCCCCGCGCCAAAACGCACCGCGCCGCCAGTCGCCCCGGTCGGCGCCCTCGCCTTCCCGGCGATCGAGCGCACCACGCTCTCGAACGGCATCCCCGTCACGCTGGCGCGGCGGACCACGGTGCCCAAGCTGGTCATGTCGATCGACTTCGACGCCGGCTACGCGGCCGACGCACTCGACACGCCGGGCACGCAAGGGCTGATGCTCGGCATGCTGGAGGAAGGCACGAAGACCCGCAACGCCACCCAGATCGCCGAGGAGCAGGAGCGCCTCGGCGCCTCGATCGGCACGAACGCCAGCCTCGACACCAGCAGCCTGACGCTGAGCGCACTGAGCGACAACCTTGCGCCGACGCTGGCGCTGGCCTCCGACGTGCTGCTCCACCCCGCCTTCGCGCAGGCCGATTTCGACCGCGCGCGCAGTCAGGCTCAGGCCGAACTGGCGCAGGCCCAGTCGACCCCGAGCGCGCTGGCCTCGCGCACCTTGAGCGGCGAGCTCTTCGGCACGCATCCTTATGCGCAGCCGGGCGACGGCCTCGGCAGCGACACCGCGCTCGCCGCCCTCACGCCCGAGGCCCTGCGCGCCGCCCATGCCAAGTGGCTGCGCCCCGACCTCGCGCGGATCACCGTGGTCGGCGACGTGACGATGGCGGAACTGAAGCCGCTGCTTGAAAAGGCGTTCGGCGGCTGGAAGGCCCCGTCCGCGCCCAAACCGGTCAAGCCGCTCGACACCACCACGCCAGCACCTGCGTCGCGCGTGGTGCTGATCGACCGGCCGAATTCGCCGCAGTCGGTGATCCTCGCCGGGCGCGTGCTGCCGCTGACCGGCCGCACGCCGAACGAGGAATCGCTGATGCTGGCGAACGACGTCGTCGGCAACGGCTTCCTCTCGCGCCTCAACCTCGACATTCGCGAGGAGAAGGGCTGGAGCTACGGCGTGCGTTCGGGCGTAAGCCAGGCGACCGGGCCGGTGATGATGCAGGTCATGGCGCCCGTACAGGCCGACCGCACCGGCGATTCGATCCGCGCCATCATCGCCGACATGGGCGCGCTGCCGACCAGGCAGCCGGTCTCGGCCGAGGAATACCAGCGCGTCACCGATGGCGCGATCCGCAGCCTGCCCAACGATTTCGAGACGAACGCGCAAGTCCTCTCCGCCATCGTCAAGAACGACCGACTGGGGCGGCCTGAGGACTATTACATCAAGCTGGCACAGACCTATCGCGGCATCGATGCCAAGCGCATCGGCGCGGCAGCGGCGCAGTACCTGCAGCCCGCCGACCTGACCTGGGTGATCGTCGGCGACCGCAAGGTCGTGGAACCGCAGCTCAAGGGTCTGGGTTTGCCCGTGGAGGTCCGCCCCGCCCCCGGCGGTCCAGGCCAAGGCGAGAACGACAGCGAAGGAGCATCCGAATGACCGTTGCCGGCACCTACGACTGCGTCACCAATACCCCGCTGGGCCGCCAGAAGGGCGTCCTCACCATCGAGCCCGGAGCAGGCGACAGCTTCTCCGGGAACATCACCGGCGACCTCGGAAGCATGGATATTACCGACGGCCGCATCGCCGGGCAGACGCTGACGTGGTCGATGAAGATGACCGTGCCGATGCCGATGGACCTCGACTGCAGCGCGACGGTCGAAGGCGATGCGCTGACAGGAACCGTGAAGGCCGGGATGTTCGGCGCGATGGAACTGACCGGGACCCGCCGCGCGGGCTAAGCCGTCAGCCCCCATTCGTCATTGCGAGCGCAGCGAAGCAATCCAGGGCCGCGTAAACCGCCCTGGATTGCTTCGCTGCGCTCGCAATGACGAGAATTAGGCTGGAAAACTGCAAAGGCCCGACATCGCGCGCTCCACTGTGGCGCAATGCCGGGCCCCCTCACCCCCCCAGGTGAGCTTGTGCGGCGCACGGAGCCACCTGCTCCGCATCGCCGGATGCGCGAACGATGCCCCTTTGGGCACGCCAGCGCGAAATTGTTGGAAAGACCCCCCCGGTCTTCGCGCAATCGATAGCACCGCAAATTGCGAATACAAGCGGATTATTGCGAACGGTCCCACCACGGGACAACAAGAGTTGCACAGCGGACACAAAAAAGCCGCCGGACCGAAGAAACGGTGCGGCGGCTTTTTCGCGAGGCTTGTTAAACGTCAGCCCAGCTTGGATTTCAGGATCTCGTTGACCACCTGCGGGTTGGCCTTGCCCTGCATCGCCTTCATCGTCTGGCCGACGAAGAAGCCGAACAGCGCCACCTTCCCCTCGCGGTACTGCGCGACCTTGTCAGCGTTGGCGGCGAGGATTTCGTCCACCTTGGCCTCGATGGCGCCGGTATCGGATTCCTGCTTCAGCCCTTCGCGCTCGACGATGACGCCCGCGCCATCGCCGGTCTCCAGCATGATTTCCAAAACCTGCTTGGCGATCGAGCCCGAGATCGTGCCCTTGCCGACCAGCGCCAGCAGCTCGGCGGCCTGCGCGTGGCTGACCGGCGAATCCTCGAGGCTCTTGCCCAGCTTGTTGAGCGCGCCGAAGAATTCCGAGATCAGCCAGTTCGCCGCCTGCTTGGCTACCTCGGCGGGCGCCTTGCCCTGCGCCGAAGCGGTTTCGGCCAGCAGCGCCTCGAACCACTGGAACGTATCGACGTCGGTGGTCAGCACGGCGGCGTTGTAGGCCGAAAGCCCCAGTTCGCCCTCATAGCGCGCGCGCTTGGCGTCGGGCAGTTCGGGCAGCGAGGCGCGGCACGCCTCAAGGAACGCATCATCCAGTTCCAGCGGCAGCAGGTCGGGATCGGGGAAATAGCGGTAATCGTGCGCGTCTTCCTTAGAGCGCATCGAGCGGGTGGTGCCGCTGTTCGGGTCGAACAGACGGGTTTCCTGCACGATCTTGCCGCCGCCCTCGATCACATCGACCTGACGGTTCGCCTCGTGCTCGATCGTCTGCATGACGAAGCGCACCGAGTTGACGTTCTTGGTTTCGGTGCGGGTGCCGAACTCGTCACCCGGCTTGCGGACCGAGACGTTGACGTCGCAGCGCATCGAGCCCTGATCCATGTTGCCGTCGCACGAGCCGACGTAACGCAGGATCGTACGCAGCTTCGACACGTAGGCCCCGGCCTCTGCGGGCGAGCGCATGTCCGGGCGACTGACGATCTCCATCAGCGCCACGCCCGAGCGGTTGAGATCGACGTAGGACATCGTCGGGTGCTGGTCATGCATCAGCTTGCCCGCATCCTGTTCTACGTGGATGCGCTCGATGCCGATGACCTTGTCCTCGGGGATGCCGGCCTTCTCGTCCGCCTTGATCGTCAGCGAGCCTTCGCCGACCAGCGGGTGGTAGAGCTGGCTGATCTGGTAGCCCTGCGGAAGATCGGCGTAGAAGTAGTTCTTGCGATCGAAGCGCGACCACTTGTTGATCTGCGCATCGATCGCCATGCCGGTGCGCACCGCCTGACGGATGCACTCACCGTTCGGCACGGGCAGCATGCCCGGCATCGCCGCATCGATCAGCGAAACCTGCGTGTTCGGCTCCGCGCCGAACGCCGTCGCCGAGCCGGAGAACAGCTTAGAATTGGACGTGACCTGCGCATGGATCTCGAGGCCGATCACGACCTCCCAGTCCCCGGTGGCGCCCTGGATGCGATACGTGCTCATATTACCACCACTTCCCCGGCTTCGCCGTGAATCCTGCGCGGCCTTCGATGGCCAGCCCTGCGTTCAGCACGCCCTGCTCGTCGAGCGGGCGACCGATGATCTGGAGGCCCAGCGGCAGCCCCTGCGCGTCGAGGCCCGCGGGCACCGACATGGCAGGCAGGCCTGCCAGCGAGGCCGGGACCGTGAACACGTCGTTGAGGTACATCGCGATCGGGTCTTCGTTGCTTTCGCCAAGGGCAAAGGCAGCGCTCGGCGCGGTCGGGGTCAGGAGGACGTCGACCTGCTCGAAGGCCTTGGCGAAGTCCTGCGAGATCAGCGCGCGGACTTTCTGCGCCTTGGTGTAGTAGGCGTCGTAGAAGCCCGCCGACAGCACATACGTGCCGATCAGGATGCGGCGCTTCACCTCTGCCCCGAAGCCGTTGGCCCGGGTAGCGGCATACATGTCCTGCAGGCCGGCACCGTCGGGCAGGTCGCGCAGGCCGTAGCGCACGCCGTCATAGCGCGCGAGGTTCGACGAGGCTTCGGCAGGCGCGATGATGTAGTATGTCGCCAGCGCGTACTGCGTGTGCGGCAGCGAGACTTCGACCACTTCGGCGCCCGCGTCCTTGAGCCAGGCGATGCCCTGCTCCCAGATCGCCTCGATCTCGGCGGGCATGCCCTCGACGCGGTATTCCTTGGGGATGCCGACCTTCTTGCCCTTGAGGTCGCCCGAGAGCGCGGCGGTCCAGTCCGGCACCGGCAGGTTCAGGCTGGTCGCGTCCTTGGGGTCGAACCCGGCCATGCTTTCCAGCATGATCGCGCAGTCGGTGACGTCGCGCGCCATCGCCCCCGCCTGATCGAGCGAGCTGGCATAGGCCACCACGCCCCAGCGCGAGCAGCGCCCGTACGTCGGCTTAATGCCGGTGGTGCCGGTGTAGGCGGCAGGCTGGCGGATCGAGCCGCCGGTGTCAGTGCCGGTGGCGGCAGGCGCAAGGCGCGCCGCGATCGCCGCCGAGGAGCCGCCCGAGGAACCGCCCGCCGTCAGCGGCGCATTGCTGCCGGGGCGACGCCAGGGCGACACGACCGAGCCGAAGTGGCTGCTCTCGTTCGAGGAGCCCATCGCGAACTGGTCGAGGTTGAGCTTGCCCAGCAGGCCCGCGCCCGCATCCCACAGCTTCTGCGAGACGGTCGATTCGTACTGCGGCACGAAGCCTTCGAGGATGTGGCTGGCGGCGGTGGTCTGGACGCCGGTGGTGGCGAACAGGTCCTTCATGCCGATCGGCACGCCGCCCATGGGGCCGAGAGCCTCACCCGCCGCGCGCTTGGCGTCGATGGCCTTGGCGGCAGCGATCGCGTGGTCGGGCGTGGCGACGATGAAGGCGTTCAGCGCATCCTGCGCCGCCGCAACGTTGGCGTTGAACGCCTCGGCCACTTCGAGCGCGGAGAAGGTTCCGGCGGCGACGCCGTCGCGGATGGCGGCTACGCCAAGGTCGGTAATGTCAGTCATGCTGCATTCCAGATTTTGTGTGCTGCCCGTGCTTCGACAAGCTCAGCATGAGCGGGAATTGATGATACTCGTCCTCCAAAGCACCGCTCATCTGCGAGCTTGTCGAAGGATCGGGCCAAAGCGAAGTCGCTTACTCGATTACCTTGGGCACGCCGAAGAAGCCGTGTTCGGCCGCCGGGGCATTCGCCAGCACCGCGTCGCGCTTGTCGCCGCCGGTCAGCGGGTCGGCGTTGATGACATCGTCGCGCAGGCGCAGGGTGTTGGGGATCACGGCGGTCATCGGCTCGACACCGTCGGTATCGACCTGCCCGAGTTGCTCCACCCAGGCGAGGATGCCGTTCAGTTCGGGCACCATGGCCTCAAGTTCCTGCTCGCTCACCTTGATGCGCGCGAGGCTGGCGATCTTCGCCACGGTTGCGGTATCGACCGACATGGCTTTTCTGTCCCTTGGCCTTTTTACGGTTGAACCCGCCGCGCATGGAAGCACGGCGGGCGGAAATTCGATAGCGGTGCGCTAGCAGCGGGGCGCGCAGGCTTCAAGTTCCCTGCCCCAGCTTCGTCATCGCGAGGCCCGAAGGGCCGTGGCGATCCAGAGCAGTGCCGCCGCCCTGGATTGCTTCGCTACGCTCGCAATGACGAGCAATGGTGTCACTGCGCGGGCTTGGCTGCCTCGCCCTGCTGCTGGGCTGCTTGCGCTGCCGCCTGAGCCTGCATCTGCGCCATCATTGCCTGGATTTCCTCGGGCGTCTTGAAATCGAGCAGGTCGACCTCGAAGACCAGCGTGGAATTCGCCGGGATCGGGCCGGACGCTTCGGCGCCGTAGCCGAGTTCAGGCGGAATGGTCAGGCGATAGCGGCCGCCGCGCTCCATCTGGAGCAACCCTTGAGCAAAGCCGGGGACGACTTCGTCCAGCGCCATCGGCATCTGTTCGTTCTGGTCGAACACGGTGCCGTCGGTCAGCATGCCCTTGTAGTTGATGAGCACATAGCCATGCTCGGGCGGCTTGCCGCCGGTGCCGGCCTTGATTGCCTCGACCTTGACCTGCGGAGCCGCAGGCGTCGCCGCCGGAGCGGCAGGCTTCGAGGCAGCCTGGGCGAACACCGCCGAAGGCACCGCCACGAGGAGCAGCGCCGCGATCGCTGACTTCACTGCGCCGGAACCGGAGCCGGAGCAGCCGCACCCGGGGCGCCCGGGGCACCCGCGCCGCCCTGCATCTGCTGGAGCTGCTGCAGGATCTGCTGCTGCTGGCGGATTTCGGCGAGGCTCTTGTAGTCGATCAGCTCGACTTCGAACTTGAGGTCGGCGTTGGCCGGAATCGGCGAACCGGCGGGCGGGTTGGCGCCGTAGGCCAGCTCGGCGGGGATCGTGACGTCGTACTTGCCGCCGCGCTGCATCTTCATCAGCGCCTTGGAGAAGCCGGGCACGAACTGCGCGACGGGGTTGGGATAGTTCTTGTTCTCGTCGAACACCTTGCCGTCGGTCAGCATGCCCTTGTAGTTGATGAGCACGACGTCTTCCATCGTCGGCGAGGCGCCGGTGCCGGCGGTCAGCGTCTTGACGGTGGGCGCGGGCGGCAGCGCAGCATAGGCGACACCGGCCGAGGCCAGCGCGATGGCGACGACACCGATCCAGATCTTGGAAATGGCGCCCTTTTCGATCGGCTGCAGCGCAACGCGGGTGATCTCGGTCATCGTCTATGCCCTCGTATTCTTCTGAAGCGCCCGGGCAGGACATCCCTTGCAGATGCACAAAGGGCGCGGAATGATGATTCCGCGCCCTCATGGCTCAACCCGGCGCGGCATTCAAGCCGCTGCTCCAGATTTAAAGATGCCCTGCGCAAAAGCGCAGGAAAGCTCTCTTACTTCGAGCCGTCGCGCTCGGCGCGCTTGCGCTCAAGCTTGCGGGCGCGGCGCACGGCAGCGGCCTTTTCGCGAGCGCGCTTTTCCGAGGGCTTCTCGAAGTGACGGCGCAGCTTCATTTCACGATACACGCCCTCACGCTGCAGCTTCTTCTTGAGAGCCCGAAGAGCCTGATCGACGTTGTTATCGCGGACGAGAATCTGCATAAACCGAAACACCTCACAAAACAGACGAAGCCGCCACGCATCCGGTTCGGCGCGGCGAGCTGCGAATCTAGAGCCAATAAAAGGCCGCCGCCGGACTCGGAGGCAGCTGATTGAGCGGCCCGTTAGCAAAGTGACGCCTCGAAGACAAGCTTGAAGACGCAGCGAGTTGGATTCTCGGCCATTCGCGGCTAAGGCGGCGCCATGCCCCAACCTTCCTTTATACTGGCCTCACTATATGTGGCCCTCGGCGGCGCGTTCGGCTCGTGGTTGCGTTTCCTCGTCGCGCGCGGCTGGACCGCCGCGCTCGGCCCGGTGCGCGCGGGTGCCTTTCCTTACGGCACCCTGACCGTCAACGTCGTCGGCAGCGTGCTGATGGGCCTGTTCGCCGGTTGGTTTGCCCGTTTCGGCAATGGCAGCGAAGGCACGCGCCTGCTGCTGGCCATCGGCGTACTCGGCGGCTTCACGACGTTCTCGTCGATGAGCCTCGATTTCGCTACCCTGATCCAGCGGGGCGAGATCGCCACCGCTGCCTTTTATACCGCCCTGTCACTGCTCGCCGGATTCGGCGGCCTGTTCCTCGGCCTTTTTGTTATGCGGAGCGTGGCATGAGCAATTTCGATACCGTCCGTCAGTTCACCGTCGGTCAGGATGACGACGGCGTCCGCCTCGATCGCTGGTTCAAGCGGCACTTGCCCAAGGTGGGCTTCGCGATGGTCTCGCGCTGGGCGCGCACCGGCCAGATTCGCGTGGATGGCAAGCGCGCCGACGTCGATACCCGACTGGAAGCGGGCCAGACCCTGCGCGTGCCTCCCGGTGGCGAGCAGAAGACCAATGCCGCAGGCGAACGCCCGCGCCGCGAACTGACCGAGGCCGAGATCGAACTCGCCGATTCGATGGTGCTGACGCAGGACCGCGCCGCGATCGTGCTCAACAAGCCCCCGGGCCTCGCCACGCAGGGCGGCTCGGGCATGAAGGAGCACGTCGACGGCCTGCTCGACGCCTATGTCGAGAAAGGCCCGCGTCCGCGCCTCGTCCACCGGCTCGACAAGGACACCTCGGGCGTCCTGCTCATCGCGCGCACGCCGGGCAGCGCGGCGTTTTTCTCCAAGCGCTTCTCGGGGCGCACCGCCAAGAAGATCTACTGGGCGCTTGTGGTCGGGGTGCCGAGCATCAACGACGGCATGATCGAACTGCCCCTCGCCAAGCAGCCGGGCACCGGCGGCGAGAAGATGCACGTGGACGAGAAGGAAGGCCAGAGCGCCCGCACCCGCTATCGCGTGATCGACCGCGCCGGCAACCGCGCCGCCTGGGTCGAACTGCATCA
>JASGGD010000184.1:0-10049 GCA_047605225.1 Novosphingobium sp.
CTCGCCGCCGCTACCCGCGCGGCGGTGGAGGACTGCGTCGCCAAGGGCGTGAAGGCCGCGATCATCTTCGCCGCCGGGTTCGCCGAGATGGGCGAGGAAGGCCGCGAGGAACAGGCGCGCATCGTCGCCGTGGCCCGCGCCGGAGGGCTGCGCCTGCTCGGCCCCAACTGCCTTGGCGCGGCGGACAGTTCGATCGGCTACTACGGCACTTTCTCGGTGATGCTCGATGACGGGTTCCTCGAACCTGGCCCGGTGGCGATCGTCTCGCAGAGCGGCGCCTACGGCTCGCATATCGCGCAGCTGGCCCGCAATCGCGGCCTCGGCATTCGCCACTGGATCACCACCGGCAACGAGTGCGACGTCGACATGGCCGAGGCGCTGCGCTGGGTGATCGACCGTGAGGGCGTGAAGGTCGTCATGGCCTACGCCGAGGGCGTGCGGAACCGCGCGGTGTTCTTCGAGGCGCTGGATCTTGCGCGCAAGCGCGGGATCGCGGTGGTGCTGCTCAAGGTCGGCCGCTCGGAAGTGGGCGCGCATGCCGTGGGCAGCCATACCGCCGCGCTGGCGGGCTCCGACGGCGTGTTCGACGCGATCTGCCGCCAGTACGGCGTTCACCGCGCGCGCAGCACGGCGGAACAGCTCGACATTGCCTACGCCGTCGCCCGCGCGGGCCTGCCGAGCGGCAACAAGCTGGGCATCTTCTCCATGTCGGGCGGCCTCGGCATCCAGATGGCCGACGATGGCGACGAGGCCGGGCTTGCCGTCACCCCGATGCCTGCCGAGGCGCAGGCGGAACTGAAGGCGCTGCTGCCTTACGCCTCGCCGGTGAACCCGATCGACGCGACCGCGCAGGCGATGACCGATCTGCCGCTGATGACGCGCTATATCCAGGTCGTGCTGGAGCAGGGCGGCTACGACATCTTCGTCGCGATCCTGGGCACCACGCCCGCGCTGCCCAGCTATTCCGCGCGGCTGGCCGAGGCGCTGGAGGCGGCCGGTCCCGGCGGCGAGGGCCTGATCCGCGCCGTCACCATGAGCGCCCCGCCCGAAGTCGTGCGCGCTTACGAGGCGCGCGGCTTCCTCGTGTTCGAGGACAGCGTGGCGCTCACCCGCGCGCTCGGCGCATTGGCGCGCTTCGCCGAGAGCTTCGCGGCCGCGCGCGCTGAGCGACCGGCGCTGCCCGCCTTGCCCGCCCCGCTCACCGCCAGCGGCACGCTCAGCGAGCGCGCCGCCAAGCAGGTTCTGGCCGATGCCGGAATGCCGTTCCCGGACGAACGCCTTGCCGCCACGCCCGATGAGGCAGCGGCGGCCGCCGACGCGATCGGCTATCCGGTGGTGGTCAAGATCTGCTCGCCCGACATCGCCCACAAGACCGAAGTGGGCGGCGTCGTGGTGGGCCTCAAGGACGCCGCCGCCGTGCGCGAGGCAAGCGCGCTGGTACTCGAACGCGCCCGCGCCGCGATGCCCGGTGCTCTGATCGAAGGCGTGCTGATCGCGCCGATGATCGCGGGCGGGGTCGAAGTGATCGCGGGTGTCAGCGTCGATGCCACGCTCGGCCCGGTGGTGATGTTCGGCCTCGGCGGCGTGCTGGTCGAAGTGCTCAAGGACGTGACCTTCCGCGCCGTGCCCTTCGACGCCGAGGAGGCGCGCCGCATGATCGCCGAGACCACGGCGGGCAAAGTGCTGCAGGGCGTGCGCGGCGCAGCCCCCTCGGATATCGCCGCGCTGGCCGAAAGCCTCGCCGCACTGTCGCGCTTCGCGGCGGCCAATGACGGGCGCCTTGCCGGGGTGGATATCAACCCGCTCAAGGTCATGCCCGAGGGCGAAGGCGTGGTACCGCTCGACGCGCTGGTGCTGCTGCAGTCATGACGCGCCTGCTCGACCGCGAATTCCTCGATCTGTGCCTGCACGACTGGCTGAAGGTCGAGGCGCTTGCCGAGCGCGATACGGTGGACGCTGTGCTCGACCTGTCGGAAACGCTGGCGCGAGAACGCTTCCTCACGCACTTCAAGGCGGGTGACGCGCAGGAGCCGCAAGTGGGTCCGCATGGCGTGATCGTCCACCCCGAAGTGCGCGCGGCGCTGGGCGAATATGCCGAGCTGGGCCTGTTCGGCGCGGGCTTTCCCGAGGCGCTGGGCGGTCACGGCCTGCCGTTCGTCGTCAGCTGCGCCAGCTTCGCGTGGTTCGCGGCGGCGAACATCGCCACGTCCTCCTACGCGATGCTGACGGTGGCCAATGCGCGGTTGATCGCCGAGTTCGGCAATGCAGCGCAGGTCGATGCCTTCGCGCGGCCGCAGATCGCGGGCGAATGGCTGGGGACGATGTGCCTGTCCGAACCGCAGGCCGGGTCCGACCTCGGCGTCGTGCGCACCCGTGCCACGTTCGAGGGCGAGGACGATCTCGGCCGCCGTTACCGGCTGGTCGGATCGAAGATGTGGATCTCGGGCGGCGAGCATGACGTCGGCGGCAACATCGTCCATCTCGTGCTGGCGAAAGTGGCGGGCGCGGACGGCGTGTTGCCGGAGGGGACGGCGGGCCTTTCGCTGTTCATCGTGCCGCGCGTTCTGCCCGACGGCGTGCGCAACGACGTCGCGGTGGCGGGGCTCAATCACAAGATGGGCTACCGGGCGATCCCCAACTGCCTGCTCGCGTTCGGCGAGAACGGCGGTGCCACCGGCTGGCTGGTCGGCGCGGAAGGGCAGGGCCTGCGCCAGATGTTCATCATGATGAACGAAGCGCGTATCTCGGTCGGCCTCGGCGCGGCGGCGCTGGCGTGCCGGGGCTATAGCCATGCGCTGACCTATGCGCAGGAGCGCTTGCAGGGGCGCGGGAGCGATGGCGCTTCGGTGCCGATCATCGAGCACGCGGCGGTGCGGCGCATGCTGCTGGCGCAGAAGGCGCTGGGCGAGGGCGCGCTGGCGCTGTGCCTTTACGCGGCGCGGCTGGTCGACGCGGACGATGCCGAAAGCGCGGCGCTGCTGGCGCTGCTGACGCCGGTGGTGAAGACCTTCTCGTCCGAGATGGGGCTGGAGGCCAATGCGATGGCGATTCAGGTCCACGGCGGCTACGGCTACACCCGCGATTTCGACGTCGAGCAGGTCTACCGCGACAACCGCCTGAACCCGATCCACGAAGGCACCACCGACATTCAGGCCATCGACCTGCTGGCCCGCAAGCTGCTGAAGGGCGGCAAGGGGCTGGCGGTACTGAAGGCGCGGATCGCGGCGACGCTGGCTGTGGCGGATGGCTTCGCTGCGGAGGGAGAGGCGCTGCGGGCGGTGTGGGCCGAGGTCGATGCTGCACTCGAAATGCTGCGGGGTTCCGGGCGGGCGCTTGAGGTGGCGACGTCGTTCCTCTTCGCCTTTGGGCATGCGGTGGTGGGCTGGATCTGGCTCGACCTCGCGCTGGCTGCGCGGGGCAAGAGCGCACGGATCGAGGCGGGCACGGCGGCTGCGCTGCGCTATTTCACCGCCTGCGAACTGCCGCGCGTGGGCGCGTGGCTGGCATGCTGCACGGCAGGGGGGGAAGTGCTGGAGGTCGATCCGGACTGGCTGTGAGAAGAACACTTTTCCGTCATTGCGAGCGAAGCGAAGCAATCCAGGTCAGTTTGACGCCGCCCTGGATTGCTTCGCTTCGCTCGCAATGACGATGTGTCAAAGGATCGCGTTAGCCAGCCCGCCGTCCACGGTAATCATCTGCCCCGAAACGAACGCCGAGTCCGCCGAGGCCAGCCACAGCGCCGTCTGCGCGATGTCGTCGGTCTCGCCCAGACGGCCCAGCGGGATGCGCGCCTTGCGTTGCGCCAGTGCGTCTTCATCCAGCATTGAGAGCACGCCTTCGGTCGCGACCGTCGCGGGGGAGATCGCGTTGACGCGGATGCCCTGCGCGCCCAGTTCCACCGAGGCCGCGCGGGTCAGCCCGCCGACGCCTGCCTTGATCCCGCAGTAGAGCAGCGCATTGACCATGCCCTTGAGCGCCGAGACCGAGGCTATGTTGATCATCGAGCCGCCGCCGCGCTGCGCCATGAAGGGCGCCGCCGCCTGCGTCATCCACACGATCCCGTCGAAGCCCACGCCCGACATACGCGCGAGCGTCTCGGGGGTGATGTCCGCGATCGGCTCGTACTTGTTCCACATCGCGCTGCTGACGGTAATGTCGAGCCCGCCGAGTTCCTCTGCCGTGCGCGCGGCTGCTGCGTGCACCGCGTCGCGGTCCGACACGTCGCAGCCGATGGCGATGGCGCGGCCGCCCTGTGCGGTGATGCCGTCGACGACGGCCTGCGCCCAGTGCTCCTTGAGATCGAGCACGGCGACGGCGGCGCCTTCCGAGGCGAAGAGTTCGGCAATGGCGCGGCCCAGCCCGCGCGAAGCCCCGGTGACGAGCGCGACGCGCCCCGACAGTCGTTGCGACATGATGGTCTCCCTAAAATTCCCGAGCAGCCTTGGACCCGCCCTTGCGTGTGCCCAAGCCGCCCGCCCTCGCGCCGCCGCCTTATCCCATAGGTGATAGCCGCCGCGCCGCGCCGGAGCCGGGTTGAGGCGGTATCATCCCGGTGCTTCGCTACCGCGAAACACGCGAACGGGAGACGATCGATGGAGCAGGGCGCGAGGAAAGTAGTGCTGGTGACGGGCGCGGCGGCGGGAATCGGCCTCGCCACCGCGCGACTGTTCGCGGCGCGCGGCGATTCCGTGGTGCTCGCCGACCGCGATGCGGAAGCGGCCCACCGTGCAGCGCAAGCGCTAGGCGCGCCGCATCAGGCACTGGTTCTCGACGTGGCCGACGAAGCCGCCGTCATCGCCGCTGTGGCGCAGATCACCGCGCAGCATGGCAGGATCGACGTGCTGGTGAACAATGCCGGGATCGTCGATCCGGCGGGCACCCCCGCGCTCGACCTCGATGCCGCGACGGTCGAGCGGCTGCTGTGGGTGAACCTCACCGGCAGCTACCTGCTGGCGCGCGAGGCGGGGCGCGGCATGATCGCGCGAGGCGGCGGCGCGATCGTCAATCTCTCCTCGGGCATCGCGTTGCAGGCGATCGCTGGGCGCACGCCTTATGCGATGTCGAAGGCGGCGATCCTCGGTTTCACCCGCGCGCTCGCCTGCGAGTGGGCGCAGCATGGCGTGCGCGTCAACGCGGTGCTGCCGGGCTACGTCGCGACCGAGATCGTCGAGGCGCTGGTGGCCGAGGGGCAGGTCGATCCCGCCACCGTGGCCGCGCGCATTCCGCTGGGCCGGATGGCGCGCCCGGCGGACGTGGCCGAGGCGATCGCATGGGCGGCCGACAACGCTTACGTCACCGGCGGCAGCATTGCCGTGGACGGCGGCTACAGCGCCTATGGCGGCACCGCAGCGGCGGCCACGACAGAGGCTCCCGCAGCGCCGCAGCATGCCCGTCCGGTGGCGGTGATCTCCGGCGGCGCGCGGGGTATCGGCGCGGCGACGGCGGACCGGTTCGCGGCGGACGGCGCGCGGGTGATCGTGCTCGACCGTGAACTCGGCACTTTGCCCGAGGGGCGCGAGGGCCATGTCCTCGACGTCACCGACGAGGCCGCGCTCGTCGCCGCCATCGAGGCGATTGCTGCGCAGCATGGCCGGATCGACGTGCTGGTCAACAACGCCGCCATCGCCGACGACTTCCAGCCCACCACCCAGCAGACGCGTGCCGCCTTCGAGCATGGCCTTGCGATCAACCTGATCGCGCCGCTGCGGCTTGCCACGGCGGCGGCGCGGGTGATGCGGGGGCAGGGCGGCGGCGCCATCGTCAACCTCTCCTCGATCGCGGCGCGCGGCGGGCTCCCTCGCCGCAACAGCTACTGCGCAGCCAAGGCGGGCGTGGAGGCAATGACGCGCCAGCTCGCCTGCGAGTGGGCGCAGCATGGGGTGCGGGTGAACGCCGTCGCGCCCGGCTATATCGCCACCCCCGGCGTCATGGCGCTGGAGGTCGAAGGCAAGCGCTCGCTGCGCGGCGTGCGGCGCCGCATTCCGCTGGGGCGGCTCGGACGGCCGGAGGAGATCGGCGATGCCATCGCCTTCCTTGCCTCGCCGCGTGCGGGGTACATGACGGGCACGATCGTGCCGGTGGACGGCGGCTGGTCCGCATTCGGCGATGCGGGCGATGCTGCGGATGTGGATTGAGGCGCATCGCATATGGGATTCTCCCGCGAGCACGCTGCCTATGCGCGACGCGAGGGCCGCAGTTGCGGCTAGATGGTCGCCAAACCTGAGGATGCCGAAATGACGATCAGACTCGAAGTGGCCGACTATGTCGCCGTGGTCACGATGGACAATGCCCCCGTCAATGCGCAGTCGATGGAGATGATCCACGGCCTCGCCGATGCCTTCGACGAGATAAGCGATCGTGACGACGTGCGCGTCGCCGTGCTGACCGGCGCGGGCAAGTGCTTCTCGGCCGGTGCCGACCTCAAGAACCGGCCGGACGTCTCCGCCCCCGGCGCCACCTGGAAGCGCAACCGTGCGGTGCGCGAATCCAGCTATGCCATCATCGAGTGCAACAAGCCGGTGATCGCGGCGGTCAACGGCCCGGCGCTCGGCGGCGGGCTGGGGCTGGCGGCGAGCTGCGACATCATCGTCGCATCGGAAACCGCCGTGTTCGGTCTGCCCGAGGTGGACGTGGGCCTGATGGGCGGCGGCAAGCACGCCGCGCGCATCCTGCCGCATTCGATGGTGCGCCGCATGATGCTGACCGGCTGGCGTGCGCCGGCCGAGGAACTCTACCGTCGCGGCGTGATCGAGGCGTGCCTTCCGGTCGAGGAACTGATGCCCTGGGTCATGGAGATGGCGCGCAGCATCGCCTCCAAGAGCCCGATGGCGACGCGGCTCGCCAAGGATTCGATGCGCACGATCGAGAACATGACCCTGCGCGACGGCTACCGCTACGAGCAGAACAACACCAACGCCCTGTCGAAGACCGAGGATTCCAAGGAAGCCATCGCCGCCTTCAAGGAAAAGCGCGCGCCGGTCTTCCAGGGCCGCTGATCGCGGCTATAGCGCAATAATAACGGGTCGGGAGAAGAACATGGCAACCACGATGCATCCGGCGACCGCGCCTGCCTTCTCTCGAGAGGTGGGCGGTTACGACTGGTACGTCGTCGCCATTCTCTTCTCCGTCTCGGTGCTGGGCTACATCGACCGCGTGATCCTCAGCTTTCTGGTGGAGGCGATCAAGGGCGATCTGGCGCTCAACGACGCCGAGATCGGTGCGGTGACGGGCATGGCCTTCGCGGTGCTTTATGTGTTCGGCGGGGTGTTCATCGGCCGCATGCTCGATAAGGGGCGGCGGGTGACGATCCTGGCCGCCTGCATCCTCGTATGGTCGATCGCCACGGCGGCGAGCGGCTTCGCGACCGGCTTCGTGACGCTGTTCCTCGCGCGCATGTTCGTGGGCGTGGGCGAGGCGGGGCTGAACCCGGCGGCGATCGGCATCATCTCCAGCCGCTTCCCGCAGGACAAGGTGCAGAAGCCGATCGGGCTGTTCACCACCGGGCTCTACGTCGGCGGCGGCATGGCGATGATGCTGGGCGCGCACCTGCTGGGCAAGTTCAGCGCGGGCGGCCCTTACGACCTGCCGCTGATCGATACGGCTGAGCCGTGGCGCGTGGTCTTCCTGCTGCTCGCGGTGCCGGGCCTCCTGGTGGCGCTGCTGGTGCAGACTACCGTGCGCGACCACAATGCCGCCCAGCGCGCCGCCGCTGCGCCTGCCAAGGGCGAGGCGCTGGCCTTCGCGCGGGAGAACCGCACGCTGATTACGCTGCTGGCACTGGGCATCGTCTCGTGGTCGATGAACAATTACGGGCTGCTCAACTGGTATCCGGCGATGCTGATGCGCTCCTACGCGATGAGCCCCGACATGGTGGCGACGAGCTATGGCCCTGCGTTCCTGCTGGCCGGGATCGCCGGGTGCCTTGCGGTGCATCCCTACCATGCGTGGCTGCGCCGGCGCGTGGGCGACAAGGCGGCGTACTGGCTGACCTTCACCTCGATGGCGGTGCTGAGCGTGACCACCATCCTCGGGCCGATCGTGCCCACCGTAGGGCTGGCGGTGTTCATGTCCTACGCGAACCTGTTCGTGAGTTCGATGTCGGTCGCCTCGATCTTCGTGCTGATCGTTGCAGTGGTGCCGCCGACGCTGCGCGGGCTCTATACCGGGCTCTACATGGCGCTGGTGAACCTGACCGGCGGGGCCTTCGGCTCGGTGCTTGTGGGGCTGATGACCGACCACGTCTACGGCGCCAAGGGCCTGAACCTCGCGCTGACGACGATGGCGGTGGTGTTCGGGCCGTTGGGTGCGGGGCTGCTCTATGCGGCACTGAAGCGGGCGCCGGAGCTGGCAACGTAAGCAGCGACCTTCATTACCGACACCCTGACTTTTCAATCGACGGGATAAGGCGTTGCCGCGCTGCGGTTCTCGTCTACCACGACGGCGCGGCCAATCGGTGGGAAAGCACGCTGCAGACAGGCGGAGCGTTCACAAACCTTGCAACCTGCGCCAATCGGCGTCGCCATGGCAGGGTCGGTCAGGTCAAGTCCGCGCGAGTAGACGAGGCGTGAGGCATGGCGGATGTCACAGCCGAGCCCTACCGCAAACGTCTTGCCCGGCTCGCCATAGCCCGCATTCGCGCTGCCGACGGTGCGAGCCACCCATAAGTAAGTACGTCCGTCGGGCATCTGCGCGACTTGCGTGAGCACGCGGCCCGGTTGTGCGAAGGCCTCGTAGACATTCCATAGGGGGCAGCTTCCGCCTACGCGCGAGAAGTGAAAATCGGTGGCCGACTGGCGCTTCGAGATGTTGCCGGCACGATCGACGCGTACGAAGAAGAACGGCACGCCTCGCGCTTCCGGGCGTTGCAGAGTGGAAAGGCGATGGCAAACCGTCTCGAAGCCGACGCCGAAACGGCGGCCGAGCTTTTCGATGTCATAGGCTTCCCGCTCGGCGGTGGCGAGGAATGTGCGATACGGCAGGATCAGGGCGCCGGCAAAGTAGTTTGCGAGGCCGATCCGCGCGAGCCGCCGCGCTTCCTCGCCCATCAGGATGGGGTTGTCGGCAAGGCGGTTGATCTCCTCGCCGAGTTCGAGGAAGGCGAGTTGGGTTGCCATCTGGAAGGTCTGCTGTCCGGGCGTCAAGTCGTTCGCAAGGGTCAGCGTGTGGCTGAATGGATCATAGTGACGTTGCGAGGATGCCCCGGCTGCACGCACGATCTCGACACCATGGCGCGCGCGCAGCCAGGCGGCCACCCCTTCATGAACGGTGACAGGTGACAGCGCGGCCTGCGCGTAAAGCCGCTCAGCCGCTTCGTCGAGCGGTTCCAGGTGATTGTGGTACGCGTAGAAAAAGTCCCGCACTTGCTCGAAGGGTCTGCGCGCGGGGCCGCCGGTGATCCAGTCCTCACCAAGTTGTGCCGCCATTGCCTCGGATCGTTCGGCAGCCTCGCGATAGCGGCGATGGAATGCGACGATAGTGCGGCCCACCGCAGGCATGTTCATCGCCAGTTCGCGCACTTCGGCGAGTGAGATCGCCTCGGTCCCGTCCGCCAGAACATCGCGCAGTTCGGTGACGAGACGGGCTTCCTCGTTCTCGGAAAAGAGCTGGACGTCGATGCCGAAGACCGCATTGATCTTGACCAGCACCGGCACGGTCAATGGTCGCTGGTTCTGCTCGAGCTGGTTGAGGTAACTGGGCGATATGCCCAGCGCCTGCGCGAGTTCGACCTGCTTTAGGCTGCGCTCCTCGCGTAGCCGGCGCAGTCGCACGCCCATGAATGCCTTGCGCATGATACCACCCGTGAATTTGCAGAATTTGCAAAGTCTCCACACTTATCGTGGACATCTTCGCAAAATCCGGCGTTGTTCGGATCGTATCTAATGCGGATATTGCGAAGGTGTCGAGCACAAACGAGCATGGGCTCCCGGCAATGTCGCCGAGAGCCCATTCGGCCGCTCATGTCCGCGATCAGTGCTGGCTTGCGGAACTATAAGACGGATCGACCTGTTCGGGTTTTGCTTCGTCGAGCGGGCTGCCGTTATGGATGTAGG
>JASGGD010000185.1:0-9970 GCA_047605225.1 Novosphingobium sp.
CCATGTGGTTCTGGTAGGTGATTTCGGGCTTCAGAAACGGTGGGTCGCTCACAACGTCGTTGCACAGCGTAATCGAAAGATCGACGAAACGGCGGATCATGGGCTTCTCCCTTATGCTTGTCATGCTGCCGCACCGCTCCGAAGAAGAACGCAGCGCGCCTTTCTGCCGACGGTTTGCACTTCCGCCGGGCAAATGTGGTATCGGTCAGGCGGTTGGGCCGCCCAGGGTTTCGGCGAACCAGTCTGAGATCAGATCGCGGCCATAGGCCATATTGTCGGCGCCAACATGTTCGACGCCGCCTTCGCGGTCCGTGAAGATGACTTTCTCGCGGCGCGGCGAATTGACCAGCTGGCCGTAAAGGTCATCGGCATAGGCCACGCTGATCTGACGGTCGTTGGCACCATGGGTTACGAGGAACGGCACTTTTATCCCCGCCATGTGACCGTTGAGATTCATCGCTTCGGATTTGGCGAGGAGGTCCTCCTGGTTCTTTGCGCCGAATGCCCAGTGAACGTGCGCCCAGTAATGCGGCACGGGATTTTCACCCTCGCGCGCCATGCGCTTGTCCTGCACTTCGCGCCAGTTGTGGTTGGCACCCCACACCGCGCCGGAGGCGAAGCGCGGCTCATAAGCTACCGCGCGGGGCGCGAAGTGGCCGCCCAGAGAAATGCCGGTCATGCCGATCGCCCCGGGATCGACTTCGGACTGTTGCTCCAGCCAGTCGACGGCCTTGCTGGCCCAGTTCTCCGAATGCGGATCGACGGGGAGGTCTTGCAGACGCAGAGCCTCGCCCGACCCCGGCTGGTCGACGCAGAGCGTGGAGATGCCGCGCCGGGCCAACTCTTCGGGCAGCCGTGTCCAGTAGAGCAGTTCCTTGCAGCTATCGAGGCCATTGCAGAACACGACGACGGGCTTGCGGCCCTGGCTGCCCTCACCACTATTGGGAGCACGGGTGAAGAGGGCGGGCATCGTGCCCTTTTCCAGAGGGATTTCCACGCGCTCGCGGTTGAGCTTGCCCAGTGCCGTGGATCGATCGAAAGCAGCGCGTGCCCTGGCGTATGTCGCTTCCCGGCCTTGTGCGCCGTGGCCTTGCATGCGCTCCGCAGTGATCAGGTAGAGCGATGCGCGTTCCAGCTTGCTGGAAGCGGAGAAGGCGCGGCCCCTGGCTTCGTCCTCGGCGGCAAGGTCCAGCAGCTTGTCGCCCATCGCTGCCCATGCCTGCATGAACTGCACAGTGCCGGCATCGGCGCCGCTGTCCGCGGCGTCCTTGATCGGCTTGCACATGTCGATGATCTCACCGAGCTGTGCGCCCGATTCCATCGCGATGGCGACCGACAGGTTCCAGATGTAGTTGGGGAAGTACTCGAACAATGCCACCGATCAGACCTCCGCAGCCTGGAAAAGCCGGGCGTCTGGCCTGGGGTGCGGCATGGTCTGCGGACCACCCACGCCGATGCCCCACTGGTCCATGACCATCGGGCCGGGAGCGTGGACCTTGTCTACGTGGTGCTCGAAGTCGACGTCTTCCAGTTCAGAGCTGTATTCGACCGCGAAGCCACCCGGCGTCACGAAATAGCTGAAGGTGTTATTGCCTGCGGTATGGCGCCCCGGCCCCCAGCGGATCTCGGTGCCATGTTGCTTCAGGCGATGGGCTCCACGAAACATATCGTCCACGGTCAGCATGTCGTAGGCGACGTGGTTGAGGCACGGCGGTCCGGGCAGGATGGCGACGCGGTGGTGCGCTTCGTTGCAGCGCAGGAAACACATGAAGTCGCCCAGCCAATCGCTGACCTTGAAGCCCAGAACCTCGGTAAAGAACTTCACCAGCGTCTGGTGATCGGGCGAATGCATGACGATATGGCTGATCTTGACCGGCATGCCCTCCCAGCGCTCCATCGACCGCTTCGTGGAACGCGCGACATCGGCCGAGATTTCGAACGGCAGGCCATCTGGCGAAAAGAAGCGAAAGCCATAGCCGCCACCCGGCGCGTCGATATCGCGGGGGGCATGAACCATCTTGCAGCCTGCCGCCACAACCTTGGCGTGCAGCGCATCCACATCGGCGCGCGTATCGGCTGCAAAAGCCATTACCTCGACATAATTGGTTTCGGATTTGTGCAAGCGGACCACGTGATGCTCGTCGTGGCCATGCGTCTTGAACCATGCGATGCCGTCATCGGCCGCCACTTCGAGCAGGCCCCAGTCGTTGGTATAGAATGCACGCTCGGCGTCGAAATCCTCAACGCCATATCCGACATAGCGGATCTCGGTCACTCGGGTCATGGGCAAATCCTTGCGTAATCAGATGGGTTGCGAGACTACGGCGAACATCTCGGCCGTGGCCTTGTGGTTATCGACCTGCGGGCCTTTGCCGATCTGGCCGTTGCAGATCTCCAGCGACTTCTCGACGATGTACCGGCACCGTTCGAGGCGGCGGTCGTGATAGGACTTGAAGGCCGCCTCCGGTGCATCGTGGCGGCTGATTTCCTCCGCCAGAACGATCGCATCCTCGATCGCCATCCCGGCACCCTGACCAAGGTGAGGCGTCGTTGCATGAACGGCATCGCCCAGCAGGACGATGCGGCCCTTGTGCCAGGGACCGTCGACCATCAGCCCCTCCAGCGGCCGGTAGACCACGCCTGCGTCATCCGTGATCTGCTCTGCCAGGGCCTGGATCTGCGGCGCGGTGCCCGCCAGCTTGGAGCGCATCGCTGCAGCGAGTCCCTCCCGTGGATAATGCGGGTTTTCGGGCTCCGGACTGGTCGCGAACAGATACATCTGCTCCGCACTCATCGGCACCAGGCCGACGCCGACGCGTCCGTTGTAGACGTGCAGCGCATCGAGGTCCGCAGGGCGGGGGAAATTATAGCGCCATACGCCCTGGCCGGTGAATTGCGGGGCAGGGGCCTCGGGTAGTATCGTCGTGCGCGTCTGCGAATAGAGGCCATCTGCGCCAACGACGATATCGAACCGCCGAGAGGTTTCGTCGGAAAACGCGACATCGACGCCTTCGCCGTCGTCATCCAGTGTGGTCGCCGTAACGCCCAGACGGATATCCACCCCCAGCGCCCTGGCGCTGTCGCCCAGGACCTTCTGCAAGGCGCGGCGCCCAATACCGACGTTCGCCGGTTTGCCCGGCACCAGACTGGGAGCGGGAACGCGTGCCACCCGCGTGCCATCGGGAATGTAGATTTCCACCGCATCAAAGCCGCAAGCGGCGTCGAGAAAGGCTTCCAGAACGCCAAGCTGATTTATCGCGCGAAGGACGTTCGCCTGCTGGATGATCCCTACGCCGTAGACGGACCATTCGGGGTCACGTTCGATGACGGTAACCTTATGTCCCTTCCGGCTGAACGCGATTGCGGCTGACAGGCCGCCGATCCCGCCGCCGATCACCAAGATCTCGTAGCTGCTCAAAAGTTCCTCCGCCCGGCATCTGTTGTGATGCAGGGTCTACCGGGAGGATCTGAATACTAGAAATCTATTGTTTTTATTATGATCAATCCATTAAGGTTATGGATTGATCATGGCCTGCTCCTTTAAAAGCTTTTTAAGCCAGGCCAGACCTTCATCGGCGCGCCGGGAGGCATGGTTTTGCATCATTTCGCGCATGAGTGGAAATTCGAATGGCAAGTCGCGCATAGCCAGCGGATAGCTGCGACACATACGCCGTGCGAGACGTTCCTGCATCAAGGCAAGCCGGCGGGTCCCGGCCAGCAACAAAGGAATCGTCAGGAACGAATGCGTTTCCATTTCAATTCGGCGTGACAGGCTCATTACCGTCATCTGCCGATCGGCAAACGCGGGCATGCGCTGTGCGCCGATCCGCACTCCGACATGCCCGGCCTGTAGAAAACCATCCAGCGAAAGCGGTGCCTGCATCAGGGGATTGCCGTCCCAGCCCACCACCACATGGGTTTCCTCGAACAGCAATTCGCTGGGATGCTCGCCGCTGATGTAGTAATCAGGCGAAATCAGGAGGTCTGCGCGTCCTTCGGCAATTTCGACCTGCCCTTGCTCGGAAGGAGCGGCAAGATCGAGCATGATCCCGGGGGACTGGACCGACAGTTTTTCGATCAGCGGAGCGATAAGAGCCGCGATGACGTAGTCCGACGCAATGAGGCGGAAGGTGCGTCGTGCAGTCGCGGGATCGAACTGGCTTCGGTTTGCCAGCATGGATTCAACCCCGCCCAGGACATGACGGACCTGTGGCACGAGTCCCTCGGCAAAGGCGGTCGGAAACATACGTTTACCTTGCACCACAAGGATTTCATCGCCGAAGAATTCGCGAAGCCGCGCAAGCGCCGCGCTCATCGCCGGCTGGCTGAGATTGAGCTTGCGCGCGGCGGCCGACACGCTGCGCTCCTGCATCAATACGTCAAACGCACTGAGAAGGTTGAGGTCCAACCCACGAAACCGCATCCATCCATCTCCTGACTAGGAGGCAACCATATCGAGCGGTTTCATGGATACAAGGCTACGAATGGCACAAAGCGTCAACCGTGATCGCGATCCTGCAGGATAAGTTCCGCTGCCCGCCAGCCGACAACCATCGCCGGTCCGTTCGTGTTGCCTGCAGGAGGCACCGGCATCACGGAACAGTCAACCACGCGAAGGCCCCGCATCCCGTGAACGCGAAGACGTGTATCGACTACGCTGTCCTCTGCACTGCCCATCCGGCAAGTGCCCGTGGCATGGACGCCGGGACTTGTCAGCCATTCGAGGACCTGGCCGATCTCGTCGTCGGCTTCTACCGTCGAACCGGGCACGACTTCCTCACCCACGAACCTGGCCAGCGCCGGCTGGCGCATGTAGCGGCGTACCAGGCGCACCATCTCGATCAGGAACGCCTTGTCCGCCGGATCGCCCCACCAGTTCGCGTCCACTTCGATCATGTCGGCGACATCGGCAGACCTGATGGACACCGATCCACGGCTCCTGGGTCTCAGGGCGATCGCATTCACCGTGATGCCGGGCTTGTCCTCCAGAGCACCCCGTCCGGGATCAGCCTTGATCTCCTCGCTCGACCGCATGGAAAAGGGACCAATGCCGAACTGCACGTCCGGCCAGTCGCCGCGCCCGGTGGTGGAAAGCAGTGCGGTGACTTCGGGTGACGTATAGGCCATCAGTCCCTTGCGGGTCAGGTAATACTGAACCACGTTCTTCGCGACGCGCCAGCCCGAGAACTGCTGATTTGCTCCCTTTTCTCCCAAGAGGCGGAACGACATCGAGAACATCGCATGATCGGCAAGATTGCGGCCTACTGCGGGAATGCTGTGGCGTACCGGCACGCCTGCGGCTTCAAGCACCTCTGACGGACCAATCCCGGACAACTGCAGCAACTTCGGGCTCTGCAGCGCGCCGGCGGACAGGATTACCTCACGGGCCGCGCCGATGGTCAGGTTGCCCGCGCCGGTGCGGACACGCACGCCTGTCGCTCGCGCACCGTCAAGTTCGATGCGTTCCACGAGGGCGTCGGTCATGACGGTCAGGTTGGTGCGCTTCATGGCAGGCTTGAGAAAGGCCTGATAGCTCGATGCGCGTCGCCCGTGGCGGCTTACGGTCGCCTGCGTATAACCGATGCCGATGGTTCCGGGCGTATTGATGTCCTCCAGGCGCGGCAGGCCCATCTCGACGCCCGCCTCGATCGTTGCGGCGATCGCGGGAGAGCGATAGGGCAACTGGGTCACCTGCAGCGGACCATCACGTCCGCGCGTGGCGTCGGACCCGGCATTGCGATAGCTTTCCATCTCGCCGAAGCAGCGCGCGATCTCGGTCCATTTCCATTCGGAATGGCCATCCGGGGCCCAGCCGTCATAGTCCGCAGGCATTCCGCGCAGATACCAGGTGCCGTTCGTCGAACTCGAGCCGCCCAGCCCCCGGCCATAGGGCCACACTTCACCAGCCGGACGCCCGGCCTGCTCCCTGATCGGGAAATGCCAGAAGTAGGTCGGGTTGCCGAACATTTTCATGAAGGCGCGGGGCATGTTGACCAGTTCGGTTTCGTTGCGCCCGCCTGCCTCGATCAGCAGGACAGTGCTTTTCCCATCAGCGCTGAGCCGGTCTGCGAGAACGCAGCCGGAGGAACCGGCACCAACGATGATGTAGTCGAAAATTTGCGAGGTCATGTCAGGCAGTACCCTTTCGAGGGGCCAGGCCGCTCGGGAGAATCAGAAAGGCAAGAACGGCACAGGCCAGCGTAACCACACCCATCATCGTCATCGCCGGCAGCAGTCCTCCGGACAGGCCGCTGACCATCGCCACGACAGGGCTGCACACGAACGTTCCGGAAAAGAATGCGGTGGCCCAGATACCCATGCCGCGCCCGCGCTGTTCCAGCGGCAGCATTGCCTGCCCCCAGGCAAGAAGCGTGGGGATCACCATGCCGCCGCCCAGTTGCTGGAGGGCCGCGCCCGCCGCCGCGCCCGGCCAGTTGGGGGACAGGCCGATAACAAGTTGGCCGAAGCCGATCAGTATCGCTGCGGCGCCCAGCAACTGGCCTATCGGACGTGCATGAAGCTGGCGATAAAGGAAGGCCCCTGCGATGTAGGTCAGGCTGGTAGCGGCCTGGATCATGCCTATCCGCGTCGCTGAGCCTGCCCCCTTGATATCCAGCACCCGCGCGATGTTCAAAGGCTCGACGTAGTAAAGCACCGAGGTGATGAGCGTCACCGTGCCGATAATCGCGGCCTGGCGCCAGGGAAAGCCAAGGCGCGGTGCCTGCCCGGCAACGGCAGCATCGCCCGAACGCGGCTCGTCGATGAACAGCAGTGCCATCACAAAGCCGGGGATTGCCGCCAGATAGATGGCGAAAGGACCGCGCCAACTGACATCGGCCAATGCCCCTCCGACAGCGATGAGGCCGGTTCCGGCAATCGATGTCGCTACGCCTACCCAGGCGACCCACTTGTGGCGACCCTCGCCGAAGTAGTCGCCTATCAGGGCGCTCGAAATGGTGATCGCAAATGCTTCTGCGATGCCCAGGAAGGCACGGCTGATCATGATCTGCACAAGATCGCCGGTGAACAGCGGCACGATGCCGGCCACGACGTAAAGCGCCATGCCGCCGATGAAGCTGCGACGTCGGCCATAACGGTCGGCGATCATTCCGGCCACGGGGGCAAACAGCGCCGCGCAGAGGGAAGGTATGGTGACTATGGCTGGTATAAGGAACCCGGCAGCGGGAATGTGGCCGAAATGCGCGAACAGCCTGGGTATCGCCGGGAAGAGCGAGACGATCGCCATGACCGGCAGTATCTGCGCATAGATAAGCGTGATGCCCTTGGCTGGCGTGCCGGTACCGGCAGTGGCGGAGCGGTTCATCCTCGAATTCCCATTATCCTGTATTGGGCGCGCTGGTGCTGGCTTGCTCATTTCCGACCTTTCCCGGCCAGCCCCGCGCCGACGGGATAAAGCGGATCGCGGCTATCATTCGCGACATCGGGTCGCTGCGCTTCGACTGCGGCCATCGACCGTGGCAGTTCTATTGGCAGGTGGCCGCGCGCTACTGCCCGGCCCTGCACGACATCCAGCAATGCCGCGTCGCTTGCCCCGTAGATGCCCAGAAGCACGTCCGCCTTGTCCCGAACGTTGGTCAGGATCGCCGGCCGGTCGAGATCGACGGCTACGATCACCGGTAGTCTTCCGGCGACCGCCTTCAGCGCGTCATACCCTTTGTCGCCATCTCGAAAGTCGAGCCGGCCTTCATTCTGCATGGCGCCGAAAAAGTGATCTGGATGCAACTTCTCGGAAGGAGCGGCCATGCGTACCAGCGCAAGGTCCGCGAGGCTCGGTTCGCTCACGACCTCGAAGCCCGCATCGCGCGCCGCTGCCGGGTCCACGCCGAACAGCCACACGCGCTTGGCAGCAGCGGCAATCGGCAGCACGCCTTTGCGGTTCTGCAGCAGGACCATGCTTTCGCGCTGGGCCTTCGCGGCGAGGACTGCGGCCTCGGGTGCCCCCACGATTCGGGCCGCCGCCGTTTCGTCCACGAAAGGATCGTCGAACAGGCCAAGGCGAAATTTCACCAGCAGTGCCCGCCTCACTGCCTCGTCCAGTCGCTGATGGGATATGGCGCCTGAACGGACCGCAGCCAGCAGCGGGGCAGGGTCGTCGAAGCCGCCGATCTGGTCCAGACCCGCCATTACGCCCTTGGCGACACGTTGCTCTACGCTCAGGCTTTCGACACCCCAGGGCATCGCGATGGCCATGGGGGTCTGCGGATTGGTTGCGATCGGAGCGGCACAGGCGGCGGGGCAATCGTTGACGATCCCCCAGTCGGATATCTCCAGTCCGTCATAGGCAAGTTGTCCGCGCAATATGTCGGTCAGCAATTGCTTGTTGAAGCCTGCGCCGACAGGTTCCAGCGCCTTGCCATTCACGGTAACGCCCCGAACGATTGCGTAAGTCGGCATCAACCCGGCGCTATGTGCCCGCAATGGGCCGTCGAACGCTGCCAGGTGACTTGCAAAGGTCCGGTCGTTCAGCACTGCGTGCGCCCCATAGGCATTATGGGCGTCGAAGCCATCGGGCTCTGCACCATAGCCGACGAAGTGCTTGACGACCGTGGCTACACCGCCACGCGTCAGGCCGTTTGTCCCGCCCTGAAAGCCATCCACGTAGGCGCCTGCCAACTGCGACACGACCTTTGGATCGGCACCGAAAGTGGCAATGGCGCGGGACCAGCGGGGTTCCGTTGCAAGATCGGCTTGCGGCGAAAGCGCCATGTGCAGTCCGACGGCCCGATACTCGCGCGCGGCGATCTGCCCGAAACGGCGGACCAGCCCTGTATCGCCCAGGGCGGCAAGGCCAAGCGGCTCAGGCCATTGGGTGAAACCTGATGCTGCAACGCTGGCGCCCGCCACGACGGAGAAGTGATTGCGCGGATCCGTGCTAATCGTGACCGGAATGCCAAGCCGCGAACGCTCGGCCACGCGCTGAACCGCATTGTTCTGCGCCGCGAAGGCAGTCGGCGGCATCGACAATCTTGTGATCATGCTGGTGATCCCGCGCTCATTGATCAACTTCTCTGTGGCGCGCAGATCGTATCCTTTGTCCGATGATCCGAAGGGATTGCCGATCGCGGGCAGGGTGCCATGGAGAAGCGTGCCGACCTTTTCCTCGACCGTCATGCGAGCAACAAGGTCGTCGGCGCGCGTTTCATCGCTCAGGCGCACGTCCTCGTAAGGATCGAGTTTGCCATTGTGATCAAGGTCGCGGAATGACGCCGCATCCTCACCGCTCGCCCCGACGGCATAAAGTGCCAGCGCCAGTGCGATGCCGGATCCCATTCCGCGGGCTGTCACAGCGCCACAGTCTTGCTGTCGGTGTTGAAGGAAGGAAACGGCAGGTATGAGACACGCAGCTTCTGGCGCAGCGTCACTTCATGCTCGCCTGCAGGGAGGCCACCCTGATAAGCGACCGTAATCGTCGCCTCGGTGCCGAAATTCCAGCGGCGATCGTAGGCGGTTTCCATTTCATCCAGCGTCAGCAGTCCTTTGCCCTCGTCGAATCTGATCGCCTCGCGCGGCAGTTCTTCGCCGTCGACCGTGACGGTCAGTTCCTCGATCATGGAAAGGCCCAGACCGCGATAGTAGCCCAGCTTCGCCTCGAAGGCGAAACCTTCCGGTACTTCGGTCGAACCGATGTTGCGTACGCTGGCAGCATTGATGAGATACTTGTCGAACATCACACGGTCTCCTGGCCGACTTGCGAAAGCAGGCGTTCGAACATGCGGTGCTGGCGGCGCACCTGTTCGCGGCTGTCCACTTCCTCGACGTCCTGTACCCAGCGATTGCCTTCGTATTCGCTGGAGAGGTAGCCCTCCCATCCGCCGGCGACCAGTTCGGGGATCACTTCGTCATAAGCCAGCGAGGGATCGCGGGCATCCTCGGTCATCTCGTAGAATTTTGCCTGGATATGGCGGAAATACGGGATGTAGTCGCGGATGCGCCTGGGGTTGGAATAAGG
>JASGGD010000186.1:0-9958 GCA_047605225.1 Novosphingobium sp.
CGCTCAGGCTGAGCTTGTCGAAGCCCCCTCGGCACAAACCACCTCCTTCCTACCATTCGGAGACACCCACCATGCGGGTCATCCTCACCCCGCCCACGCTGCCGCCCCCGGCACTGGCCGAACTGAAGCAGTGGCTGGGCATCACCACCGCCACCGACGACGCCCCGCTGACCGCACTGCTCGCCGCCGCGCTGGACACCTGCGAGGCCTTCACCGGCACCCTGCCGATCGAGGCCGAGTGCGAGGAAGTGCTCTCCACCCGTCCCGAGAGGCACAAACTCTGGCACAGGCTGGCGACGCGCCCGGTGCAGGCCATCGCCTCGGTCGAGACGATCGCGGCGGACGGCACCCGCACCCCGCTCGCCTCGGGCAGCTGGGAAGCGGACCTAGACGCCGATGGCACCGGCCGCGTGCGCCTGCCGCAACTCGTGTCTCCGGCCGGCACGGAGAGCCGCGTCGCGGTCCGCTTCACCGCCGGTCTCGCGCCCGAGTGGGACGCTCTGCCCGAAGCGCTGCGCCACGGCGTCGTCCGCCTCGCCGCGCACCAGCACCGCGCGCGTGACGACAACAGTGCCGCGCCGCTTCCGCCCGCGTCCGTCGCAGCGCTGTGGCGGCCATGGCGCCGGATCAGGCTGACATGAAGGCCGAGACCGACTTCGACGCCCTCGCCCGGCGCCTGACGGCCAGCGCCGCCACGCTCGCCGTCGCCTGGGCCACCAGCCGCCGCCTTGCGGCCCGTCAGGATGACGCTCGGTGGCGCCGCGCGGGCCTCGTCTGGCCGCTGTTCGCGAAAGGATAAGTTATGGAAATCGCCCTTCGCTCTGCCCTGATCGCATGGCTGGCCGCCGACATGACCCTCGTGGCGAACCTCAACGCGGTGGTCGAGGAAGCGCCCTCGCGCACCAGCCTGCCCTGGCTCGCCATCGCGTCGAGCGCCAGCACCGACTGGAGCTGCAAGACCGCGCCGGGCCGCGAGGTCCGCGTGGCGCTGGAACTGCACTGCCGGGGCGACGCGCCCGACGCGGCGGCGGATCTCGTCACCGCGATCGAGGCCCGCGTGGACAGCCTGCCGCGCGTGCAGCCAGGCTTCCAGATCGCCTCGACCCAGTTCCTGCGCGCCCGCGCCGAACAGCGCGGCGAAAGCCGCCGCGCGATCCTGCTCGAGTACCGGTTTCGCCTGCTGGCGCAGTGACGACTGATTTCACGCGCAGGTTGCGACAGCCCCACCCCCAACCCCTCCCGCGAGCGGGAGGGGAGACCCGAGGTAACGCCCTCCCGCTCGCGGGAGGGCCGGGAGGCTTGGCCCGAAGGGCCTAGCCGGACGGGGTGGGCCAACGCGACGCTGCGTCCCCCTCTCTTTCATAAAAGGAGCCTCACCATGCCCGCCCAGAAAGGCAGCGCCTTCCTCCTGAAAATCTCCAACGGCAGCGTCCCCGCCGCCTACCAGACCGTCGCAGGCCTGCGCACCACCCAGATGTCGGTCACCGGCGACGCCGTCGTCGTCACCTCCAAGGACAGCGGCGGCTGGCGCGAACTGCTGTCGGGCGCGGGCGTGCGCTCGGTCTCGGTGAGCGCGGCGGGGATCTTCCTCGGCAGCGCGGCGGAGGCACAGGTGCGCGCCAATGCCATGGCCGGCACGCTCGACGACTACGAACTCAGCTTCGAGGACGGCGAGCGACTGCGTGGGCGTTTCCTCGTCCAGCGCCTCGACTACGCGGGCGATTTCAACGGCGAGCGCAATTACACGCTCCAACTCGAAAGCTCGGGCGAGGTGGTCCCGGCATGACCCCCAACCCCCTGCGCGGCGAGGCGGCCATCGTCATCGGCACCGGCGCTTATGTGATGCGCCCCAGCTTCACCGCGCTGGTCGCCGCCGAGGCGGAACTCGGCCCCCTCTTCGCCCTCGTCGAGCGGGCGGGGGCGGGCGAACTCCGCATTGCCGAGATGGCCACGCTGTTCTGGCACTGCCTGCCCGAAGCCGACCGCCCAAGCCGCGAAACGGTGGGTGCGGCGATCGTCTCGCAGGGCCTTGCCGCCTGCGCCGGGCCGCTGCGGGTGCTGCTCGCGCAAGTGCTCAAGGGCAGCGCATGACCTTCGCGACCGCCGCCCTCGCCTTGTGCGGCCTGTCCGCGCGAACGCTGGGGTGGCGGCCCGCCGAGTTCTGGGCCGCCACCCCGGCCGAACTGGCCGCCGCTCTCGGCCTGCTCTCCCCCGGCGCGCCTGCGGGCTTCGACCGGGACACCCTCGTCAAGCTGATGGAAACCGATCATGGACGATGAAATCGACAGCCTCCTCGTCGAGGTCCGCGCCAGCACCGACGGCTTCGCCCGCGACATCGCGCAGATGCGCGGCGCCGTGGACGGCGACCTCGTCTCCGTCTTCACCCGCGCGGGCGATGCGCTGGAACGCGGGCTTTCGGGCGCGATCCGCAAAGGCAGCCTCGGCTTCGACGACCTCAAACGCACCGCCGCCTCGACGCTCGACGCCATCGCCGGGCAAGCCGCGCAGACCCTCGCTTCGGCGCTGGTCGGCGGCAGCGGGACCGGCGGCGGGCTGGACCTCTCCGGTCTGCTGACCGGCGCGCTGGGTCTTCCCGGCCGCGCCACCGGCGGCAATGTCTCGCCGGGGCGCGGCTACGTGGTGGGCGAGCGCGGACCGGAACTGTTCGTGCCGACTTCCGCAGGCAAGATCGAAACCGGCGGCTCGACCGGCCGCGACGTGCGCGTGGCGATCAACCTCTCGGCCCCGCGCGGATCCAGCGCGCCGCAGTCGCTGCAGCGCTCCAGCCGCCAGGTCGCCAGCGCCGTGCGCCGCGCCCTTTCGAACTGAGGAGAAACCCCATGGCATTCTGGCTCGCCGGCAAGCGCGAGGGGCAGGCGAGCGACTGGCTCATGCGCTTCGACCCGCGCTTCTGGACCGTCAACTTCCCCCGCCCGATGGTGGCGACGGTGGTGTCCACCGCCCCCGATGCCCTGCGGGTGGAAGCCTCGTTCCTGCGCCGCGCCGACCTTGGCGGGCTGATCTGGGACAGTGTCGATACGCTCGACCATCCGCTGCTCGCCTACCGCACCGACCGCGATTACGCGCATACCTCGCTGCGCTTCCGCTGGCGGTCGGGCGGGCTGATCCCGCTCGACGCGATCAACGGCCCGACCCTCACCATCGAGGGCCGCGACGAAGCGGGCGAGCCGCATACCTGGTACGTACGCCTCTGGAACTATGCGCAAGGGTCGGGCGAGGACGCGCTCATCACGCTCGACTTCTCGGCGCTCGACGGCGGCTACGCCCTGCCCGCCGACGCCGACCGTGTCTGGCCCGGCACGATCGAACGGATGTTCATTTCCTTCGCCCCGCCCGGCTATGACGGTGCCAGCCCCGAGCCGCTCCCTGCAGAGGCCGAAGGCTGGTTCGAAATGTCCGAAATCGCCACCGATGGCGCCCGCGCCATGCTGGAAGTCGGCGACGTCATCATGCCCGCAAACGGCCTCGCCATGGCGACCGGCTACGACGACCAGGGCGTCCAGACCCCGGCCCGCCTGATCCGAGCCGTGCGCCAGCTCGGGTATCGCGGCTCGGTGGTGCATTACGTCGGCATGAGCCACTACTTCCGGCTCGCGGCGAATGGCGACCAATACCTGACCGGACAGGCCGATGATCCCCTCAACGGCCCAACCCGAAGCTGGCACCGCGCCTTCTTCGCCGAGTGCATCGCGGCGGGCCTAAGCCCGATGGCCTCGCTGTCCTACGAACTGCTCGACCAGCATTGCCCAGAGAACTGGAAGCAACGCGATCTCGACGGCAACCCGGCGCTGACCGGCTGGGAGCCGCCCTCCACCCTGCTCTCGCCCGCGAATGCGGAGGCGATGGCGTGGCTGCAGGCGGTCGGCGCGGCTTTTGCCGGACTGCTCACCGAAGTCGGTGCCCCCATCCGCTTTCAGGTGGGCGAGCCATGGTGGTGGACCTTCGGCGACGGGCGCATCTGCCTCTACGACGATGCCGCCAGGGCCGCGTTCGGCGGATCGCCCGCTGCCATCCCCGACATGCACGCGCCGCTCTCCCCGGCGCAGACGGACCTGCTCGATCAGGCGGGTGCGCTGCTGGCGCAATCGACCGCCGACCTCGTCTCCGCCGTGCGCACCGCCGTTGCCCCCGCACCGGTCGAGGCGCTGGCGCTCGTCTTCACCCCCACCCTGCTCGCACCCGACATGCCCGAACTCAGGCGCGCCAACCTGCCGGTCGGCTGGGCCGCGCCTGCGTTCGACCGGTTGCAGGTGGAGGACTACGACTGGCTCACCGCCGGGGCCGACGCCCACCGCCGTAATGCCCACGCCGAAGTCGATGCCCGGCTCGGCTACCCGGCCCACGAACAGGACTACCTCGCAGGGTTCGTCCTCAACACTGAACAGCACGACCAGTGGCGCCGCATCGATGCCGGGATCGACGAAGCCTTCGCCCGGCTTCCGCACGAAGTCGTCGTCTGGGCGCTGCCGCAAGTGGCGCGCGACGGATACGTGCGCCTTCCCCCGCCGCCAATCTCAGGAGCCGATCCCATGCAGGCCTTCGACGACGTGCTCTACCCGCTGGCGCTCGGCCGCGATGCGACGGTGGTGCCCGAATTCTCCACCAGCGTCTCGGTCACCGCCTCCGGGTTCGAGCGGCGCAATTCACTGTGGTCCAACGCCCGGCTGCGCTTCGACGTCGGCCCCGGCGTGCGCTCCGAGGCGGAACTCGGCCAACTCATCGCCTTCTTTCGCGCCCGTCGCGGCCCCGCACGCGGGTTCCGGCTGCGCGACCCCAGCGACTTCAGCTCCAACGGCATGGTCGCCGTGCCCGGCCCGCTCGACCAGTTGCTAGGCATCGGGGACGGCCTGGCCGCCGGGTTCCCGCTCATCAAGCGCTACGGCGAAGGCGAGGACGCGCAAGTCCGCCGCATCACCCGGCCCGACTTCGCGACGATGCTCGTCTCGATCGACGGCGCGCTGCAAGTCGGTAACTGGACGCTGGGCGAACACGGCGTCGTCATTTTCGACAGCGCCCCCGCTGCCGGGGCCGAAGTGCACGCAGGCTTCCTGTTCGACGTGCCCGTCCGTTTCGCCGAGGACAGCCTCGAAGTCTCCGGCGGCGCCTTCGCCGCCGGAGAGGCTCCCAGCGTCCCCGTCGTCGAAATCCGGGAGGCGTCATGACCCGCACATGGTTCGCCGAAGACCTTGAAACCGTCGCCACCTTCTGGCGCATCCTGCGCGGCGACGGGGTGACGCTGGGCTTCACCTCGCACGACCACGACTTGTGGTTCGACGGCGTGCTGCACCGCGCCTCCCCCGGCATGGTGCCCAGCGCCATCCGCAAGAGCGCCGACTTCGAGCCCGACAGCGCCGAAGTGCGCGGCTCGCTCACCCACGAGGCGATCGACAGCGCCGACCTCGCCGCCGGACGTTTCGACGGCGCGCAAGTCCGCATCGGCCTCGTCGACTGGGAGACGCTGGAGCGCGAGGTGCTCTATGCCGGGACCATCGGCACGGTCAGCGAGGACGACGGCGCCTTCTCCGCCGAACTCGTCTCGCGCAAGGCCGAACTGTGGCGCGATCCCACGCCGCGCACCAGCCCGGCCTGCCGCGCCGGGTTCTGCGCGCCGGGCTGCAACCTCAATCCGCAGAAGTTCACCCGCGAGGTTCGCCTCGTCAGCATCGATATCGCCGCCAATGCGGCGTTGTTCGAGGGCGCTCCCGACGTCGCCGATCACGCGGGCGGATATCTGCGCTGGCTCGACGGACCACAGGCGGGGGTGGCGATGGACGTGATGAGCGGGACCGCGAGCGGCCTGATCCTCGACGTTCCCCTCGCCGAGACGCTTGAGCCGGGCACCCGCGCCCTGCTGCGCGAAGGCTGCGACCATACGCTCGACACCTGCTCGCAGCGCTTCGACAATGCGGTGAACTTCCGGGGCGAGCCGTTCCTGCCGGGCAACGACATGCTCACCCGCTATCCGGGACCGGCGCAGTGACGGAGCAGTGCCTTGCGACCGCAGCGCTGGCGCTGGTCGGTACACCGTTCCGCCTGCATGGTCGCGAGCCGGGGGTAGGGCTCGACTGCGTCGGCGTAGTCGAGGTCGCCTTGGGCAGGACTGGCCGCAAGGTCCGCCTCGCCAACGGCTATCCGCTGCGCACCCGTGCTGTTCCCTCCGCCTGGCTCGACCTCGCCCCGATCGGGCTGGAGCCGGTCGACGATACAATCCGGCCCAGCGACGTGGTGATGGTGCGCCCGTCCGCGTGCCAGCTGCACTTTGCCATCGCGACCTGCGCCCGGAGCGTGGTCCATGCCCATGCGGGCCTGCGCCGGGTCGTCCATGGCGCATTGCCGCCGGAATGGCCGCGCATCCACCACTGGCGCTTCACATCGAATCCGGGGAACTGACATGGCCACACTCGTTTTCGGAAGTATCGGCACTGCGCTGGGAGGCCCCCTCGGCGGGGCGATCGGCTCGCTCGTAGGACGCCAGTTCGACACCGCGCTGTTCGGCTCGGACCGCCGCGAGGGACCGCGTCTCAAGGACCTCGCGGTGACCACCTCCACCTACGGGCAAGTCCTGCCCCGCCACTTCGGCCGCATGCGCACGGCGGGTTCGGTCATCTGGGCGACCGACCTCGTCGAGCGCAGCGAGGTGCAGGGCACCGGCAAGGGCAGCCCTTCGGTCACGACTTACAGCTACTCGGCGAATTTCGCCGTCGCCCTCGCCAGCCGCCCGATCGGTGCGCTGGGACGCATCTGGGCCGACGGACAACTACTGCGCGGGGCCGGCGGAGACCTCAAGGCTACCGGAACCCTGCGCATCCACACCGGCTCCGGCGACCAACCCGCCGATCCGCTGATCGCGTCGGCCGAAGGATCGGACCGCTGCCCCGCCTATCGCGGCATTACCTATGTGGTGTTCGAAGACCTCGACCTTTCGGGCTTCTACAACCGCATTCCCTCGCTCACGTTCGAGATCATCGCGGACGACGACTTTTCGCTGCAGGACATAGTCGGCGAACTGGTCGACGATGTCGATGCAACCATCCCGCTCACGGACGTCATCGGCTACACCAGCGAAAGCACCGTCGCCGCCGATCTGCAGACCTTCGCGCAGATCCTGCCGCTCGAGGTCGATGCCTCAGGTGAGGACCTCGTGATCGCACGTGATCGCAGGCAAGCCGCCGCCATCGCCCTGCCTGAACCCGCAGTCGCGACCGGCGATGACGATTTCGGCGCCCGGACCGGCTTCGCCCGCCACCGCGCGGCTCTGGCGGAGAACCCGCCCTCGATCCTGCGCTACTACGATGTCGAGCGCGACTACCAGGCCAGCCTCCAGCGCGCGACCGGCCGAAGCCTTGCCGGAGAACCCGGCGCCATCGACCTCCCCGCCGCCCTCGACGCCGCCACCGCCCGCACTCTGATCGAGGCCGCCGCGCGCCGGATCGACTGGACCCGCGACCGCATCTCGTGGCGCACCTGCGAACTCGATCCGCAGGTCGCCCCGGGCGCCCTCGTCACGTTGCCCAATATCGCGGGGCAATGGCGCATCCGCGAGTGGGAATGGCGCGACGGCGGCGTTGAACTATCGCTGGAGCGCGCCCTGCCCACAGGTGCAGCAACACCGCCCGCCCTCGCCGCCGCTCCCGGCCGGGGCAATCCCGCACCCGACCTCCCGTCTGGCGCAACCGTCCTTGCAGCGTTCGAACTGCCGTTCGATCCCGCCTCAGGATCGCCCGATGTATCGCGCACCGTCGCTGCGGCCTCCTCGGAAAGCCCGGGATGGAGCGGCGCTGCGCTCTACGCCGACCGGGGCGATGGAGCGCTGCTATCACTCGGCGCCAGCGGCCGGACCCGCGCGGTCATGGGTACGGCGCTCTCCGTCCTGCCCTCGGCCACCCCGCTGCTGTTCGATCGATCCGCGCAACTCGACGTCCAACTCCTCGATCCCGCGATGCAACTGGCGAGCAGCGACACGCGCCGCATCGCCGATGGCGCAAACCTCGCCGTCATCGGCGAGGAAATCGTGCAGTTCCTGTCCGCGACGGCGCTGGGCGATGGTCGCTGGCGACTCGCGGGCCTTCTGCGCGGCCGGGGCGGCAGCGAATCCGCCATCGCATCCCACGCGGCCGCAGAGACGTTCGTGCTGCTGGGCTCCGGAATCACGCCCGTCGATGCAGCACAGCTCGGCTTCGCTGCGTCTCGGCAAGTCCTTGCGATCGGGCGTGGAGACAGCGAACCGGTCGCCTCGCCCGTCCACCTTGATGGCATCGCGTTGCGCCCGCTTTCGCCTGTTCATGCCCGACGCGGCATCGACGCAGACGGCTCCTGGACATTCTCATGGACGCGCCGGGCGCGGGGCGGCTGGTCGTGGCAGGACGGCGTGGACGTACCCCTCGTCGAACAGGCCGAGCGCTATCTCGTGACGCTCGGGCCGATCGATGCCCCGCTCGCCCGGTGGGCCACCGACACGCCCGAGCTTCGCATTGAGGCCGCCGTCCTCGCGCAATACGCCGACAACGCAGGCGCAATGTTCCGGGTGCGCCAGCAAGGCACCCATGCGCTCTCGCTGCCCCTTACTCTCGCGCCCCTTCCCTGACGAACGCCCCGACCGAACCCATGGAGACCCACTATGCCCGAACCGCTGAATTTCGCCGACGCAAGCCCCCGCTTTGCCTTGCCGCTGCTCCATTCCGGGCAGGCCCAGAAGGAAGTCTTCGTCAACGAGGCGCTCATGCTGAGTGATGCATTGATGCACTGCCTTGTGCTGGGCGAAGCGCCCACACCTCCGGAAAATTCCGTAGAAAACGAAGCCTGGATCGTCGCCGCCGACGCCACCGGCGACTGGTCCGGACAGGACGGGGCCGTCGCACTGTGTCGCGGTTCCGGCTGGGCCTTTGTCCCGCCGCGCGACGGGATGCGCGTGTTCGATGCCTCGAGCGGTGCCGAAATGCTATTTTTCGGTTTCTGGAGAAAAGGTTCGCTTCCTCTGGAACCACTTGGAGGGACGAGTGTTGATGGGGAGGCTCGGACCGCGATCAACGATCTGATCTCGGCTCTCCAGGCCTTGGGTATTCTGCCCTCGGTTTGACGTGCGCAAGGAAACAGGGGTTTCAGGGGTGTTGCTGATTCTGAATAGTGAGGGCGCAACAGCCTCCCAAGCCCCCGCAAACGCGACAAATTTGCAACAGTCGCGTCTAATGTGCGCTTGCACACGTAAAGCCAAGGGGTTAGACACTCTCGCACTCGGTGGCTCCAAATCTCTTTGTAGGGGAAACGTATGAGGAAACTCGTCCTTGGACTGGCGCTGGCTTCGACCGCCTTCGCCACTCCCGCGCTGGCGCGCGACAAGTCGTGGTATCTTGAACTCGACTTCGGCGGCATGATCGTCGAAGACGCTGACACTGTCGTCGACGGTGACAGCACCACGATCGACTTCAAGAAGGGCTTCGACGGCGGCGCGACGCTCGGTTACGACTTCGGTCCTTTCCGTCTCGAAACCGAAGCCAGCTATCGCCAGGCTGCGATCAAGAACTCGGGCGGCGCTGACGCCAGCAACCTGTCGTTCATGGTCAACGGCCTTCTGGACTTCGGTCCTGACGACGGCCTGCAGGGCTTCGTCGGCGGTGGTGCCGGTGTCGCTCGCGTTCACGCAGACGTGATCGACGATTCGGACACGGGCTTCGCCTGGCAGGCAATCGCGGGCATCCGTGCTCCGATCAGCTCGCACTGGGATGTGGGTCTGAAGTACCGCTTCATGAACGTGTCGAACGTCGACCTGGTCGGCCCGGCCGGTGAGAACATCAGCACCCGCTGGCGTTCGCACTCGCTGCTCGGCACCCTGGCGTACAACTTCGGCGAACCGGCTGCTCCGCCGCCGCCCCCGCCGCCGCCCCCGCCGCCCGTCGCGGCGCCGCAGTCATTCATGGTCTTCTTCGACTGGGATCGTTCG
>JASGGD010000187.1:0-9937 GCA_047605225.1 Novosphingobium sp.
TGCCGATCTGGGCGTCGTCGCCGCTGCTGCCGATCTGGGCGTCGTCGCCGCTGCTATCCGTATCGGCACCGACCGCAACCTTCGTCGCCGCGATCAGCCAGTCTACACCAGCCTTGATGAACTCGGGGAATTTAAGCTCCACGTCGATCGTGATCTTGGCCGCTGCAAGCTTCGTGTCCTTCTGGTTCTCGCGGCTGATCTCTCCCGACATGGTGACGCGGGCAAAACGACCGAACGATCCGTCCTCACTGACTAGAGGGTAATAGCTGAGCGTATCGAGCGGATTGTCGCAGGCGTGGAAGCCAGAGAAACAGGCGATGACCTTGCCATCGTGCTCGTAGGTCTTTCCGATCTCGAACTGGAAATCGCGGCAGGTCAGGCTGGGCGTGAAGGCCTTGAAAGCCGTCACCTGGGCAGGCGTAGTGGTATCCGTCATGACGGCTCCTGTCAGTAGGGGATGGAATCTTCGCCGATGTCGTCGGCGGGCGCGGTGTCAGCGGCGCGGTTGGTTTCGGACTTGGCGAGGTCGGCCAGCTTGTCCTCCAGCTGGTTGACCACCTTGATGGCCTGGCGCTCGGTGAGCTTCTGGAGGTTGTCGACCTTGAAGTGATCGAGGATCGTCTTCGCATTGACCTGGGTGGCCTTGAGCAAATCGGTGATCTTGGCCCACTGGTGCTGGCTGATCATGCGGGGCTGGTCGCGCTGGTCGTGCTGCTGGCCAGTCTGCTGCGCGGTGGCCTCGCCCTCTTCCGCCTCGTCGGCATGAAGGTCGCCCTTGTGCCAGAGGTCCAGAGCGGCACCGAAGCGCATCGCAGCATTGCGCAGCGCATCGCCGATCACTTCCTTGATCGCATCACCGCCCTGCTTCCCGCCCGCGTCACCGAAGCCAATGCGCGAGACGCCGCAGACCGTGAGCCTGATCCACATGCCGTTGCCGGGGTTCGGCAGGCCGGGGAGGATGACGGGCTCCCAGTTCCATTCCGGGTCGCAATCAAGCAGGCGGTCGGTGAGCGCGGCGTGGCCGACGTAATCGAGGTGAACCGCGTTCTTGTGATGGGCGTTGCCGCATTCCGGGCATTTCCAGACCATCAGATCCCTATTCGCCTTCCGGGCGTCGATCTGGCTCTTCGTTTCCTTGGGTAGCTTGCTGATCTGGTTTGGCGGGAATGGCGCGCGCAGGAGCGCAAGGCCGGTCGGCCTTTCCTCTACAGGGACATCGATCTTGGACTGCGCGTTCACGGGCGATCTCCCGTTGCCTCGGCAGCACCCGTACCGAGGGAATGGAGGGACGTCTGACCAGCGGGGGGATTGCTGGTGGGTGCGACGGCTGGGAGGGGGTTAGCGCTGCGCGTCACGCGGGCACCGGGCCGCAAGCGTGGGCGAACGCGAGGAAAAGCACGATACCGGTTGCGAAGCCGAACACGCCGAGCGCAATCCAGCTGATACGCTCCTTGCGGGCTTCCTCGGCCGTCATGCGCTGGACAGGTCCGTGAACCTGTGCAGACCATGCGGAGGGCATCGAGGGCTTGCCGTTGAGAGAGGCGTTCTTCATGCCGCCAGCCTCCCCTTGAGGGCGTCCTCGGCCATCTTGGCGACGCGCATCATGGACTGCTCACGAACATCGGCAGGCATTTCCGCCGCGATGATGAGCGACTGCAGGAGGCCCTTGGCGTAACCAAGGTCGCGCGAACGCTGGTTGAGGAGCGCCGTCATGCCGCCAGTCCAACCGGAGTATGGAGGCGAGCGAGCATGGAATAGACCGGCTCGAACTCGGCGCCGTCGATTGAAATAAGCAGGCGGTTGTTCAGGTAGAAGCGATCGGTGCCGGGAACGCGGCCAGCCTGCGCGGGGTGCCAGTTGGCAGCCAGGTGCGAAAGCAGCGCGGTCAGATCGTCGGCTTCGGTGCAGCGCTCGTGCTGGACCGTTCCGTCAGTGTACCGGGTCTGTAGAGTGATGTTCACGGGGTAGACCTCCAACTGTCCCGGCAGGTCTGCGCTTGCGGCTCACTGCTGGGGTGTTGGGGTCAATCTATATGTAGAATGCTACACGTCAAGCCTAAAATGTAGAATCCTACATATTTCGTGCCTGGGCACAAAAAAGCCCCGGTGGTGAGCCGGGGCTTTGGGCGCTTATCGGACAGCGTATGTCAGGCGCATTGGAGTTGCCGCACCTCTGCTGGCTTCTCATGCCACATGTCGCCAAGCTCAAACCGGCCTTGCGCGGTAGCCGTCTCGTCAAGTTCATCAAGCGCACGCAGGCTGCTGTTGAGGAAATCCTTCAGAGCCGCCATTTCGCCATCCGAGAGCAATGAGGCAAGGAACACTACCCTTAGAAGCTTTTCGGAAGCCCCAGGCACCTCGCACTCACCCTTTTCCCAGCGCGCCACCGACTGCGCGTTGTTGCCCAAACGGGCAGCCAACTCGGCTTGCGTCAGATCCATGGTGTTGCGGAGAAACCTGATCTCTTTTGGCGCCAGTCCCTTTCGGTGGGTGACCAGATGGCGCCCAATCGCTTGATGCAACTCTTCCATTTTCTGGACAGACATGAACTGCTCCCCGTCATGATCTTCCAAATCATAGCCGTTGAGTAGATATATCTCATCAAGCCCGCAAGCTCGGTACAAAACTGGTTCTTTGCGGACGTCTTCACTATTCAAGTAGAAGGTCTCGCTCATCTCAAATCTTCCCATTCGACAGTCTTAACAAAAAGGCGGCCATTGCTCATTGCGAGCGTAACAACGCCTATTTCACGACTTCCTTTCATTAGCTTGGCTATCTTGCATTTCCATTCTCCTGCGTTCATTCCCGGCTCTATCGACCCTTTGATGTCGCCCGCGCGGAGTACGCGAAGCGCATCGAGCGTCGTAATTCCCCGCTCTTCCATCCGATCCAGCGCGTGATTTCCAAATCTCACATTCGCAGAATCTGACGCAGCCCTTCGAATGGCTTCGAGGAGCTGCGTGGGCTTAGGACGGAACTGGGCAACCGCTTTGCCCGAAGGGTTTGCACTCATGAACTATCACTATGATAGGTCGTACTGCAGGTCAAATGAATAAATGGATAACAAGTTGCACGCAAAATTGCTGAATGCCCACTCTTACCCCCGCCCGGCGCTGGCGGTCATTCGCTCACCCCTCATAAGCCACCTTCCAGTCCGTCACGACGATGGCCTGCGGCTCCTCAACGCTGTCAGCTGGGACCGCTCCGAACTCGGTATGCCTGACCGTGAGGTAATGGAGCTTGCCGTCCGGACCCGTCGCCTCGACCAGATCGCCTGGTGACGGCAGCGCCGCGAACTTGTGCAGGCCCCACTTGATCTTGCGTCCGCCGCCGCCGTGGACGTGCAGTTGGGCGAGGATCATTGATCCACTCCGACCGTAGGAAATTTCCTAGACACGTTCACCTTCATATGAGAACAGAGAGGGAACAAGGAGGCGATTCGATGGCGCTGGTAATGTCGGAACCCCAGTGCGAAATCGGATGCAGCACCTGCCTCATGAGGTGCGCGATCCTTCCTGCTCGTCTCCATTGGTGGGAGCGTGAGGTGGAACGGATTTGTCGTGAGCGCTCGCTTCGTCCGAAGTGCCCGGATTTGCGCCAACAGCTAGATGCAGCGCTAGCTGGTCACGAAGCGCTGATGCGACGGTACGGCGAATCTCCTCGATCCGCATTCCAGCTTGGATTTCCTCTACAGCCGTCTCGACCATCTCTTGAAGGGCTGGCTCACTGAGCTTGCTTACATCGCCATAAGCAAGCCAGCCAGGTGCCACGCCCAGCGCCCGCGCAATGTCCTCCAGCTTGTCAATCGTAGGCGACTTGATCCCACCGCGCTTGTCCGGATTGAGTACCTTGCTGAGCATGGAGTCAGAGCCTGCACGAAGGGAAACCTCCCTCACAGACAGGCGCTTTTCAGAGATGACAGAGCGTATGCGGTCACGGAAATCCATGAACGCAAAATCGCACGGCATGTAGCGATTTACACAATGTAGAATGCTACTTGACGTTACGTGTAGCATTCTACATATTCCTTACATGGATGACACTCAGAAGCTGATCGCGCGAGTTGACGCGCTGGCGCATCGCACCGGGGCAAGTACCTCCACGCTCTCCCGCAAGCTGTTCGGCAACGGAAAGCGCCTCGACGAGATCAGGGCGGGCGGTTCGATGACCATGCGCACGTATCACAGCGCCCTCGCCACGCTTGCGAAACTGGAGCGTCCGCAAGGCCGCGCCGCATGAGCCTCGGCCTCACCCCCAAGCAGTCTCAGCTGTTCCGTTACCTTGAGAGCTACATGTCTGGCCCAGGCAGCGTCGCGCCGTCGTTCGACGAGATGAAAGCCGCGGTTGGCATCGTGTCCAAGAGCGGCGTTCACCGCCTGCTGGGTGCGCTGGTCGAGCGCGGATACATCCGCCGGACCATTGGCCGCGCCCGTGCGATCGAGATCGTGAACCAGTCTGAGCGCTCCCTTCACGACGTCACCACTGACGCGCTTGTCGAAGAACTGAGCCGCCGGGGATACTTCGATCGGAAGGCAGCATGAGCCCCGCCCGCCTCGCTTTCGGATACCTCCTGCTGGCCGTGTGCATGGCCCTGTGCCTCGCTGTCGGCCTCGCGCCTTGGGTCAAGGGTTGAGCCATGGCCGCGCCGACAATCTATCACGGAACTCCGCTCACTCCCCGCGCCGCCCTGCTTGGCATCGGTGCTGGCCGGTCGTTCTGCGTCAGCTTCTACCATCCGAACGACGTGGAGGCAGTCGAGGCTTTGAGCCCCGACATCATGTTTCGACAACGGTGCATTCTCCGAGTGGATGGCGGCGGTCAAACGCGGCGAGCCTTGGTTCATTCGCGAGGACTGGACGCCGTACTTCGATTGGCTGGAGCAGCGATTGTTCCACCCTGGACGATGGGCCGTCATTCCCGACGCGCCCGGCGCGCCTTCGCAGCTCAACGACAGCTTGTTGCCGCAGTGGCCGTTCGGCACGGCGAAGGGCGCTCCGCTGTGGCACATGGACGGACCAATCGAACGGCTGCTCAGGCTATGCGAGAAGTATCCTCGCGTCTGCCTAGGCTGGACCGGAACCGGAGCCGACAAGGACGTGGGCTGCGAAGCGTGGTGGCGTCGTATGGACGAGATCACGCCGCACCTCGGCAATCGCTGGCCGGAACTGCATCACATGCGGGGGGTGTTGGTCGCGAGGGAATTTCCCTTCGGATCTGCGGACGCCACCAGCGGTGCGCAGAATGGGTGGCGCTATGACAGCCCGCTTTTCCCATCAGACCCGTGGCGCGGACGGCGAGACTATCTCGACCGTCTCGAGGAAGGTCGCTTCCCCCGAGCAGTTCGCAGCCGTCTGCAAGCAAATCGTGATGCAGCACGACGGCCATACTGCCCACCACATGCTGGATCGACTGGTCACCGACCTGCTCTCCAGCTTGGGCTACTCTGAGGGGATGGCTGTGTTTCTCGCACACGTCGCGCCCTTCCACAATTCCCCCGCCGTCCCTGACGGTCGCAGGCCGGTGACTGCCCAACGCGGCACCGGCCATTTCTCTCCGCTGAGCGCCCCGCCCAGCACCCTGCCCGGCCTGTTCGCAGACGATACCCCCCGCCATGCGGATGGGCCGGGCCTTTCTGATCACGTCGTTGCTCATGCTGCGACTGCTAACAACTGAGGCTCGGACAATCATGGACCGGAAATCGCAAATCCTCGACCGCCAGCGCCGCATGTTCCGCATCGCGCAGGATCCGACCCGCTACGGCCTGACCCTCAAGATGATCGCCGCCGACGCCGACCTCGGTCTCGACAGTGTGCGTAACTATGCCGCCGGTGAGACGGTGATGCCGATGACGGCGCTCGATGCGCTGATCGACGTGCTGCCGGACGAACTGCTGTCGCTGCTGCTGCCCTCCGGCCACGCCATCGTGATGGTTCCGGACGGAATCTGCCATGACGAGATCGAGAAGGCCGCCCGCGACTTCCTCGCTGCCAAGGGCGAGGCCCACCATCCCGATAGCCCCGGTGGGCGTGAGCTCTCCGACTGCGAAGTGGTCCGCCTGAATAACAAGGCGGCCAAGCTGCGCGCGGTGGCCTGATGCTCCTCCCTACCCTCGAAGCCCATGAGCAGGTTGTGCGCTTGGCTGAGCGCCGCGCCAAGCGCGCCAGCGAAAAGCGCGCCGCCGCCATGACGGAAGAGAGGGATGCGCTTCTAGCGCTCCAAGACGCCTGCACCGATCGCGCCGACTGGATCGCGCGCGCCGCCGGTGACGAACCCGTGATGCTCTGAAGGATAACTGACCATGGCTGCAGAAACAGACGACCGCCTCCGCCTCCTGATCGAGCGCATCGAGCGCTTGGCGGAAGAGGGCAAAGGAATCGCTGACGACATCAAGGACGTCTACGCCGAGGCCAAGGCCGTCGGGTACGACGTCAAGATCATGCGCCAGATCGTGCGCCTCCGGAAGATGAAGCCGGACGACCGCCGCGAAATGGAAAGCATCCTCGATCTCTACAAGTCCGCGCTGGGGCTGGACTGATGTTGGGGCTCTTCCGCCGCCACAGGCCGGAGCCTGCTCCGGTGCCGCCCCCCCAGGCTGCAGCATCCACGCTTGCCGCCCATGGCGCCCGCAAGCGCGCCGATGCTGCCCGCCAGCGCCGCCGCGACATGGCTGATCAGATCCGCGCCGATCTGCGTGCCAAGGGCGTGGACGCTCCGGTCCTGGAGTGGCCGCCGCTGTGACTCCGCTGCAGGAATACAACCAGCGATATTACCTGCCCAGGCAGCTGGCCGCCGCGCGTGCGAAGGTCGAGTTCCTCGAGCGTAAAGCTCGCCGGCTCGGGATGAACGAATTGCTGGCGCAGCCAGAGGGCACGCGCCAATGATCATCACGCTGCCTTGGCCCGACAAGCGCCTGTCCCCGAATGCGCGGCTACACTGGCGCGCCAAGATCAATCCGAAACGCAATGCACGAGAAGACGCCGCATGGTCTACGAAAGCCAGCGACGGCTTCCACTCCTGCCGGGCTGCGCTGCCCGCTTCCGGATCAATCCGGGTCAAGGTGACCTTCTATCCGCCCGACCGTCGCCACCGTGACGACGACAACATGATCGGCGGTTTCAAAGCAGCACGCGACGGGATCGCGAGCGCCCTTGGCGTCGACGATCGCCGGTTTCGCCCAGAGTACCACTTTGCCGAGCCCGAGAAGCCCGGCCGCGTGGAGGTCGTGATCCTATGAGCATCAAGATCATGAGTGCCGTGTGGGAAATGAATCTCGACGCAAGCCAGAAGATCGTCCTTCTCGCGCTGGCTGACGCCGCGAACGATGAAGGCCACTGCTGGCCAGGTATGGCCTCGCTAGCGAAGAAGTGCAGCAAGAGCGAACGCACGGTGCAGGCCATGCTTTCGGCGCTGGAAACCGCTGGCCACATAACGCGCAACCAGGTCTTGGGGCGCGGCTGCAACTATTACATCCACCCCCGCAATTCCTGCACCCCCGCAATTCCTGCACCCCCGCAAAACTCGCGCAAACCCCCGCAGAATTTGCACCCTACCCCCGCAAAATCTGCACCCAAACCGTCAATGAACCATCAGGAACCGTCATTGGATGCTTCGCATCCTGAGAACGCGGCACCCGCTGACAAGCCTGATGGCAAGAAGGCGGCAAAGGCCAAGCCGACCATCCCTGACTGGATGCCGATGGAAGCGTGGAACGGATACGTCGCCATGCGCAACCGCATCCGGAAGCCCCTGACCGACCGCGCCGTCAAGCTGATGGTCGAAAAGCTCGAGCGCTGGCGCGCCGACGGCCACGACCCCGGCGCCATCCTCGACGATGCCACCGAACACAGCTGGACCGGCCTCTATCCGCCGAAGGAAGATCGAAATGCAGCACGACAGCAAAATCCGGACGCTTGGCGAGGTACTGCCGGCCGTTCTTCGCAGCACGCAGACGGTTTCACCCAAGAGCTCACCGACATCGCATTCGGTCGTCGCCCGGCTCACGGATAGCCAACTGGCTGCAGCGCAGGCCGTCGCCGTTGCTCCCCTGCCCGCCATGCCAATGAAGGATGACCAGTTCTTCGCGCAATGCCTGCTGATGCTCGACGCCCTGCCCCGCCGCCGGGATGACGAGTTGAGCGGGAAGCTCCGGGTCCGCGCCTACCAGATCGCGATCGGCCAGCGCCCGAAAGACGCGATCGAGTTCATGGTGACCGAAGCCCTGCGCACCTGCCGGTTCTACCCCAGCACGTCCGAATGCGTCGAGATCCTCGGCCGCTGGGAGCGCGCGGACGATGCGCTGCACCAGCGCCAGCGCGCAATCAGCGCCGTCCGTTGGGAGAAGCAGGCCCGGTTCGACGAGATGATGGCGCGCCTCGCCGCCGGTGACGTCGACCAGGTCGAGATCGATGCCCTGCCGGTTTCGTGGCTCGAAGTCGGAGAGACGCGCGGCCACCTGCGCCGGACCGATGACGACCGCTATGTCTCCCGCGTCGGCGCCACCGCTGCGGCTATGCCGGTTGCCGAAGCCCCGGCGCGCACTGGTCCCGCCTGCCGCACCTGTCAGGACGTACACCGTATCCTGACCATGGAAGGCGACGAGGTCGATTGCCCCGACTGCCGGGAGGCTGATCCATGCTGACCATAAGCTCCCACGCCATCGATCGCGCCATGGAGCGGTTGCCCGGTGTTTCGACTGAGGGGCAGGCTATCGCCGCGCTGGACACCCCGGCCACCCGCTGCGCTGCGAGCATTGGCGCGAAGTACGTCCGCCTCGGCACCGGCCAGCGCATCGTCATCGAGGATGGCATCGTCACCACCGTGCTGCCGCCCGACACTCATCCATGGAAGCTAGGCCAGCAGTGGGACCGTATTCGCCAGCATGCCCGAGGCTGGGCCCGATATCACCGACAGGGGGAAGTATGAACCAGGACGACAGCATGACCAACCAGCGAGACGCAGCGGAGGCGGTGGGCGGCGCGTTGGCGTCGGCGGTGGGGTGCGCTGGCGCAGTGCTCGCGGCTCACGCCGATAAGCTGCCCATTCCCGAACATGCAAAGGCTCTTGCGGCGCGATGTCAGGAGGCAAGCCTTGCCCTCGCCTCTCTGCCCGCCGCGACCGAGCAAAAGCCGATAGACCCGGAATTGATTGCTAGGGTCGAGTATGTGGCAAACGCCACCGGAAAGGATCGCTGGAAGATCGCCAACCTGACCGGCTACGACTGGCGGCGCATACTCGCTGCGCTCAAGGCGGCCTCCGATCAGGAGAAGCTGGCGAAGTGGTTCGACATTTCCACCTATCCCGAAGGAACGCGGGCCATGTTCTGGATGCCCAACGGCGAAAAGGGTAACGGGGGCATGGAATACGGGGTAGCTTATAGGGACGATGATGGCGTTGTCCGCAGCGCTTGGACCGATGGCGGCCCGAACTCCGGATCAGATTTTACTTTCCACGAGCCTCCGACCATGTGGCAGGAAGCTCCTTTTCCTCCAGTCTCCTCCTTGGATCAGGTCACATATACAGAAGATGGCGTGGTGAGCGCTCATGCGCACGCCCCGTTTTATTATACCAACGGGAACGGCCGCCACAGGGTAGAGTGCTATAAGGAGACGAGGACGCGAGTGCACTGGAACGTCGATTCTGGTAGCTTCTCCGTGGCAGACGATGGCGGATGGCTTCCCGGCTTCTATCCGTCCGAATCAATGGCGCTTGCCGCTGCAGCGGTCGGTTACACCGACCTGCAAGCATGGTGGGATAGTATTATCGCAACGCGGCTTGACGATCAGGAAAAGCTGGTGGGGGAGTTGGTCGCAGAATTGCAGCGTGCCGCCGACCGCCTTGTGCCCCGGTGTTACGGAGGCTGGCACCGCGACGTTGCCGCCCTCATCACCCGCGCCCGCCAGAACGGGGGTGAAGGATGAACGCCATCACCGTAATCGAGG
>JASGGD010000188.1:0-9824 GCA_047605225.1 Novosphingobium sp.
GCATCACCGCCAACCTCGAAGGCGCGCCGATCGACACCCAGTTCCGCATCTCGGATGAGGATGGCCTCGAATGGGTCCGCCGCCTGCTGAGCGAGGAAGGGCTGTGTCTTGGCCTGTCCTCCGGCATCAACGTGGCGGGCGCAGTGGCGCTCGGTCGCAAGCTGGTGGAGGAAGGCCGCGAAGACCCGCGCGTCGCCACGATCCTGTGCGATACCGGCTTCCGCTACCTCTCCTCGCTCTACAATGCCGAGTGGTTGGAGGCGAAGAATCTCCCCGTCTTCCCTTGGCTCGCGAGGTGATGTAAACCTGTCACACACGGCAGGAAATCGTCCGCCTATATGATCGAGTCGCATACAATTCTTGAACCCCTGCAAACGGCGCAGCACTTCGCGCCGCCCTCCGCCCGTGAACTCAGGTCGCAGGCCGTCTATCGGCTGCAGATCGGGCTTTTCGGGCTGTGCGCGATGCTGCTGATCGTCGGCCTCGCCAACGTGATTCGCGACCGGATTCGGCTCACCGATACGGTGGATCCGATCCAGCAGGTGGTGGCGGTCGATGCCAAGCCGACCAAGGCTGCCAGCGATCCGCTGGCCGACATCGGCGTGGTTCCCGCCGCCGATCCCAGCCCGACACCGACGCCCAGCCAGAACCCCGGAGCCTCGACGTCCCCGACGCCGGGCATGGATATGACCGGTGCTCCCTCGGCGCAGGCGACGCCCTGACCTTTCGCTTTTGCTGGCACTGCTGCTGACCGCATGCGGTCAGGGCGATGCGAGTGCGCCTGGTGGGCAAGAGGTCATCGGCCTCTATTCCAGCCTGCCGATTGCCTGGAACGAGAGCGAGGACATCAAGGGCCTCCTTGCCGACGATAGCGCGCCGCACTGGGTGCTGCAGGCGCTGCGTGAACGCGGTCGCGTCATCCCGCTCGATACCCTGGCCAATGCGCAAGGCGCGCTGCCGCTGCCTGAGAGCGGCGTGCTGGTGCTCGCCCAGCCGCGTCCGCTGACGGCAGCGGAGAACGTCGCGCTCGATGGATGGGTGCGCGGGGGAGGGCGGGTGCTGCTGTTCGTGGACCCGATGCTCACCGCGCATTCCCGGTTCGGCCCCGGCGATCCCCGACGGCCGCAGGACATCGCTATGCTCTCCCCGATCCTCGCACGCTGGGGACTGGAGCTGGAGTTCGACGAGGATCAGCCTGCCGGAGAGCGGCTGGAAGGCGGCATTCCCGTCAACCTTGCAGGTCGGTTCCAGCCTTTGGGGAAATCCGGGGGCGGCTCGGGGAAAGCCGGGGATGTGGTCGCCGAATGCCGAATCGAGGCGGCGGGATTGCTCGCCGACTGTACCTCGGGGAGGGGGCACGTTCTGGCGCTGGCGGATGCGGCGGTGCTTGAAAACCCTGATGATTCCGCAGATCTGGCTCCAAGGTCGGCATTTCTGGGCGATTTGCTGCGCCGTCTCGCTAGATAACGTCCCGTCGGGAAGGTCGGGGATGGACTCTTTGAAATTGGGGATGGCGCGGGATTGCCGCGGAAAACCTAGAATCTTTCTGATTCTCAACGATATTGTGCGATGTTCATCCCTCTTGATTCATGAAATGTTCCGTCACGTTTCACCGCAAGTCCCGCATTTCGGCGCAAAAGTGCCCATCCATCCCCATATTTCCCTTTAATCCCCGACATTCCCGATATAGAACCATGGCCAATCGGAAAGGCTGATTCCTGCCGTGCCCGCTTTGGGTCACGGAAACCGGCGCGCATGCGTCGCCGGGCGAGGGGGTCTTCATGTTCCGGGACGGCAACTTAGGGGCGATTTCGGACAGTCATGGCGGGGCAGCCATACATCTACAGCGGACCGGGCTTCTCGCTTCTGCGCGACAAGAACCGCTTCGTGCTGCCCAAGGAGCTTCGCTCTCCCGTACGGGATTCGAGCGGCAAGGACGTCCTGTGCCTTGCCAAGCATGCCGACTGGAAGTGCCTCGTCGGTTTCGGCCTCTCCCGCGTCGAGGATTTCGAAACCCAGCTGGATGCCGAGCAGGTGCGCGCAGACACCGCCGGCAAGCCCTTCAACCGCGATAGCCGCGCGATGCAGCTCTACAACTTCCAGCAGGTGCCCTTCGACGGCAGCGGACGCTTCACCATGCCCGAGGCGCTTGCCGGTCTTGCCGCCGTGGGGGAGCAGCTGTTCTTCCAGGGCATCGGCCGCACCGGCATCCTGATCTGGAACCCCGAAGAACTCTACAAGCACGCCGAAGACCCCGCGTTCGAGGCCGCCATCGCCACCTGCCGATCGCTGCAGGAAGCCGAAATCGCAAAGGCCAAGAAGTCGTGAGTGCCCCCGGTATCCCCCATATCCCCGTGCTCCTTGAGGAGGTGGTCGCCGCCCTGAACCCCCGGGGCGGCGACCTCATCGTCGATGCGACGCTGGGTGCCGGCGGCTATACCCGCCGCCTGCTCGACGCGGGTGCGACGGTGCACGCCTTCGACCGCGATCCCGACGCGATCGCCGCTGTGCAGAATAATCCGGGGAAATGGCCCGAACTCGCCAGCAATCCGCCGCGCCTCGTGTTGCACGCCCGCCGCTTCTCCGAAATGGTCGAAAGCCTTGGAGATGCGGGGATCGACAAGGTTGACGGCGTGGTAATGGACATCGGCGTGTCCTCGATGCAGCTCGATCAGGCTGGGCGCGGCTTCGCGTTCGGCGCCGATGGGCCGTTGGACATGCGCATGAGCCAGGACGGCATGTCCGCCGCCGACTTCGTCAACGAAGCGGACGAGGCGCAGATCGCCGATGTGCTCTACCTCTACGGCGAGGAGCGCCAGTCGCGCCGTCTTGCCCGCGCGATCGTGGGTGCGCGGCCGCTGGAAACGACCGGCGACCTCGCCCGGGTAGTGCGCAAGGCGCTGGGCTACAATCCCGCCTACAAGGGCAGCAATGCGCCCAAGGATCCGGCGATCCGTACCTTCCAGGCGATCCGCATCCATGTGAACGGCGAACTGGACGAGCTGGACGCGGCGCTGGAGGCGTCCGAGACGCTGCTGCGTGACGGCGGGCGGCTGGCGGTGGTGACGTTCCACAGTCTGGAAGACCGCAAGGTGAAGCGCTTCCTGCGCGATGCCAGCAGCGCCGGTCAGTCCACCTCGCGCCATCTGCCGCAGGCGGCCACCGCGCCTGCGCCTTTCGAGAAGGTGTCGAAGGGCGTGCGTCCCGGCGAGCATGAGCTGGAAGTGAACCCGCGTTCGCGCTCCGCCACGCTTCGCAGCGCCATTCGTACCAATACCCCCCCAAAAAACCCCAATGCCCCCGAGCCTTATGGCGCCCCCGGCCGAAGGAAAGTCGCATGAACCTCACCAGTGATCGGATCCGATCGATCGGCTGGGTCTCGGTCCTCGTTGTCTGCTTTGCAGGCACCGTGGGCCTGACGCTGCGCGTGAACGCGGTGAAGAGCCAGGTCCACGATACCGACAAGAAGATCGTCTGGGTCAAGCGCGACATCGACTTCCTCCAGACCGAGTTCCAGACCCGCTCCAACCAGCAGGCGCTGCGCGACCTCAACGATCTGGAATTCGGCTACAAGGCGCCCACCGCCGCCCAGTACATCGAGGGCGAGCGCCAGCTGGCCGCGCTTGGCGTGCCCGCAGGCCCGGGTGCGCCCGCGCCGATCCGCTACGCCAACGCCGAAGTGCAGGGTGACGGAAAGGGTGAGGGCGGCTCGCTGCTCGCGATGGTTTCGCCGGTCGCGGGGGCGACGGCGGCTGCCATCACGGACAAGCCGAAGTCGGAAACCCGCGACCCGGAGCGCGAGGCGATCGCGCGTGACGCCGCCGCGCTCGGCAAGCGTCTGGCCCGCATCGAAGTGGCGGAGGCTGCCCAGCAGTGAACGCCCCGGCGTTTCCCCTCGGGACGATCCCCACCACCGTCTCGGTCGGCCGCCGCCGTCTGGTGAACGTGCGCCAGCGCTCGCTGCTCACGGCGAAGGCGCGCATGCTGTGGATACTCGGCGTGTTCATGCTGGTGACGGTGCTGGCGGTCTTCCGCATCGTCTACCTCGGCTTCACCGGGGTCAGTCCGCGTCAGGGCGATCTGGCCGACATGCTGATCCCGGCGCGTGGCGACATCGTCGACCGCAACGGGGTGCCGCTGGCCCGCGATTTCCGCGTCTATTCGCTCTGGTACAACCCCAAGGCGATGACCGAGGGTTCGGCGCTGATCCACTCGCCGGAAGAAGTGACTGCGGGCCTGCTGCGCATCTTCCCCGACCTCGACCGCGACGAGATCCTCGCCAAGTTGCGCGCGGGCAAGCCTGCCTACTTGCGCAAGTCGCTGCTGCCTGAGGACGCCAACAAGGTCCACGCGCTGGGCGAACCGGCTCTGGAATTCCCGCTGGAGGCGACGCGCTTCTACCCGCAAGGGTCGATGGCGGCGCATGTGCTCGGCTATGTCGACAGCTACGGCAAGGGCAAGGTCGGCATGGAGGAGGCCTTCAACGACCAGCTCATCAGTCACGAGGGCCGCACCGGCCACGCGACGCTGTCGATCGACTTCCGCGTGCAGAGCGCGCTTGAGGACGAACTGGCGCGCGCCATGCAGCTCAGCGCCGCCAAGGGTGCGGCAGGCGTGGTGCTCGATGTGGACAGCGGCGAGATCCTCGCGCTGGCCTCGCTGCCCTCGTTCGACCCGAACCACGTCGAGCCGACCGACATGGTCATCTCCGCCGAGGAAGCCCGTAACGGCGACGTGCCGCACGGCTTCAACCGCGTGACCAATCAGGTCTACGAACTGGGCTCCACCTTCAAGCCGATCACCGTCGCCGCCGCGCTCGACGCGGGCGTGGTGACCGACATGGGCAAGCAGTGGCCCGCGACGCCGCTGCACGTCGGCCGCTTCACCATTCACGACCTGCACAACTACGGCGCCTCGCTGAACGTGCCGGAGACGCTGATCCATTCGTCCAACACCGTGACCGCGCGCATTGCCGACGAACTGGGCGGCGCGCGCCTCAAGAAGACGATGGAAGCGCTGGGCATGAACCAGCGGCCTTACGTGGAACTGCCCGCAAAGGGCTTTCCGATCTGGCCGCGCGGTGAATGGCCGCGCCTGCGCACGATGACGGTCGCCTATGGCCACGGCATCGCGGTGACGCCGCTGCATCTGGCCTCGGCTTATGCGGCGCTGGTCAACGGCGGCATCTGGCGTCCGGCCACGCTGAAGAAGCTGGCCCCTGCCGACGTGCCTGCGGGTCGCCGCGTGTTCACCGCCGCCACCAGCGCGCGGGTGCGTCAACTGCTGCGCATGATCGTGCAGTACGGCACCGGCCGCAAGGCGGACGCCCCCGGCTTCCGCGTCGGCGGCAAGACCGGTTCGGCCGAGAAGCCGGGCGTGGGCGGCTATCGCCACCACTCGCTGATCGCGACGTTCGCCTCGGCCTTCCCGATGGACAAGCCGCGCTACGTGGTCATCGCCATGATGGACGAGCCGCAGGGCACTGCCGCCACCTCGTACCAGCGCACCGCCGCCTGGAACGCCGCTCCGGTGATCCAGCGCGTGGTGCCGCGCATTGGGCCTTTGCTGGGCGTCATGCCCGACGAAACCCGCGACATCGACACTACCGATCTGCGCCCGTTGGTGCCGCAGGGGAGCGACGGAGAATGAAACTTTCGGCCCTCACAGCCGCTGCCGGCCTGCCTGCGGTGGACGGTGATGCCAACGTCACCGGCTTCGCGATCGACAACCGCAAGGTTGCGCCCGGCACCGTGTTCGGCGCATTCCGTGGCAGCAAGTTCAACGGCGAGGATTTCATCGAAGCCGCCATCAAGGCGGGCGCGGTGGCGGTTGTCGCGCATCCCGACGCCGTGGTCGAAGGTGCGATCCATTTCGCTGCCGAGGAACCGCGCCGCCTGTTCGCGCAGCTGGCCGCGCCGTTCTTCGCGCCGGTGCCCGAGACGCTGGTGGCGGTGACCGGGACGAACGGCAAGACCTCCACCGTCGAACTGACCCGCCAGCTCTGGCGCATGGCGGGCGAACGCGCCGCCTCGATCGGCACGCTGGGCGTGACGACGGGGGACGAAACCGTCTCCACCGGCCTGACCACGCCCGACATCGCGACCTTCCTCGCCAATCTCTCGGGGCTGGCGCGCGAGGGTGTCAGCCATGTCGCCTACGAGGCGTCGAGCCACGGCCTGTCTCAGTTCCGCATCGAGGGGCCGTGCGTCGTGGCGGGCGCTTTCACCAATCTCAGCCGCGATCACCTCGATTATCATGCGACGATGGACGAGTACTTCGCCGCGAAGATGCGTCTGTTCGACGAAGTCGTCGCCCCCGGCGGCACGGCGGTCGTCTGGGCCGACGACGTGTGGTCGGACAAGGCGATCGAGCATGCGAAGGCGCGCGGCCTGACGCTGTTCACCGTGGGCGAGAAGGGCGAGGCGATCCGCCTCGTCAAGCGCACGCCCACCAGCCTCGGCCAGACGCTGGAGATCGAATATGCGGGTAAGGTCCGCAAGATCGACCTGCCGCTGATCGGTGCCTATCAGGCGGCGAATTCGCTGGTCGCGGCGGGGCTGGTGATCGCCAGCGGCGGCGATGCCGACGCGACGTTCGAAGCGATGAAGCGCCTCGTCACCGTGCGCGGGCGGATCGAGCGGGCGGGACTCAATACGAACGGCGCGCCGATCTACGTCGATTACGCGCATACGCCCGACGCGCTGGAAGCGGCCATCGCGGCGCTGCGTCCGCATGTGACGGGCAGGCTCATCGCAGTGTTCGGCGCGGGCGGCGACCGGGATCAGGGCAAGCGCCCGCAAATGGGCAAAGTGGCGAGCGCGGGGGCAGACCTCGCCATCGTCACTGACGACAATCCGCGCGGGGAAGACCCGGCGACCATCCGGGCGATGATCCTCGCCGGAATGGAAGCGGGTGCGCGGGAAGTGGGCGACAGGCGCGAGGCGATTCGTCTTGCCGTCGCCGAGGCCGGTGCGGGGGACGTCGTCCTCATCGCCGGTAAGGGGCACGAACAGGGGCAGATCATCGGCAGCGGGGACAATGTCCGCGTCCTGCCATTCGACGACGTCACCGTGGCCAGGGAAATGGCCGGTTCACTGGGAAGGTAGGACATGAACGCCATCACCCGGATCCTCGACTGGCCCGCTGCGCCGCTGGAGGACAATCCGCTGGTCCTGTGGGACGCAGACGCCATCGCGCGCGCGGTGAAGGGGGAGGCGAGTGGTGATTTCACCGTCTCCGGCGTCGAGATCGACAGCCGCGACGTCCAGCCCGGCGACCTGTTCTTCGCGCTCAAGGGTGAGGCGATGGACGGTCACCGCTTCGTTGAGGCAGCGTTTGCGAAAGGTGCTTCCGCCGTGGTGGTGGACCGCCCGGTCGATGGCCCGCATATCCTCGTTGAGGACACGATGGAGGCGCTCGAACGTCTCGGCGCGGCGGCTCGCCTGCGTGCGCGCGGGCCGATCATCGGCGTGACGGGTTCGGTCGGCAAGACGGGCGTGAAGGAGATGATCTTCGCCGCGCTCGACCGCTCCAGCCGGGGTGACGCGCACCGTTCGGTCAAGAGCTACAACAACCACGTCGGCGTGCCCCTCAGCCTTGCCCGCATGCCCAGCCGGGCGCGCTACGGCATCTTCGAGATGGGCATGAACCACGCCGGAGAGATCGCCGCGCTGACTCGGCAGGTGCGCCCCAACGTCGCGCTCATCACCACGATCGCGCCCGCGCATATCGAGATGCTCGGCTCCGAGGAAGCGATCGCCGACGCGAAGGCGGAAATCTTCGAGGGACTGGAAGAAGGCGGCACTGCCGTCATCCCCGCCGACAGCCCGCACTTCCTGCGCCTGCGCGATGCGGCGCTGGCCTTGGGCGCGAAGGTCGTGTCGTTCGGCAAGGCGGCGGATGCGGACGTGCGGCTGCTCGATGCGGTGCCGGCGATCGGCGGCGGCTCGCTCGTCACCATCGACATGGGCGACCGGCGCGTGTGCTACACCGTCGCCGCGCCCGGAGAGCATCAGGCGATCAACTCGCTGGCGGTCATGGCTGCGGTACGTGCCGTTAAGGGCGACTTGGGTGCCGCTGGGGTCGCGCTCGCCGAGATGGGCGGGCTGGCCGGTCGCGGTGCGCGGATGGAGATCGATGTAGAGGGCGGCAAGGCGCTCCTCATCGACGAAAGCTATAACGCCAACCCGGCTTCGATGCGCGCTACGCTGGCGCAATTGGGCCGCACGCCTGCCAAGCGCCGGATCGCCGTTCTCGGTTCGATGAAGGAACTCGGCAGCCATGGTCCCGACTATCACGCGGGCCTTGCCGAACCGATCCGTGAGGCGGGTGTCGACTACGCGATTCTGGTCGGCGACGAGATGAGCGCTTTAGCGGTGGAACTGGGGAAATCCGGGGCTTCCGGCCTTGGCAAACCTTTGCCTTTCGCCCATTGCGCAACTGTGCGGGAAGCTGCCGAAAACTTGCGCGCATTCGGCCTCGAACGGGATGACGCCATCCTCGTGAAGGGTTCGAATTCGGTGGGTCTGGCAGCGCTCGTGGCGACGCTTAGCAAGACGGAAGGGTAGGGGCGAAAGCCCGCAAGATGCTGTATCTTATCGCAGAATGGTTCCACTACGAGGGACTGTCCAACCTCTTCCGCTACCAGACGTTCCGCTCGGGCGCGGCCTTCATGACGGCGCTGTTCCTCGGCCTGCTGATCGGGCCGAAGTTCATCAACATGCTGCGCGTCCGCCAGGGCAAGGGCCAGCCGATCCGCGAGGACGGCCCGCAGAGCCACCTCGCCAAGCGCGGTACGCCCACCATGGGCGGGCTGATGATCCTGACCGCGCTGATCGGTTCGATGATCCTGTTCATGGACGTGACCAACCCCTTCGTCTGGGCCTGCGTGGCGGTGACGGTGGGTTTCGGCGCGATCGGCTTCCTTGACGACTACGACAAGGTGACCAAGCGCCACCATGCCGGATTGTCGAGCAAGATCAGGCTGCTGCTGGAATTCGTGGTGGCGGGCATCGCCGCCTACATCATCGTCAGCCAGCTGAACACGAACCTCTACGTGCCGTTCCTGTCGGGCCGCTACATTCCGCTGGGGCCGTTCTACTACGTCTTCGCCGCCGTCGTGATCGTGGGCGCGGGCAATGCGGTGAACCTGACCGACGGTCTCGACGGCCTCGCGACGATGCCGGTCATCATCGCGGCGGGCACCTTCGCGATCATCTGCTACCTTGCGGGCCGCGTCGACTACGCCACGTACCTTGGCATTCCGCACGTTCCGCGCGCGGGTGAACTGGCGATCTTCTGCGCCGGGATCATGGGGGCGGGCCTCGCCTTCCTGTGGTTCAACGCGCCGCCTGCCGCAGTGTTCATGGGTGATACCGGGAGCCTCGCCCTCGGCGGCGCGCTGGGCTGCATCGCCGTCGCCGCGCATCACGAGATCGTGCTGGCCGTCGTCGGCGGGCTGTTCGTGCTGGAAGCGGCCTCGGTCATCATCCAGGTCTTCTGGTTCAAGCGCACCGGCCGCCGCGTGTTTCGCATGGCGCCGATCCACCACCATTTCGAGCAGAAAGGCTGGAAGGAATCGACCGTCGTGATCCGCTTCTGGATCATCTCGATCGTCCTTGCGGTGCTGGGCCTCGCCACTCTGAAACTGCGCTGAGGAGGGCAGGCGCGTGATCGTCTCCCCCGTCTTCGCCGGCAAGCGCTACGCGGTCCTCGGCCTTGCGCGTTCGGGCCTCACCGCCGTCGCCACGCTGGTCGAGAGCGGGGCGCACGTCATGGCCTGGGACAGCCGCGACGAAGCGCGCCAGCAGCTGTGCGAGTGGACC
>JASGGD010000189.1:0-9783 GCA_047605225.1 Novosphingobium sp.
TGCGCACACCGTCGAGGCTGAGGATCGGATCCACGCTGAGGTACGGATTCGAGGGACAAACGACGATCGCGCCAAGGTCCTCACGCGCCAGTGCAGCCGCGAAGGCAGGCGACGGCACTGCGTCCGAAGCGCCTTCAAATCGCACGCCTGTCGCCACCGGACGGCACTGCTCGGCGACGAAGTAGCGCTGGAAGTCCAGCCACCCCTGCGCGGTGCCGACCTGCGTACGTACCGGGGCGTCGCTCATGGGAACTATCGCATGCGCGATACCGAGTTCCCGCGTCAGCCGCGCCGTCACTTGCGACAAGGTATCGCCCGCGCGCAGCCGCCATGAGCGTGCGATATGCATGCCCATGTCGCGATCGCCGAGGTTGAACCAGTCCGCCTCGCCCAGCGCGCGCAGCATGGCCATGGCCTGCCATGTCTCGTCCTTCACGCCCCAGCCGCGCACCGTGTCGTTGAGCCCGGCGAGCGCGTAAGTCACCGAATCTATGTCGGGGCAGATCGTCAGGCCGAGATGCTCGAAATCGTCGCCGGTATTGACCACCAGCGTCAGGTCCTCCGGCGCGAGCACCGCCGCCAGCCCTGCCGCCAGCTTCGCCCCGCCGACGCCGCCACTGAGCGCGAGTACGTGCTTTCCCGTCATCGAAACATATCCTGTTCCACCGGCCGCAGCCCGCTGGCCGCTCCCGGCCCGTCATCCTCGCAAGTCCAGCGCCCCGCGCCGCGCACGATGGCGACGGGCGTGCCTTCGTCACCCTCGCCCATCGCCAGCGACGCCATCGCCGCGATCGAGTCAGCCACGGCGATCACCGTCGCCTGCAACGTGCGCCCATAGAGATCGACGCCGAGCCCCCGCCGGTCTTCCAGCACGGCGAGCCCGGCGCAGCCGATCGCGGTGCCCACGGTGCCGATGCGCCATGCGCGGCCCATGGAGTCGGCGATCACCACCGCCACCCGCGCGCCGCTCGCCTCGGCCAGTTCCGCGCGCAGACACCGTGCCGAAGCATCGGGATCGCGCGGCCAGAGCAACACCGTGCCCGTGTCTCCACCGGCCACGTTACTGGCGTCGATCCCGGCGTTGGCGAGAACATGCCCGGTGCGGTGCCGCGCAATGATCGCGGCGGGGTGCGGGCGCATGATCTCGGCGCTCTCGCCCAGGATCGCCTGAGCCATGGCGGGATCGCGCCCGGTCCGCGCCGCGAGGGCTTGCGCCTCCTCTCCCGGCTTCAGCGTAGCAAGATCGATCGTGCGCCCCTCCACCTTGGAGACGATCTTCTGCGCCACAACGCATACATCGCCATCGCGTAAGCCGTCGCCCTCGGCGCCAAGAGCAGTGCAAATCGCTTGCGCAATCGACTGACCTGCGGCGAACATGGGCAATCCGGCAAGCGGTCGCACGGTCAGTTCCCGAATAGCGTTCATCCTGTTCTCCCGAACGACACCTTAGATGCGCCGCCGACAACGACAATGCAGAGCGCGAAATTTCGCGGGAGAGATTACAGGTATGGCAAGCATCGCAGTCATCGGCGGCACCGGAGCCCTCGGAAAAGGCATCGCACGCAGGCTCGTCGCGGCGGGACATGCGGTGACGATCGGCTCGCGCTCGGCCGACAAGGCGCAGACAACCGCAGAGGAACTGGGCGCGGCGGGACATGCCGCCAACGCCGATGCGGCACAAGGCAAGGACGTGGTGATCGTCGCCGTGCCGCACGCCTCGCAAGGCGAGACCCTCGCGCAAATCCGCGACCGCGTGGGCGACGCGGTGGTGGTGGACACGACCGTGCCGCTCGTCCCGCCCAAGGTCATGCGCGTCCAGCTTCCCGTCGAGGGCAGCGCCGCAGCGCAGGCCCGCGCGCATCTCGGCCCCGATGCGCGGCTGGTGACGGCGTTCCACAACGTCTCGGCCCATCACCTCGATTCCGACCATGCGATCGACTGTGACGTGCTGGTCTTCTCCGACGACGTCGCGGCGCGGCAGACGGTGGTGGACTTGTGCCCGGGCATGGGTCTGCGTGGGCTGTCGGGCGGTGCGCTCGCCAACTCGGCGGCGGCCGAAGCGCTGACGTCTATCCTCATCTACATGAACAAGGCCTACAAGGCGGATGGCGCGGGCATCCGCTTCACCAACCTTGCCGAAGCGCCGAGCATCCCGTGACCGTCTGGGCGCTCATCCCGGTCAAGGCGCCCGGCCGTGGCAAGACCCGCCTCGATCCCGCGCTGTCGCCGCAGGAGCGTGACAGGCTGGTCGATGCGATGCTCTCGCGCGTGATCGACGCGGCAGCGGGCATGGTGGACCGCACCATCCTGCTCGGACCTCCACGCGGCGCGCTGCCCTTCATCTCCGACGATGGCGAAGGACTCAATGCCGCGCTGGAAAACGCGCTGGCGATCCTGTCGCGGGGTGCTCCGCCCGACCGGCTGATCGTCGTCGCGGGAGACCTGCCGTGCCTCGATGCACAGGACTTGCGCCAGCTTGCCGCCGTGCCCGCCTGCACCATCGGCATCGCAACGGACCGCCACGGCACCGGCACCAATGCACTTTCGCTGCCCTTGCCCGGAGCCGCAGGGTTTCGCTTCCAGTACGGCACCGGCAGCGCCGAACTCCACCGCATCGCTGCGGAAACGCTGGGCCTGAACGCGGTGACGATCACCACGCCGGGTCTCACGAAAGATATAGACGAGCCCGCCGACCTGGTCGATGCTGAACACCTGTTCGCTTTCGCGAACTGACTGGAGGCCGCACACGGCCCCGTAAAGCGGAGAGGCCAGTGCAGCCAAGCGACATCGACCTGACCGGGCAAGTGGCCTTCATAACGGGCGGCGGCGGCGGCATCGGGCGCTCCATCGCGTTGTGCATGGCCGACATGGGCGCCGACGTGGCGATCATCGAGGCGATCACGGAACGCTGCGCTCAGGTCACCGCCATGGTCGAGGCGCGCGGCCGCAAGGCGCTGTGTATCTCCGGCAACGTCATGGACGTGGAAGCGCTGCAAGGCGCGATCGCGCGCACCGCGGACACCTTCGGGCGGCTCGACGTGCTGGTGAACAACGCGGGTGGCGTGACGCGGCGCGGGTTCCTCGACCTTGCCGAGAAGAACTGGCGGCGGCACATCGACCTCAACCTCATCAGCAATCTCGCCGCGACGCAGGCCGCAGTGCCGGTGATGATCGCAGGGAAGCGCGGCGGCGCGATCGTCAACGTCACCAGCATCGAGGCAAGCCGCGCGGCGCCCGGCTATGCAGTCTACGCCGCGTGCAAGGCGGGGGTCAACAACCTCACCCGCACTCTCGCGCTCGAATTCGCCGAGCACGGCATCCGCGTGAACACGATCGCGCCCGACTATACGGTCACGCCGGGAACGCGCGGCCAGTTCACCGGCCCGGTGGACGAGGCGACATGGTTCCAGCCCAGCCCCGCGCAAGTCGAGGGCATCCGCAAGCGCATCCCCGCAGGCCGCGCCGGGATCGACGAGGAATGCGGCCGCGTCGCGGTGTTCCTCGCCTCGCCGATGGCCAGCTACGTCACCGGCACCATCATCCCTGTCGATGGCGGATCGTGGGCCTCGGGCGGATGGGTGCGCGACCGCAGCGACGCATGGGTCCTGCCGCCCGAAGTCACGGAATAAGCCATGCCCACTTCCCTCGTCATTGCGAGCGCAGCGAAGCAATGACGAGGCCGGATCATGAAACGAGAGAGCGATGACCTTCACCCTCAGCACCAGTCTGCCGTTCGACCACATCGACAAGCCGCAGGAATGGGGCACCATGGAAGCCCTGCACCAGATCGCGAAGGCGGTCGAAGCGGCGGGCTTCTACGCCGGGACGGTGACCGACCATCCGGTGCCCTCCTCCCGCTGGCTCGACAATGGCGGGCACTATGCGCAGGACCCTTTCGTCATGCTCTCGATGCTGGGCGCGGCCACGACCACGCTGCGGCTGCAGACCAACATCCTCGTCCTGCCCTATCGCAACCCGTTCATCACCGCGCGCGCCGTATCGAGCCTCGACCACTTTACGGGGGGCCGCGTGATCCTCGGCCTCGGCGCAGGCTACATGAAGGCGGAGTACAAGGCGCTCGGCGTCGATTTCGACAGCCGCAACGACATCATGGACGAATACATGAAGGCCATGAAGCTCGCCTGGAGCGGCAAGGACTTCACCTTCGAGGGCAATGGGTTCACCGCCCTCGGCAACCGCGTGCTCCCCACGCCTGCGCAGAGCCCGCATCCGCCGCTGCTGGTGGGCGGCAATTCCAAACGCGCGCTTCGTCGGGCGGTGGAACTGGGCGATGCGTGGCACCCGTTCTTCGTGCCCAAGGCGATCACCGACACCGCACGCACCGCGAACCTCGAAGGCGACGAGGATATTCTCGACGCCATCGCCTACATGGCCGCGCATTGCGAAAAGGTCGGGCGGGAGGTGCCGCCCAAAGTCATCGCCTCATCGACCTATTCGGTGAAGGCGGGCTGGAACGCGCAGGAAGCGCTGGACCATTTCGCCAACCTCAAGTCGCTGGGAGTCGATGGTTCCGGCGCTACGATCTATACCGATACGCGGGCAGAATATCTGGAGCAGGCCCAGAAGTTCGGGGAAGACGTGATCGCGAAGATCGATTTCTGACGCTCAGGCCGTGCCAAGTCTCGCTCCCCTCCCGCTTGCGGGAGGGGTTGGGGGTGGGTTCAGGCTATCAGCCCTGCACCGCCGCCAGCGCCTGATGAAACGCCCGCACGGCCGCTTCCTCATCACCATTCCACACCGCGCCCGATACCGCGAGGAAATCCGCACCCGCGCGCACGAGATCACCGCAGTTCTCGGGGGTGATCCCGCCGATAGCGACACAGGGAATCTCGAAGATCGACTGCCACCACTCCAGCACATCGAGCCCGGCGACATGCTTGGTCACCTTGGTGGTGGTCGGGAAGAACGCGCCGAACGCCACGTAGTCCGCGCCATTCTCGCCCGCTTCCATCGCGAGGTGACGGCTGGCGTTGCAGGTCACGCCGATCTGCGCATCGCGGCCGAGCGCCTGACGCGCTTCCTCGACCGTGCCGTCCTCCTGCCCGAGATGCACCCCGTCCGCGCCGAGACGCTTGGCAAGGCCGATCGAGTCGTTGATGATGAACGCGACGTCACGATCAACGCAGATCTTCTGCAGCGGCTCGGCCAGACGCGCAGCCTCATGCTGGTCCACGTCCTTGACACGGAACTGGAAGGCCGCGACTTCGCCTGCGTCCAGAGTGCGGGCCAGACGGTCGGGGAAAGCCCCGCCGACATCGAGCGGCGAGATCAGGTAAAGCTGCGTGGGTTCGCGCGGAATGTCGGCTTGATCGTTCATGGCAGGTCTCTAGCCGCGCCGCGCCTCCACGCCAAGCGTTCCGAGCACGTCACGTTCGGGAACCGTTCAGGCGCCCGCGTGTTGCATGGCGCGCCATGAGGATACCGATAGCGCTCGCCCTGACCGGAGCCGCCCTTGCCGGCTGCACCGTAATACCCCCGGCCGATCCGGCTCGGATGCAACCTTATCCGCAGACCTACCCTCAGGCGAGTGCTCCATCGCCTCCCGCTGCTCCCCCTCCTTCGGCGCCGCCGCCTCCGGCCGCTAGCTACCCCGGCCCGGCCGTCACGCCGCCCTATACGCCAGCCCAGACTTACCCGCCGCCATCGGAACTGCCGCCCGCAGCGCCGCAGCCCTCGCTGACTTACGCCGCGCTCGGCCAGACGGTGACCGTGGGCGGTCCGCGCATCACGCCGCTGGCAGTGCTTGAGGACAGCCGCTGCCCGATGAATGCCCGCTGCGTCTGGGCCGGACAGGTCCGCCTGCGCGTGCGCATCGACAGCGGGCGCGGCGGCGAAGTCGAGGTCACCTCGGGCAAGCCGGTGACGGTTGCCGACGGCACGCTGGAACTCGTCGAGGTCCAGCCCGACAAGGTCGCGGGCGGGGACAATCACGGCACCGTCGCGCAGTCGGCCTATCGCTTCGGCTTCCGCTTCATGGGCGGTTACTGAGCGCACGAAAAAGGCGGCGCCCTTTTGGAGCGCCGCCTGTTCCCGTCCGGTCCCGAAGGATCAGGCTGCTGCGGCAGCCTCCGCCTTCTGGGTCGAACCGGCGTAGATCGCGTCGATCGCCTCGCCGAGAGCCGCGTCGAATTCCGCATCGCTCATCTGCGAACGCAGGTCCGACAGCAGCGCGCGGCTGAAGCTGGCGATGATGCCCTTGTTCTTCGCCAGTTCGACGCAGGCTTCGGGACGCGCATAGCCGCCCGACAGCGCCACGACGCGCAGCACCTTGGGGTGTTCGACCAGCGCATCGAACGTGCCCGGCACGATCGGCAGCGACAGCTTGAGCATGACCGTCTGGCCCTCGGGCAAAGCGTCGAGGTTCTTGAGGATCTCATCGCGCAGGATCGTGTCGCACTCGGCGCGCGTCTCGCTCTTGATGTTCACCTCAGGCTCGATGATCGGCATCATCTCATGCGAGAGCACCTGAAGGCCAACTTCGAACTGCTGCTTGACCACGGCGGCGATGCCCTCGGCATTGGCCGAGTTGATCACCGAACGCTCCTTGGTGCCGAACACGCCGAGCTTCTTGGAACGCGCCAGCAGCGTATCGAGCGTGGGATTGGGCTTCATCAGCTGGACGCCGTTGGCCTCGTCCTCCAGGCCCTTGTCGATCTTGATGAAGGGGACCACGCCCTTGGCGATCAGCGCCTGCGGGGTCGGCACGCCGTCGACGGTGCCGTCCATGGTGCGTTCGAACAGGATCGCGCCGATGACCTTCTCACCGGTGAACGCCTTCGACGAAATGATCCGCGCGCGCATCTCGTGGATCAGGCCGAACATCTCCTCCTCGTTCGACCAGGCGCCTTCCTCGATACCGTAACCCTTGAGAGCCTTCGGCGTCGAACCGCCGCTCTGGTCGAGTGCGGCGATAAAGCCGTCACCATCGGCCATCTTGGCCGTCATTTCCGAATACTGCATGGTTTCTCCTCCTGAGTTGTTCGGCAACTTGAAACAAAGCCTACGCTGCGCCCCCTCCGTTCGCAACTGCGGCATAATTCTTTTGGCGTTCAATTCGGTATAGCACGCGGCGGTATGTGGCGCGCCCGGGCGTGCAGCATGACGTTGAGGCGGCGGCGCAGCGGAATGTCCACGAAGCGCACGCAAAGCCAGCCGAGGGTCACGCAGGCCGCGAGGTAGACCGCGCCCATCAGCACCTCGTTCCAGCCGAGGTCGTCCTTGAAGTATCGCAGCGGCTCCATCAGCGCCCAGTGCACCGCGTAGACCGCGTAGGACACTTCGCCGAGGAACCATGCGATCGGCATCAGCACCCGCGAAGGCTCACCGCGCGATCCCAACCAGACCAGCAACGGCGAGACGAGGACGGCGCAGGTCACGTCGTACCAGCCCTTCGGGATGAACGCCGGGTCCGCCACCAGCATCGCGACGATGGCGACGAGGCAGAAAACGCCGAGCCAGCCGGGATGACGGACCTCCTTAACGGGCAGTCCGGCGATCAGCACGCCTGCGGTGAACGACATCGTGGTGCGCAGCATGGTGGTGCCCATCTGGCTCCACAACGGACCAAGATTGCCGCCATTGCGCGCCAGCACCTCGGGCACGAAGAAGCAGGCGGCGGCGATCGCGACGGCAAGCTGGCCGATGCGCGGCAGGCGAAACAGCACCAGCGCGAGGCCAAGGCTGGCGACGAGTTCGAAGAACAGCGACCACGCGGGCACGTTCATCGGGAACAGCGTGTTGGTGAAAGGCGACGGCAGCATCAAGAGGTTGGGCGGCAGCGACTTGGCGATCTTGGCGTAGCTGTAGACGTCGCCCTTGCCCGTCCAGTGGTTCGAGATCGCCGAGAGCGTGGTCACCACGAGGCCCGCGAGGAACAGCGGATAGAGCCGCACCATCCGCTGCTTCATGAAGCTCCAGGTGGTCAGCCCGTTCTGCCAACGCGGCAGGTACGTCCGGCACAGTACGAAGCCGGAGAGCGCGAAGAAGAAGTCCACCGCGACATAGCCGTGCGGGGCCTGCGAGATGTTGTAGTGGAACAGCGCCACGGCGAGCGCGGCGACCCCGCGCATACCGTCCAGCGTGACGTACCGGCCCTGCCATGGCGGTGCGGTTCGGTCACGGGCGGTCATGCGCAGGCCATCTCTCTCAAACAATCCCCGTCATCCCAGCGAAGGCTGGGACCGCTATCGTATCTTGAGGCGGCCAACTCTCGTCAGTGCGCCCCACCGATGGGTGGGCGCACTAACGAGAGCGGTCCCAGCTTTCGCTGGGATGACGCCTCTCTTCTAATCAGGCCTCCAGCGCCGCGACGCCGGGCAGAACCTTGCCTTCCATCCACTCGAGGAAGGCACCGCCCGCCGTCGAGATGTACGAGAAGTCCTTCGCCACGCCCGCATGGTTGAGCGCCGCGACGGTATCGCCACCACCCGCGACCGAGATCAGCGAGCCGTCTGCCGTCAGCGCGGCGGCGGTCTTCGCCAGTGCCACGGTGGCGGCATCGAAGGGCTCCATCTCGAACGCGCCGAGCGGGCCGTTCCACACTAGCGTGCGGCAGTTCTTGAGCACGTCACCCAGCGTTTCCGCCGCGTTCGGACCGGCGTCGAGGATCATCTCGTCAGCCGCGACTTCATGGACGTTGATGGTACGCAGCGATGGCGGGTTGGCCGCGAATTCCTTCGAGACGACGACGTCGTAAGGCAGGTGGACCGTGCAACCCGAGGCATCCGCCGTGGCGAGGATTGCGTTGGCGGTATCGGTCAGGTCATGCTCGCAAAGCGACTTGCCCACGTCCACGCCCTTGGCGGCGAGGAAGGTGTTGGCCATGCCGCCGCCAATGATGAGGTGATCGACCTGGGTGACGAGGTGCTTGAGCACGTCGAGCTTGGACGAAACCTTGGCCCCGCCGACGACCGCCGCAACCGGCTTCTCCGGCGTTCCGAGCGCCTTTTCCAGCGCTTCCAGTTCGGCCTGCATCGAACGACCGGCGTAAGCGGGCAATACCTTGGCCAGACCTTCGGTGGTGGCATGGGCGCGATGTGCGGCGGAGAAGGCGTCGTTGACGTAGAAGTCGGCGTTCGCGGCGATCGCGGCGGCCAGGTCAGCGTCGTTCTTTTCCTCGCCCTTCCAGAAGCGGGTGTTCTCGAGGATCGCGATGTCGCCCGCGCGCAGGATGCCGACCGCCTGCTTGACCACGTCACCGGCGATCTCGGGCACGAACATCACTTCCTTGCCCAGCGTCTTCTCGACCGCGCCGACGACCATCGAGAGCGACTGGCTCGGCACGCGCTCACCCTTGGGGCGGCCGAAGTGGGCGAGCAGGAGCACCTTGGCGCCCATCTCGGAGAGTTCCAGCACGGTGGGGGCGGCGGCGCGGATGCGGGTGTCGTCGGTGACGGCGCCGTCCTGCATCGGCAGGTTGAGGTCCACGCGCACCAGCGCGACCTTGCCGGTCACATCACCAAGGTCGTCCAGGGTCTTGAAGGCGCTCATCTCTCGATCCTCGTCGCAAATTGTCTTCGTCATTGCGAGCGTAGCGAAGCAATCCAGGGCGGCTCAAGACGGCCCTGGATTGCTTCGCTACGCTCGCAATGACGAAGGAGAAAACATTGGTGTCATCTCGATACACCGCGCCGCGAAAGTCCGGGATGGACTTCCGCGGCGGCAGCAGGGACGGCGGAGCGTTCACGATCCGCCGCCAATGTCATGTCAGAGCAGGCCGCCCATCACGCCGGCCGTGTCGACCATGCGGTTGGAGAAGCCCCA
>JASGGD010000190.1:0-9754 GCA_047605225.1 Novosphingobium sp.
AGGCCCACCCCGCTGCGACTAGGCGATAAATCGCCAAGTCTCGCGGCCCTCCCGCAAGCGGGAGGGCTAAGTTGCTCCCCTCCCGCTTGCGGGAGGGGCCGGGGCTGGGCCTTTTCCGGGTGGGCCTCGCCTGTCATCAGAACCGGCTGCGCACGCCGACGTAGACCGTCCGCCCCAGCGCGGAGTAACCCGCCGCCGTCTCGTAGTCCTTGTCGGTCAGGTTCTCGACGCGGCCCTGCAGCATGAGGTTCTCCGTGATGCGCATCTGCGCGCGAAGGTCGATCAGCCAGTAGTCGTCGAGCTTCGCGGTGCCGGTGGCGGCGTTGAAGGTCTCGCCCGAATAGCGCGCCGCGACGCTGGCGCGAAGCCCTTGCGGCAGGTCGATGCCCGCTTCGGCATTGGCCATGTGACGGGGCACGCGCTGCAGTTGGCGACCGTAGGTGGACGAACCCTCGGTACGGTCCTCGGCGCGGGTCCAGCTGTAGTTGCCCTGTGCGAACAGCACGCCCAGCTTCGCCGATGCGGCGAGTTCGAGGCCGCTGGCCTTGGCCTTCTTGACGTTGGCGTAGTAGCCGAAGCGGGTGGTCTCGGTGCCGGGGATGTAGCAGGCGGCGGGCAGGGTGCCGCTGGTCGGGCAGTAGGCGAAGTCGATCAGGTTGTCGGTATCGCGCTGGAACCAGGTGGCGGTAAGGCGCAGCGCCTCGCCGAAGTTCTGCTCGGCGCCCACTTCCCAGCCCTTGGCCTTCTGCGGGGCGAGGGTGGCGGTGCCGTAAGTGCTGTACATCTGATAGAGCGAGGGCGCCTTGAAACCCTCGTCATAGCTGGCGCGCAGCACCGTGGCGCCCTCGTTGGGGGTATAGGCCGCGCCTGCGCTCCACACCGTCTGGCCGCCGAAGCGCGACTGGTGATCATAGCGCGCGCCGCCGTCGAGGGTGAGGCCCCGGACCGGGCTGACGCGCAGTTCGGCGTAAAGGCTGTCCATGTCCACCGAATACGGCGTGAGGGTATAGGCCGTGGTGGAGTTCGACGGCGAGGCGGTGGTCATCCGCTGCTCCTCGCGCTCGGCACCGAACACGGCCTGGATGGCGTCGCTGAAGGTGTAAGTGCCCTGGTACTCGTAGCGGCGCAGGCGGCCGTGTGCGTCGAAGGTGATGGCGCGGATCGAGCGGGTAGGGTCGAAGTTCTCGCGGTCGGTGACGTTCTGGAGCACGGCGACGCGGTTCACCAGCTTGCCGTCCAGCAGCGCGAAGTTGAGGCCCGCGTAGCCCGACCATTCCTTCGTGGTGCCATAGGCCAGGGTGTCGCCCGAGGTGCCGTCGAAATCGTTCTTCCCGTCGGCCCAGTAGCCACGCAGGTCGAGGCTGACGCCGGGGGCCACGCGCACGGTCACGGTGCCGCTGGCGGCGCTGCGCTGGAAGCCGTCGGCCTCGGTGCCGTTGGAGCGCGCGGAGATGCCGTCGGTGGTGAAGCGCGATGCGGAGAGGCGCCAGTCGATGAGGTCCGAGGTGCCGCCCACGCCGGCGCGGGCGGAGACGGTGTCGTGGGTTCCGGCCTCCACAGCGAAGCTGCCTTCGAGCGGCTCGGTAGGGCGGCGGGTGCGCACGTTGACGACACCACCGGTCGCGTCGCTGCCCCACAGGATCGACTGCGGCCCGCGCAGGATCTCGATACGGTCGACGTCGTCGAGCAGCAGGTTGGAGAAACCGTAGCCGCCCGCCGTCGCCGAGGGGTCGGACAGGCGCATGCCGTCGATCACCATGACGGTCTCGCCCGCATCGGCGCCGCGGATGCGCAGCGAGGTGGTGGTGCCGTAGCCGCCATTGCGCGACATGCTGACGCCGGGGGTGCGTAGCAGGGCATCCGTCAGGGCAATGGGCTGCAGGGCAATGATGGACGGCTCGTCGAGAACGGTGACGGTGGCGGATACGCGCTCGACCGCGACGGGGGTGCGAAGCGAACTGACGACGATGTTGTCGGCCTGTTCGGTGTCGTCAGGTGTCGTTGTGGTGCCGTTGAGTGCCGCTGTGTCCGCGAGTGCGGGTGAGGCCGAAACGAGCAGCGCGATGGTGGCTGCGGTGGTGGCAAGATACTGTTTCACTTGTATTCCTTCATGCGAACGGCGGTGCTCCGTCGGCTGATGAAGGATCTGGGGCAGGGAGCGCGGACGGGCAGCGCGACACCTCCCGCAAGCCCCCTCAGGCCGCCGGAACGATGGCTGTCGTTGCGCGAGGAATGCACTTCCCCCGTTCGTCCGGCACACCCTGTCCGGTCGAAGAACGACGACGACGGGCAGGTCTCCTGGCTCACGGGTCGTCGCCGGTTTCGGCCGCCTTCTCAGGGACTTGCGCCCCCAATGGCGTGTGGCCGAACGGCTCTCCGCTTACAGTTGCAGGGGCAGCCCGGGCCTTGCACCCGCGTTCCCTTTCAATCCCCTCGCGGGGAACCTGTCGCGGCGCGGCAAGTATCGTGCGCCGGGGCGCTGTGCAAGAGGCCAATGCTTGCGCCGACCTGCCGGAAACCATAGGTGCGAGGCCGATGGACAATCTCCGCCAAGACGATGCCGCCCTCTGCCCGGCGCTGCTGGTAAGCGCCCCGTCCTCGGGTCAGGGCAAGACGCTGGTGACTGCCGCACTGGCGCGCAGGCACCGCAATGCGGGCAGGAAAGTGCGTGTTTTCAAGGTCGGACCCGACTTCCTCGACCCCATGGTGCTCGAAGTCGCGAGCGGTGCGCCGGTCCACCAGATCGACCTCTTCATGTGCGGAGAGGCGCAATGCCGCGCCCTCCTGCACGAAGCCGCGCGCGAGGCGGACCTGATCCTCGTCGAAGGCGCGATGGGCCTGTTCGACGGCGATCCCAGCGCCGCCGATCTCGCACAATGCTTCGGACTGCCGGTGCTGGCGGTGGTTGATGGATCGTCGATGGCGCAGACGTTCGGGGCGCTGGTCCACGGTCTCGCGACTTACCGTCCGGGGCTGGAGGTCCATGCGGTGATCGCCAACCGCGTCGGCAGCGCGCGGCATGCGGAATTGCTGGAGCGCGGTGTTTCAAGGTCGGTGAAATGGCTCGGCGCTTTCCCGCGCGAGGCTGGCGTGACGCTGCCGGAACGCCACCTTGGGCTGGTGCAGGCGGCCGAGGTCGCGGACCTCGACGCGCGGCTGGATCGGGCGGCGGGCCTGTTGCCTGACGATGTGCTGCATCTGCCACCGCCGGTCCGTTTCCCGGCGCCTGAGGCCCGGCAGCAAGGTCCGGATCTGGCGGGTTTGCGCATCGCCATCGCCCGGGACGAGGCTTTCGCCTTCATCTACCGCGCCAACCTGCAATGGCTGGCGCAGGCGGGTGCGGAGCTTGCCTTCTTTTCACCGCTCCATGACGCGCAATTGCCGGATTGCGAGGCGATCTGGTTGCCGGGAGGCTATCCGGAACTGCATCTCGAGGCGCTTTCCGCCAATACGCCGATGCTGGAAGCTATCCGCGTGCACCATGTGATGAAAAAGCCGATCCTCGCCGAGTGCGGGGGGATGCTCTACGTCTGTGCATCGCTGACGGACGCGCAAGGGAACCGCGCCGAACTGCTCGGCCTGTTGGACGGTCATGCCACGATGCAGCGGCGCTTCGCCGCGCTCGGCATGCAGCATATCGCCCTGCCGGGAGGGACCTTGCGCGGCCACACCTTCCATTATTCGCGGCTGGAAACCGGGCTTGTCCCGGCCGCCCGCGCCACGACGCCGGAGGGGCGGGACGGGGAAGCGCTTTATCGTGTCGGCTCGCTCACGGCGAGCTATATGCACGGCTACTTCCCGTCCGCTCCCGAAGCGGCGGCGCGGTTCTTCGTTCAGGCCTCGACCAGCGACTGACCTTCGGCGAGGGCTTCGGGGACCTTGCGCGGATCTTCGCTGGCCTCGACAATGCCGGGTTCAGGCACCCGGAAGACTTTCGCCGCGTCCGCCTTGTCGCCGAGGTTCTCGCTCGACGACAGGCTGATGAGCCAGGGCGAGAGGAACAGGCCGACGATGATCGGCGAGAGCCAGATCGCCGTCGTCGTGTCGAGGAACGCCGTCGCGGTCAGACCCGCGCCCAGCAGCAAGTGCTCGCGCAGGTCGGGCAGGACTTCGCGCACGGTGATGCGGCGCGCGTCGCGGGTCTGGGTGTTCCAGCCCGCCGAGATGCCCAGCAGCAGGCCGAGCAGCGCCTTGGTCTGCGTCACCATGGTGATCGGCGCGAGCAGCATTGCCAGCACCGTTTCCAGCAGGACCGAGCGGACGGCCGCGAAGCCGCCGCCGAAGCTGCGGCGCCGCTCGCCGTCGGCCAGAACCCAGATCAGGCCCATGATCTTCGGCCCGAACAGCAGCATGACCGTCAGCGCCAGCACGCTCGGCGGGGCGAGGGTGACGAAGCCGCCATCGCCATGCGTCGCGACCTGGCCGATCATCGTCAGGATCAGCAGCAGCCAGCCCGGCGAAGTGAGGTAGGCCGAGGCGCCGATCAGCAGGTGCAGGCGGCTCGCCCAGTGCAGGCCCGAGGCGCCGAGGAGTTGCAGGTGCTGCAGGTTGCCCTGCATCCAGCGGCGGTCGCGGATGGCCATGTCGACGATGGTGGGCGGAAATTCCTCGTAGGAACCGCCGATCATGACCATGTGGACGGCCCAGCCACGGCGACGCAGCAGGGCGGATTCGAGCATGTCGTGGCTCAGGATATGGCCGCCGAACGGAGCCTTGCCGGGAAGCTCGGGCAGGCCGCAGGCTTCGGCGAAGGCGCGGGTGCGCACGATCGCGTTGTGGCCCCAAAAGTTCGCTTCCGATCCCGACCACCACAGCAGTCCGGCGCTGGCGATGGGACCGTATGCCTCGCTCGCGAACTGCATCCAGCGCTGGAACAGGGTGCGCGGATTGGTAATCATCGGCACGGTCTGGAGAAGCCCGATCGAGGGGCGCTCCTCCATGATCGAGGCCATGCCCACGATGGTCTCGCCGCTCATCATCGAGTCGGCGTCGAGGATCAGCATGTTCTCGTAGGCGCCGCCGAACCGCTTCACCCATTCGGCGATGTTGCCGGGCTTGCGGGCGATGTTCTTCTCGCGGCGGCGGTAGTAGATCTTGATCGGCGCGTGGTCGGCCAGTTCGTGCCAGGCGGCTTCCTCGCGCTTGCCGTGGAAGGGGTTGGAATCGCTCAGGATGAAGAAGTCGATCCACGGCGCGCCGCCCGCCTCGGCGATCGAATAGGCCATGGCGCGCACGCGGGCGAAGACTTCCTCGACGCCCTCGTTGTAGACCGGCATCAGCACGGCGGTCTTGTGGCGCAGGCTGGAGGCGGGGCTCGGCAATGCGGTGAAGCCGGGATGCTCGCCGGTGATGAGCTTGAGGAAGCCCATCGTCGCGGTGACGAAGCCGAACGAGATCCAGCAGAACAGCGGCACGAAGAACACCAGCAGCAGCGCCTCGACCCAGTCGAGCCCGTCGCGTGAGAGTTCCATGCGCACCGTGCTCGACGCGGCGAGGCCGATCGCGGCGGTGAGCGCGAGCAGCAGCAGGCGTTTCACCAGCATCCCGTGCGGCGCGGTCTTCACCTCGCGCGCGCCGGGCGGATTGCCCCACAGGTTCTGGATCGGCATCGCCATGGGCGATTCGGCCGGAAGCATCGGCGAATGGTTCATCGGCGTCGCACTCACGTTGTCGCACTCACGATTCTAGGGCCTTGATAACGGTCTCACTGAGCGCGGAGTTGCCGCGCTTGAGGAAAAGTCGGAACTGGGGCTGGGTCAGGGCGGCGGATCGCACGTCGATCATCGCCCGCCAGCGCCCGTCCGAGCGTGCAACCGGATAGGCGACGGCGGAGACGATCGCAGCCTTGGGCAGGTCGGTATCGGGCGTGACGCCGCTGCTGCGGTCGAGGCTCGCCAGCGCGGGACCGGAGAAATCGAACACGAACTTGCGCACGCCTTCCAGCGGCGGCGAACCCGGACTGCCGCCGGGGCCTTCGAACACATCGACGCAGCGCGAGGTGCCGTCGATGCTCGGGTCCTTGGACGTCCAGGTCAGTCGATAGGCGAAATCGCGGCGCTGCCCCGCCTTGGCGGGACGGTCGGCGCGCCAGAACAGGGCGATGTTGTCGAGCGTCTCGCTGCTCGTCGGCATCTCGTAGAGGGCGACTGCGCCTGCGCCCCAGTCGCCCTTGGGCTCGACCCAGAGCGACGGGCGGCGGTCGTAGAACACGCCGTCATCCTGATAGTGATCGAAAGCCTGATCACGCTGGAGCAGACCGAAGCCCTTGGGCGAATCCGAACGCAGCGCATGAAGCCGCGCCGTCGAGGGATTCTCCAGCGGTCGCCAGACCCGCTCACCATTGCCCGACCAGATCGCGAGCCCGTCGGAATCGTGGATCTCGGGCCGCCAGTCACCGCGTGCGCGGGCGGGGCTCGACTGATCGTACCAGAACATGCTGGATGCGGCGCCGAGGCCCAGTTGCTTGACGTCCTTGCGCAGGAACAGCGCGGCGGTGACGTCCTGCGTCACGCCGCTCGCCGTCTTGCGGCAATCGAACGCATAGGCGCCCGCGAGGCTCGGGCCGTCGAGCAGGGCGTGGATGCGCACGCTGTCGGCGCCGGTCTGCTCGATCCAGAAGCGGGTGAAGTCGGGGAACTCCTCGCCGGTGGCAAGGCCGGTGTCGATGGCGATGGCGCGGGCCGAGAGGCCGTACTGATCGCGGTCGCCCGAGGAGCGGAAATAGCTTGCGCCCTGAAACGCCAGCCAGTCGCTGCGCCCGGTGGCGTCCATTACACGGAAACCCACGGCGTCGGTGTTGTGGCCGCCGACGAACAGGTCGCTGGTATCGACGATCGCGCGCGCCTGTCCGCCCTCGACTAAGGAGATGACGACGGGCTTGGGCGCGGTGCCGCGCACGGCGGGGAACAGGCGGACATTGCCCGCGACCATGGGCGCGTCGCCGTAAGTCAGCTTCCCGGCCGCGTCATAGTCGGCAGCCGCGCGCGTGGACTCGGCGATCGGCGTATAAGGCTTGCGGGCGAGATCGCGGGCCTGTGCCACGAGGCGATCCCATGAGAACGGCTCGGGCGCGCCGAGACGCCCGCCCGTCGCGGCCTTCACCCCGTCAGGCAGGGCGCTTGCCGCTGCGAGCGCCGCCATCAGCCCCATGGCCGTGCGGCGCGACATCTGCGCGTCGTCGTTCAGAATGCTGCTTACCCTTGTTGCCTCGGATTTTCCGTCGAATGCCCATACGCACGGACGCGGCAATTGTTGCAGGGGGAACCTTTCATCCGCCTGACTGGCCGCCTCCGGCCGTCGCGTCCCGCCAACCGATGATCGCGCGATCGCCGGGTTTGAGGTCGTTCGCGAAGACCTCGGTGCGCTTGCCGTCGCTGGCGCCGACGGTGACGTAGACCCGTCGCGGCTCGCCGCCGTCGAGCACGAAGATGCGCTCGCGCCGCTGCGGACCGCGCGCGCCGGGTTCGAATTCCAGCGCTGCATTGGGGACGAGCAGGACGTTCTGCCGTTCGGGCAGTTCGATCTCGACCGTGGCCTTCATGCCCGGGCGCACTTGCGGGCCGGGCTTCTCGATCGTGAAGACGGCGAGCGGTGGCATGGTCTGCGGCGGCGGAGACACGCGCAGCAGCGTCAGCGTCGCCGATTGCGGCGCATCGGGCACGGTATCGAGGCGGATGTTCGCCAGCATTCCCGCCTTGATGGGTTCCGGCCGATGCGTATCGAGCGGCACCTCGATCGTCAGCGGCGCGATGCCTTGCGCGATCGTGAAGAGCGGCTGATGATCGCCGATCATCTGGCCCGGCTGCGCATGGCGCATGGTCAGGATGCCCGAGAAGGGCGCGCGCACTTCGGCTCCGGCCTTGCGCGTCTCGTCTTCCTTGAACTGGACCTGCGCGGCCTTCACTTCGGCCCGAGCCGCCTCGACGCCAAGGTCGGCGCGGCGGGCGTCCGCTCGGGCCCGCTCGATCTCGTTGAGCGACGGCGCGCGGCCGCCCGAACGGCGCCACACGCTCTCGAAGCGGGTAAGGCGCGATCCGGTGTCCTGCGCCGTGACCTGTGCCGCCTCAAGCGACGCCTGCGCCGCAGTGAGGCGCGAGCGGCCGACTTCCACCGCGCCCTTGACCTCACCCGCATCGATAATGGCCAGCAGTTCGCCCTGTTCGACCTCTCCGTCGCTCTTGCCGGATACCCAGGTCACGCGGCCGGGCAGTGCGGAGAAGACCGTCACTTCGCCTGCCCCGCGCACTTGCCCGCGTTCGGAGATCAGCGGCGTCAGATTACCGCGCTCGACCGGCGTGGAATAATAGGGAGAATCGTCGCCGCTCACGAAGCGGACGAAGAACGTCATCGCTCCGAGTGCGGCGATCGCCAGGATCAGCAGGCTCAGCCAGTGGCGGAACACGCGCCGGGGCGCGGCGCCGAGCAGGGCGTCGAGCGGGGTATGCGTATCGTGTTCAGTCACAGCCGGCGGTCACCGTTATCGTGGGGCCAGTGGCGGAAGGGTCAGGCGCGACGACAGGTGCAAGTCCTTCGCGCGCCCAACTCCCGTCCTGCCCGGACCAGAGATCGAGGGTCGCCGTCACGCGGGCCGCCCGCGCGTCGGCCAGCGCGAGTTCGACCGCGAGCGCGGCGGCTTCGGTCACGTAAAGCGTGGAGAAGGCCCCGGCTCCCTCGCGGTAGGCGGTACGCGCGTCACGGACGGTGCGGCGCGATTCCTCCAGTGCCTGGGTCAGCCGAGCCTCGCGCAGGACGGCGTCGGCAAGAACCGCGCGCTGCGGATTCTCAGGGGCTGCCGAGGCAAGCGGGTCTACCGCAGGGTCGGGAAGCGTTCCTGGGGCGCCGAGCTTTGCAGCAAGGGCATCTGGCTGATCACCCACAAGGCGAGCGAGTTCGGCAATGGCCTGATCGAGCCGCCCTTGCGCGAACCCGAGTTCGCCCTGCGCGGTCTCGTCCTGCGACCGGGCGAGGGATCCGTCGATTGCCGGAACGAGTCCGGCTTCGCGGCGGAACTGGGCGACTTCCGCATTGTCCTTATACTGAGCCCGCAAGTTGCCGCGCAGCGCGACGTCTTTCTGCAGGCGCCGCACTTCCACATAAGCGAGCGCGATCTGCCGCGCGAGCCGTTCGCGGCGGGTGGACACCCTTTCGACCTTCTCGGTCCTGACTTGCGGGTCGGCGTTCACGCTCTTGTCGCCGAACAGCCGCCCCAGCTTGGCGCCGATACGCTTGGCGTCGTGCTCGGTCTGGTAATCGTACTGGCGCAGCGAAGCGATGCGGCAGATGACTTCGGGGCTGGTATCCAGGCCCTGCTGCACAAGAGTCGCCAGAACCGGATCACCGGCCTCACGCCACCACGCAGGGGTAGCGGGCACGACAGGAGCTACGCCGGCGGCTGCCGGCGGCGGCGTGCTTGCGACGTCCTTGGTGGCTTCAGTGCATCCGGCACTGGCAAACGCAAGCACCAGAAGCGCGGCGCCGCCCACTCGCGCGCGTGATTTCAACATTCTCGACACGTGCATTCCGATAGCACCTGAGCCCCGCGAAGCAATCATGCTGCGATAGCGAACGCAGGAATCGCCGAGTGGTGGCAGGGCACCGTCGAGAGATTCGGCATTTTATGGCGTCCGGCGGGCGCTCGATCGACAGTAAGAGGAGTTATGTAATTGCAAAATCGCGGAAAACCGGGGTTTTTGGCACTCGATGAACTTTTTTTGAAATTAGTGTTTGACCGAATCGTGAGGTGGTCTTAGAGGCC
>JASGGD010000191.1:0-9707 GCA_047605225.1 Novosphingobium sp.
CGACGCAGTCGCTGACGGAGGGGGCCTTTTAGCGTCCACCCCCCTCCACCACCCGCTTCGCGGGCGGTCCCCTCCCCATCGCTGCGCGACAGGGAGGATGCTCAAAACTCTACGTCGAGCTCTTCCATCTCTTCCGGCTCGGCCTTGGCGGCGGCGATCCATTCGCGCATCGGGTCCCACTCGGCGATGGTCCGGCAGTACGCCTCGCACGGTTCCGGCAGTGCTACCGCGTAGCTGACGAAGCGCGTCGTCACCGGGGCATACATCGCATCGGCCACCGTGGGCTGCGCGCCGAACAGGAACGGGCCGCCGTAGCGATCGAGGCATTCCAGCCAGATCGCCTCGATCCGCTCTATGTCCGGCCGCGCGCCGGAGAACACCGGGAACTTGGCGTGCCGCACCTTCAGGTTCATCGGCAGTGCCGAGCGCAAGTTGGTGAAGCCCGAGTGAATCTCCCCCGAGATCGAGCGACAATGCGCCCGCGCGATCGGATCGGCCGGGAGCATCTGCGCATCGGGGAACCGCTCGTTGAGGAACTCCGCGATCGCCAGCGTGTCCCACACGCTCGCCCCCTGCCACGTCAGGCGCGGCACCAGCACCGAGGGCGAGAGCAGCAGCAGTTCGGCACGGTTGGCGGCATCGTTGGCGACCATCTTCTCGGTCACCTCAAGCCCGGCGAGGCGGCACAGCAGCCAGCCGCGCAGCGACCACGCCGAATAGGTCTTGCTGGAGATCGTCAGCGTTGCACCGGACTCGACCATGACCTGCCCCTTCATTCAGCTTGCATCGGGTTATGATGCAGCGCAGCATGATTGTACAACCGTTTGCGTGCACACTCGCCGAATCGCGAGGTGCCTGAGGGATATTGCGGATGCTCTATGACGCCTACCAGGCTTATTGCGACGCCCTCACCCCGGCGCGCCTGACCGCGCGGGCGGCGACGGGCTTTCGCGACAAGTTCCTGGGCGGGGCGAAGACGATGCCGATGGCGCGCCGCATGTTCGCTCTGGCCGAAACGTTCGACAAATCGACGATCACGCACAAGCGCCCGCCTTACGGCATCGATGAAGTGCTCTGCGGCAATGCCATGACCCCGGTGGTGGAGGATGTGGCGCTGGCGCTGCCCTTCGGCGACCTGCTCCACTTCGCCAAGCCCGAGGTCGCCACGCCGCAGCCCAAAGTGCTGGTGGTGGCGCCCTTGTCCGGCCACTTCGCCACGCTCCTGCGCAATACAGTCGAAACGCTGCTGCGCGACCACGACGTCTACATCACCGACTGGAAGAACGCCCGCGACGTACCGCTTTCCGCAGGCAAGTTCGGACTGGACGAGTACATCGACTACGTCATCCGCTTCCTGCAGGAGATCGGCGATCCGGCGGCGAAGCGCGGCGCCAACGTGCTGGCGGTGTGCCAGCCTTGCGTGCCGGTGCTGGCGGCCGTGGCGCTGATGGCGCAGGACGACGATCCCTGCCAGCCGCGCACCATGTCGCTGCTGGGCGGACCGGTCGACGTGCGGGAATCGCCGACGGTGGTGAACGAACTGGCCAACGCACAAAGTTACGACTGGTTCGAGAACAACCTCATCCACACCGTGCCGTGGCGCTACAAGGGCGCGGGGCGCAAGGTCTATCCCGGGTTCATCCAACTGACCGCGTTCATGTCGATGAACATGGGGCGCCACAATGCGCAGTTCCGCAAGCTCTACCAGCACCTCGCCGACCTCGAGATGGAGGAAGCGGCGAAGATCGAGGACTTCTACGACGAGTATCTCGCCGTGCTGGACATGACGGCGGAATTCTATCTCGAAACCATCGACCGGGTGTTCCAGCAGGCGCAGCTGGCGAAGGGCGAATTGATGCACCGGGGCCGCAAGGTGGACTGCGCGGCTATTCGCAAGACCGCACTGCTCACCGTCGAGGGTGAGCGCGACGACATCTGCGCAGTGGGCCAGACGGCGGCGGCGCATCTGCTGTGCACCAGCCTGAGGCCGCACTTGCGGCGTCACCACCTGCAGCCGGGCGTGGGGCATTACGGCGTGTTCTCGGGCTCCAAGTGGGAGCGCGAGGTCTATCCGCAAGTGCGCAGCATGATCCTGGCGATGGCCTAGGGGCGCAAGTTCCTCCCCCTGCGGGGGAGGGGGACCATGCAAAGCATGGTGGAGGGGCACGCGGAAGATCGCCGAACCTCGATCGGCGCGTTTTCTCTTCAAGTATAAACGAAAGGGCACGCGATCTCGCGCGTGCCCCTCCACCACCCTGCGGGTGGTCCCCCTCCCCGTTCCCGGGGAGGATTTCCTCAATACCCCTGCTTCGCCAGCCAGGTATCCACTTCCGGCATGCGGGCCTGGCCGACCTTGATGCGGTCCTGGATCTTGGCGATCGCCTCATCCACCGGACGGCGCGAACCGGCCGCGAGGCGCTGCTTCGCATAGGCGTCCAGCTTCGCCGGCATCGCGGGGTCCGCACTGCCGGTGGCGAGACGCCCGACGTAGCGCGTCGCGCCGGAGCTATCGACGCGGCTCATCACCGCATCGTAGTTGGCGAGGACGAAGTCGAACGCCTGCTCGGGATGCTCGCCGCCGACGGCGCTGACGATCACCGGGCTGGTGGTCACGCCCGGCTCGTCGGTGAGCGACAGGGCCAGCGCCTTGTCGGCCAGCGCCTTGTCGTTCGCGCGGCCCAGCAGCGAATAGAGCGTGGTCTTGACCTGCGCCGAGGTCTCCTCCTGCGCCATCGTGTGCAGCTTGTCCCAGGTCGTCGCGTCCGCGTTCTTGGCGACGACGGTGAGCACCGCCACCTTCACCGAAGGATCGATCGAGGCCGGATCGGCGAAGCGGCGGCGCGCCTCGGCGACGACCGAAGGCTCGCCCAGCGCGCCCAGCGTGTCGATCAGCGTGGCGCGCAGGTCACCGGCGGTGGCCTGCTCGTCCGCCTTGGGCTCCCAGCCCAGCGTGTTCAGCACCGGCAGCAGGCGCGCGGAGGCGAAGCGCGAGAGCGCCGCCTTGCGCTTGGCGTCGTCCTTGGCGAAGTCGGCGAGGCCGCCGATCACCTTGGCCGCGCGCTCCATCACCTGCGGCGAGGCATTGGCAGGCAGGTTCTTCACGACGTCGAGCATGTCGGCCATCGGCTGGTTGCCCGCATAGCCGAGCGCCACTGCATCGTTGAGGATGCCGAGCTGGTCGACCGGCTGCACCGAAGCGATACCCTTGGCGAGCCCGGCGAAGGTCTTCGCGTCATAGAGCACGCGGTAGTAGCCCGACTGGCCCGCATTGACGACGACCGGACCGCAGCCCGCGACCTTGATCGACCCCTTGCCCTGCAGCAGCGTCTCCGCCTTGGAACCATCGGCGCCCGCAGCGCTGACCGGCACGCGCCAGGCAAGCGGCTGCTTGTCGGCGCGGTCGCGGGTGAACTCGCCCTGCTCCAGCGCCAGCGTGGTCGAACCGGCGGAGCACGAGGACGTCACCTTCACCAGCGGAATGCCCGGCTGCAGCGTGAAGTCGTGCGCGATCTGGCTGATCGGCTTGCCCGAAGCCTTGTCGATCTCGCGCCACAGGTCGTCGGTGACGGTGTTGGAGTGCTTGTAGCGCGCCATGTAGGCCTGCACGCCCTTCTGCCACTCGTCCGAACCGGCATAGGCTTCGAGCATGCGGATCACCGCCTCGCCCTTGGCGTAAGTGATGTTGTCGAAGGCCTGGCTGGCCTCTTCCACGGTCGCGATGTGGTGGATGATCGGGTGCGTGGTGACGTAGGCGTCCTGATCCATGGCGCGCTCACGCTCGCCGGTGGCGGTCAGTTCGGGGTGCCATTCGGGGTGGAACTTCGCCGCCGCGCGGCTTTCCATCCACGAGGCGAAGCCCTCGTTCAGCCACAGGTCGTCCCACCACGACATCGTGACGAGATCGCCGAACCACTGGTGCGCCATTTCATGCGCGACGACCGTGAAGATGCGCTGGCGCAGCGCGTTCGACGCGATCTTGGGGTCGAGCAGCATCGCGTTCTCGAAGTAGAAGATGCCGCCCCAGTTCTCCATGGCGGAGAAGAACTGGCTGCGCCCGGGCGCCGCGATGTGGTCGAGCTTGGGCAGCGGGTACTTCTCGCCGAAGTAGCTGTTCATCCACGGCAGCAGGTCAGCCGAGGCGTTCAGCGCGTAATCCGCCTGCGCCAGATCGCCCTTCTTGGTGAGCACGCCCACTTCGGTATCGCCCGCCATCTTCGTCTTGCGCTCGAAATCGCCGAGCCCGAAGAACAGCAGGTAAGTCGACATCTTGGGGCTGGTGCCGAAGGTCACGAGGGTCTTGCCGCCCCCCAGATCCTTGCGGCTTTCCACCGGCAGGTTGCCGACGGCGACTTCCTCGGTCGGCACCACGGTCTTCAGGCTGAAGGTCGCCTTGTAGAACGGCTCGTCCCACGACGGCATGAAGCGGCGCGCGTCCGAGTTCTCGAACTGGGTGAACAGCGCGCGCTTGGCCGAACCGTCCGCCGCCTTGTAGTCCAGCGCGAAGAGGCCATAAGCCTGCGTGTTGATCTTGCCGGTGTAGTCGATCGAAAGCACGTAGCTGCCCGGCGCGATGGGCTTGGCGAAGGTGAAGGTCGCGGTCTGCGCCTTCTCGTCGAGCGAGACGGTCGGCGTGCCCGCCTTCTTGCCGCCCTTGGTCAGCGCGGCCCTGGCGATGGCGAGGTCGGCGGCCTGCAGCGTGATCGTGCTGGTCGCCTCGACCACGTCGACGGTGATCGCGGCCTTGCCGGTGAAGGTCATCGCCTCGGCGTCGGGGGTGACGGTGATGTCGTAGTGATTGGGGCGCACGCTGCGCGGAAGCTGCGTGGTCACCGTCTCGGCCGTGGCGCCCTTGGTGGTGGAGGCCGTTCCAACTTCCTGCGCGGAAACGGAAAACGGAAGGGCAACGCCGGCGAGAAGCGCCAGCGCGGCGCGACGATACGGTTTCTTCATGGACGACTCACACCAGATGGGGGGATGACGCCTTGCTAACGTCCTGTCGCGAGCACGCAACAATTTACCTGTAGTGTGCAATTTTAAACGCTGCGGGAGACCTGCGGGGGCTTCGACAAGCTCAGCCTGAGCGGTGTTGAGAGCAGGTCTTCAAATTCCGCTCAGGCTGAGCTTGTCGAAGCCCCATCCACCCACACCGCGCTTGCATTCCGCCCAAAATCCGCTAAGCGCGCCCCTTCCCCAAAGTCCGAGGACACGGGGAAACCCAAAGAAAGCCGGAGGGGCCTCGCAATCCCGCGAGTCGCCAGCGATCGGTTAGATCAGATAAAGGAAGCTGCCGTGGCTCTATATGAGCACGTGTTCCTGGCACGCCAGGACCTCAGCCAGGCGCAAGTCGATGCGCTTGCTGCCGCCGCCACCGAGATCGTTGAGTCGAACCAGGGCAAGGTCGTCAAGACCGAGACCTGGGGCCTCAAGAATCTCGCGTACAAGATCAAGCGCAACCGCAAGGCTCACTTCGTGATGCTGAACATCGAAGCTTCGGGCGACGTCGTCGCCGAGCTCGAGCGCCAGACGCAGATCAACGAAGACGTCATCCGCTACGTCACCATCCGCGTCGACGAGCACGAGGAAGGCCCCTCGGTAATGATGCGCAAGACCGACCGCGAGCGTACTCGCCGTCGCGAACGTGAAGGAGCCTGATCCACATGGCACGTGCATTCTTCCGCCGCCGCAAGTCCTGCCCGTTCTCGGGCAAGAACGCGCCGAAGATCGACTACAAGGACGTTCGTCTGCTCCAGGGCTTCATGTCCGAGCGTGGCAAGATCGTCCCCAGCCGCATCACCGCGGTTTCCGCAAAGAAGCAGCGTGAGCTGGGCCAGGCTATCAAGCGCGCCCGCCACATCGGCCTGCTTCCCTTCATCGTGAAGTAAGGGAGGGACCTACCCATGCAGATCATCCTCCTGGAACGCATCGAGAAGCTCGGCGCCATCGGCGACGTCGTCTCGGTCAAGGACGGTTACGCCCGTAACTACCTGCTTCCGAACAAGAAGGCCCTTCGCGCCAACGAGGCGAACAAGAAGGTCTTCGAAGCCAACCGCGCCAAGATCGAAGCCGACAACGCTGAGCGTCGTTCGGCTGCCGAAGCCAACTCGGGCAACGTCGAAGGCAAGCAGATCGTCCTGATCCGCGCTTCGTCGAACTCGGGCCAGCTTTACGGTTCGGTCTCGGTCCGCGACATCGTCGACGGCCTGAACGCCGAAGGCGCGAACGTGTCGAAGCAGATGATCGTGCTCGAGCGCCCGATCAAGACGCTCGGCATCTTCGACGTCAAGGTTTCGCTGCACCCCGAAGTTTCGGTCAACGTCAAGGTGAACGTCGCCCGTTCGCCCGACGAAGCCGAACTGCAGTCGCAGGGCGTGGACGTGATGGCCGCGATGTTCGAACAGGACGTCTCGGGCTTCACCGAAGCCTACGACCCGAACGCCGAACCCGGCGAAATCGCGGTCGAGGAAACCGAGGAAGAGGGCGAGGCTCAGGCCTAAGCCTTTCCTTCGGTTACCGAGGAATACAAAAGCCCTCGTTCCCCAGTGGAACGGGGGCTTTTCCTTTTCGGGCCGAAGATCGGTTCGCGCGGCGGGGGCTTCGACAAGCTCAGCCTGAGCGGCTTGAGAGCAGATCTTCAAATCCCGCTCAGGCTGAGCTTGTCGAAGCCCCCGCGGCCGGGCAGACGAGGCAACCATGATCCACCCCGTCACCCCCGCCGACTACCGCACCGACCCCACCCTCCGCGCCGCAATGCTGGCGCTCAACAACGCGCACGCCGTCGAACTCTCCTTCGCCGACGAAGCGCGCATGGCAATGCTGGTGGAAGAGGCCTTCCTCGCAGCGCGGGTCGGCAGCGTGCACGCCCTGCTCCTCGCCTTCGCGCCCGGAGCCGCTTACGACAGCGCCAACTACCGCTGGTTCGCCGAGCGCTACGCCAGCTTCGTCTACGTCGATCGCGTCGTCGTCGCCCCCGCAGCGCGTGGTCGCGGTCTTGCGCGCAAACTCTACACCCATCTCTTCGAGGCCGCGAGCGCTGCGGGGCACGAACGCATTGTGTGCGAGGTCAATTCCGACCCGCCAAACCCGGCCTCCGACGCCTTCCACGCCGCCCTCGGCTTCACGCCCGTCGGCGAGGCACTGCTGGAGAACGGCAAGACGGTGACGTATCTGGCACTGGAACTGCACGAGGGGGCTTCGACAGGCTCAGCCTGAGCGGTGTTGATAGCAGACTTCCAGATTCCGCTCAGGCTGAGCCTGTCGAAGCCCCTGCCGCACAACGTGAAAGCACCGTCATCACCCTGCCCTTATCCGCCCCTATTGCGCCGCAGCACGGAATGCGTAATAGATGGCCATGCAGAAGATGAAAGAAACCATCGCGGAATTGGTCCGCGTCTACGAAGCCGCCGTTTCCACTCTCAAGGCCGACATCGCCGCCTTTGTAGAGAACGGCACCCTCCCCCCAGCAGACCGTCGCGCGAACCGCCTCTGGACTTATCCGGAGCTGCGGATCACGTATCGCGGCACCGAACTCAACGCCCGCGCCTCGCGCGCGTTCGGGCGGCTCGAGATGGCCGGCACTTACGCCACCACGGTAACCCGCCCGCACCTCTTCGCCTCCTACCTCGAGGAACAGCTCGCGCTGATCGAGGCCGAGTACGAAGTGGAATTCGAGGTCGCCGCGTCCACGCAGGAGATCCCGTTCCCCTACGTGCTCGAAGGCGTATCGGTCGGCACCGTCACCCCGCAGGAACTGGCGAGCCACTTCCCCAGCACCGAACTGGCGATGATCGGCGACGAGATCGCCGACGGCACCTTCCTCGCCGCCGAGGACGAGCCGCACCCACTCGCCCTGTTCGACGGCCTGCGCACCGACTTCAGCCTTGCGCGTCTGGCGCACTACACCGGCACCAGCCCGGACCACTGCCAGCGCTTCGTGCTGTTCACCAACTACCACCGCTACGTGGACGAGTTCGTGGACTGGGCAGGCACGCAGGTCGGCTCGGACGGCTATGTCGCGCTCTCGGGCGCGGGCGGCCTCTATCTCGACGCGCCGGTGGAGAACGCGCGCGCGCGCCTGTCCGACACCGCATGGCGCCGCCACCAGATGCCCGCCTACCACCTCATCCGCAAGGACGGCTCGGGCATCACGCTGGTCAACATCGGCGTCGGCCCGTCCAACGCCAAGACCATCACCGACCACCTCGCGGTGCTGCGCCCGGAAGCGTGGTTGATGATCGGCCACTGCGGCGGCCTGCGCGAAAGCCAGCGCATCGGCGACTACGTGCTCGCCCATGCGTACTTGCGCGACGACCACGTGCTCGACCCGGTGCTACCGCCCGAAATCCCGCTGCCTGCAATCGCCGAAGTGCAGCTTGCACTGGCGCAGGCGGCCGAGGTGGTCAGCGGCGAAGGCGGCGCGAACCTCAAGAAGCGGATGCGCACCGGCACCATCGTCACCACCGACGATCGCAACTGGGAACTGCGCTACACCGAATCCGCCAAGCGCTTCTCGCTCAGCCGCGCCATCGGCATCGACATGGAAAGCGCCACGATCAGCGCGCAGGGCTACCGCTTCCGCGTGCCTTACGGGACGCTGCTGTGCGTCTCGGACAAGCCGCTGCACGGTGAACTCAAGCTGCCGGGGCAAGCCAACCGCTTCTACGAGGAGGCGATCGCCAGCCACCTCAAGATCGGCCTCATTACCTGCGACCTGCTGCGCGAACAGGGCGACCGCCTGCACTCGCGTAAGCTACGCGCCTTCAACGAGCCGCCGTTCCGGTAAGCCCCGGCCGCAGGGCCAGAACAACAAAGCCGACCGTCGCGACCTGAGCGGCGGTCGGCTTTTTCGTTGCGCCTTTCCGAAAAGCGAGGGACGGCTACTCACCCTCGCGGGATATATTCGTGATGGGCCACTGAACACGCAGAGAGCCTGCAGAACTTCGCTGCGCACAGTCGCGCGGATGTTCTGGCGACGGGTAATTTTATGCCCGCACTCCGAAACGCTCAAAGGTCCAAACGCAATCTTATTCCGAATGTCATCCGAAGCCTTCCAAACGACCGCAGAACATTTACTTTCGCGAATAATCCTGCATTAAATATAGAAATTAAGTTCGATGAACTTATTTTTAATGAAACATATGCGAAATGAATTTCACGTAAATTTCACGTTTATTTCCAATATTGAAATAGATGTGATCGATATACAACGCCAACAACTCATTATCCGCACATCGATGATTATATGATGACAGTCTGATGCTTACGGGAGCAGACGCACTCGCCTGCTTCCGGCGTCGAGGATTTCGCACTGCCGGAATCTGCGAAAGGAGCATCAATGACCCCCCACATGAAGCGTCTGCTTCTGGCCTCGACCCTACTGATGGGCCTGCCTTCGGCAGCGCACGCGCAGGACGAAGCGCCCTCCACCACGGACGCGGCCGATGCCGGCGACGCGATCATCGTCACCGGCTCGCGCCTGCGCAACGCCAACCTCGAGCAGGCGGCGCCGATCATGGCCGTGACCGCCGCCGAGATGAAGGCGACCGGCCAGGTCAACGTCGAGAACGTCCTGAAGGAAATCCCGCAGCTGGTCCCCGACCAGACCGGCGCCTCGAACAATCCGGGTGACGGCGTCGCCACCGCCAACCTGCGCGGCCTTGGTGCACAGCGCACGCTGGTGCTGGTCAACGGCCGCCGCTACGTCTCGTACG
>JASGGD010000192.1:0-9647 GCA_047605225.1 Novosphingobium sp.
CCGACCACCCGCAGGATACTATCGTTGGGTGGTCGGGTGGGGGAGTGGGCCGATGCCGCACACAAAAATGCCCCTTCAGGCATTTTTCAAACAGGCTCTGAGCCAGTTGCAGGACTTCACACTTTCCGGGCATTTTCCGAAAAATCCAGCCGGCCGATCGGGCCAATATGTATGCGGAGAATTCAGTCCATCGTATTGCCAGCCACGCATTCATAATAACATTATATAATCCAGCAAATCAGCCATTGTTTGCAACAGCTAGGTAACACTAATACCTTCGATATCTGGACGCATAACGTCGGGTATGATGTATTTTCAATGACGAGAGGCGCCGCCTCTTATTCTGGAAATCGTATGCCGACGCTCTCGATTTGCATTCCCACTTACAATCGCTCTGCCTGCCTGGCGGAGCTGCTCGACAGCATTCTCGCCGAGAATAGCCCGGACGTGGAGGTCGTCGTCGGTGACGACGCCTCTCCCGACGATACCGAAGCGGTTGCGGCGACTTACGCCGACCGTCTCGCGCACTTCACCTATTTCCGGCACCCCGTGAATGTTGGTGTCGACGGCAACATCGCCGCTGTCGCAGCCCGTGCGACAGGAGACTATGTGTGGCTTATGGGCGATGACGACAGGATCGAGCGCGGCGGCATTCGCCGGGTGCTATCGGCGTTGTCGCAGTGGCCCGATGTGGTGGCCGTTACGGTCGGCGTGGTCGATTACGATGTCAGCATGCGAAGGATGACCGGTATCCGCAAGATGCCTCCGACCCAATGCTTTACCGGGATTGGTCCGGCATTCAGCCATCTGGCCGAGCTTCTCGGTTTCATCTCGGCAACCCTGATAAGGCGCACGCATTGGGAGATCGCCGCCGCCGACCCGCGGGCCAAAGTCATGACGAACCTTTACTCGCAGGTCTACATCGCCGGGCTGGCGGTCGGCACCAAGGGTCGATGGGGCGTGATCGAGGAACCCTGTGTAGGGTTCCGCTCGGGCAATGACCAGCTCAAGCGCCGGATCGGATGGCTGGAACGGCTGAAAGTCGACGTTCGCGCTTATGACGAGATCGCGGAGTTGCTATTCCCCGAGAACCGCCGGGTACGCCACGCAATCGCCCGGCGGATTTTCGACACGCATGTGATCGCCCGCATCCTCAATGCCAAGACGGAGGGCAGCACCGTGCATGATGCTGTTCTGGCAGCGAGCTATCTGATGCACCGCTACTTCGCCGTGCCGCGCTTCTGGGCCATCGGATTGCCCCTGCTGATCGCGCCGGGCGCCGCCGTGCGTGCCGTTCGCCACGCCTATCAGCGCATGATCCGTGAGTCCGGCACTGGCCGCGCCCGCCAGTTCGCACTCAACCCGGCAGTGAGGCCGTAAGCACCAGACAGGAGATACCGCCATCGGCCTCTTCAACCCCATCGCGCCCAGCGCGCCGCCGATCGACGATCCCGATATGCCGGGAGATTTCGGTCTTCTGCGCGCAATCGACGGCTCCGCGCCAGACGAGCTTTCGCATCGGCTGACTGCACTCATGCCCAGGGTGCAGCGGCGTCTGCTCGCCTATGAGCCGCGTCTGCCGACGACCGATGCCGTCGCGCCCTACCTGCGCCGGATCGACCAGGTACGCATGTATTCCAATCAGGGGCCGCTTGTCAGGCTGCTTCAGAAGCGCCTGCAATCATCCTTCGGGCTGGCCGACGGCAGCGTCGTCACCACCAGTTCCGGCACGGCCGCGCTCGTTGCCGCGATCATGGCTCATGCCGGAACCGCGACGGCGGACCGCCCTTACGCCGTATGCCCCTCGTATACCTTCGTGGCCACCGCAGCAGCGGCCAGCCAGTGCGGCTTCCAGCCGTATCTGGCGGATGTCTGTGACGAGAGCTGGACCCTCGATCCGGACCGGCTCTCGGACCATCCAATGATCGACCGCTTCGGTGTGGTCGTGCCGGTCACCGCCTATGGCCGCGCGATCGACGTAGAGCGCTGGGCACGATTCCAGCACGAAACCGGAGTAAAAGTGGTCATCGATGCTGCTGCCGCGATCGAGGCCGTGGCAGATGGCACGATGGTCTGCGACGCAAGCGTACCTCTGGCACTCAGCTTCCATGCCACCAAGGCATTCGGCTGCGGAGAAGGTGGCTGCATATTGTGGTCCGACCCTACCCTCGCAGCGCGGGCATCTCAGGCGACGAACTTCGGCTTCCGGGAGACACGCAATAGCCAGACGGCTAGCCTGAACGGCAAGATGAGCGAGTATCACGCTGCCGTCGCACTTGCCGAGCTGGACGGATGGGCCACCAAGCGTGCCGACTTCGCACGCGCAGCACGCGCCTATCGCGCTGGATTCGTACAGAGCGGCCTCGCACCGGACGATCTGTTCACTGCGCCGGAGCTGGCATCGAACTACGTGATCTACCGGTGCGCCGACACGACGATCGCCGAAACTTTGCAAGCGACAATGGACGCCGCCGGTATCGAGACCCGGTTCTGGTACGGTCGGGGGATGCACTTGCACGATCACCTCGCCGATGCCCCCAGGGATGAAACGCCCGTCTCCGAACGGCTTGGCGGCTCGCTGCTGGGCCTGCCGATGGGATCAGGCCTTGCGGCGTCGGACATCGCGAGGGTTGTCGCTGTCGTAGCGGCGGAACATCACCGCGCCGCTATCATTGCGGGCTCGCTTCCGGTGACTTTCGAAGCCGCTTCGATGACTGCGTGAAAGCCAGTTCGGCAGCTTCAGACTGAGACGGCGACGGAACCCTGAAGTTCCGCCGCCGCCACCGTGGCCCCACCCCCCGAGGCCCGGTCCGCAAGGCAATCCGTGCCCAGCGCCGCAGCGCAGACCAGCGCCGCCTGATCCTGCCAGTCCCGGTGCTGGGCCATGACATGTCCCGCGGCAATCGCCCGGTCCCGCCAAGGCGAATCAGCCAGCACGGTGCGCACCGCGCGCAGCATCGAATCCACCGAAAAGGGGTCACAATATGTTACCCCCCTCCCACAGCGCTCCCACATCGACGGGATGTTCGAAACCACCACCGGACAACTGAAATGTGCGGCTTCGACCGGTGGCAGGGGACAAGCCTCGTAGAGCGACGGGAACAGCAGGAAGCGTGCATCGCTGTAGATGCGGGCAAGGTCGGCTGCGTCGTTGATCTGTCCGACGAAGTGTATTCGGTCGGCGACATCGGAGGGGACGTCGCATCTGGGTTGGCGCAGTACCCGGCCTGACGCACCAACAAAGACGAAATGCAGCCCGTCCTCCCGCGCGAGACGGATCGCCGCCTCCAGCGTGCGCGCAAAATTCTTCCGATGCGAAAGCGAGCCGACGTAAAGGCCATAGCCAGGCGCGGGCATGCCGTCAGTCTGATGGGCCATGGGCTCGATGTGGGTGCTCCAGCCGCCATTGGGCGCCACACTGATAAGAGGCGCCCCGGTTCCGGCCAACCGGACCAATCGCTCGCGCTCCGTTTCAGATACCGTGACGATCGCCTTGGCGGCGCGCATCAAGAGCGGCAGCATAAGCCGGTGTCCGATCCGGTACGTCAGCTTGTAGGCGCCGGGATGATCGAGAAACGAAAGATCGTGGATCATTACCACCACCTCGGTTTCCGGCGCGAGAAGCGCTCCGGCAGGCGCACTGTTGCCAAGACACAGGAGCGTCGCACCACGAGCGCGACCAGGCAGGTCCAATTGTTCCCACAGCACGCCGCGAAACCTGCCGACCGTCTCGACCCGGATATGCTCCAGCGGAAGAGGCTGTACCCACGGCCCCGGCGGAACCAGAAGCGTGATGTCTGCGTCCAGCCGCCCTAGCCCGATCAAGCGATCCAGAGCTGCGGTAATTTCGCGGGCGGCGCGCTGAACGCCGGTCGCCTGCTGGACGAGGAAGCGTCCGTTGATCAGAAGGCGGCGCGTGGATCGCTGATAGCGGGGCAACCTGGCGTGAGCCATGCCGCTGCGGGGATCTGCATCAATCAATGCCTGGCTTGCCACCACATGCCCCCATGTTGCCGTCTCGTTTCTCGTCCGGTAAAATCGCTCATCCCAGCGGCGCCTCCAATTGCACCATAAGGATTACTCCTAATTCTCGCGCCCTTCGCGACCTAAAGGCGACGTACTGATATCGGCGCGAGAAACCTCGGATTATTCCAAGGGACAAACACGCTATCCGGGCGGATTAATCAATCATGCCCATTTCCGGTACCGCGAGAACGATGGACACTGCCCTTGTACAAATCATTGCGTGAAGTTTCCGATACTTCGACAAGGACGCGGACATCGTGGAAGCATTTCGATCCGAACCGCAGATCATAGCCGGTCCCACCCCGCCACCGCGCAGTTCCTGACACATGACCCGACTTGAAACCCAGGTCCGTGCCGAGGACGTCGCCGGGCAGCATTTCGATACGGTCGTGATCGGTTCCGGCTTCGGCTCGGGCTTCTTCCTGCATGAAGCGCTGCGACATGGCCGTGCGGGCAGGATCCTCGTGCTGGAATGGGGTGAAATCCGCAGTCATGCGGACCAGTGGGAGGATGGCAGGCAAAGCCGCATCGAACCCGGCGCGACTTTCGCCAACGACGGCCGGCACCCATGGAATTTCACGATCGGTTTCGGCGGCGGCACCAATTGCTGGTTCGCGCAGACCCCGCGTTTTCACCCGAGCGACTTTCGCCTCCATTCCCTTTACGGAGCCGGGCGCGACTGGCCGTTCGACTACGCCGAACTGGAGCCGTACTACTGCGAGGCTGAAGAGATCATGGCGATCTCCGGCGACGAGGCGATGGCCCGGATACTGCCCCGCTCACGACCCTTTCCCCAGCCACCACACCATCCCTCGACGCCGGATGCGCGGCTGAAGCACGCCCGGCCCGATCTGCACTTCGTCATGCCTACCGCCCGCGCCCGCGTGGCCACAACGACACGGCCATCCTGCTGTGCCAATCATCGCTGCTCACTGTGCCCGGTCGATGCCAAGTTCACCGCCAACAACGGATTGATGGACGTGTTCCAGCACGCTTCGGTCAGCGTCTGCCCCGGAGCCGAAGTCACGCATCTCGACGCATCGGGCGGGGTCGCGCGATCGATTCAGTTCCGGAGCGGCGGGCGCGAGTTCACCGTGCATGGCGACCTTTTCGTACTCGGCGCCAATGCCATCCACTCGCCCGCCATCCTTTTGCGATCCGGCATCGACCGGGGACCGGTCGGCAAGGGCCTGCACGAAGCCTACGGCATCGAAGTGGAAGCAATGCTCGACGGGATCGACAACTTCGACGGCAGCACGATCACCACCGGCCTCGATTACGGCGCCTACGACGGTGCGTTTCGCAGGGATTCGGGTGCCGCACTGCTCTATTTCGAAAACCGCTGGAAATTCGGCTTCAGGACCGAGCCCGGGCGCTGGCGCCAGACCCTGCCGATCGTCATCGTCGCCGAGGAACTGCCGGACGACCGGAATGCGGTAGTGGTCGGCCCGGAAGGAAAGGCCAGGGTAGTCGGCGGCGAACCCGGCGCCTATGCCCTTGCGGGCGTCGAACGTGCCTTCAGGCAGTTGCCCGACATTCTGTCCGGCATCCCGGTGGAGCGCATAGAGCGCCGCTCCGTGCGGCCGACCGAGAGCCACTTGCAAGGCAGCCTGCGCATGGGCACCGATACACGCGATTCCGTGGTCGACGGCGGGCAGGTTCACCACGACCTGCGCAATCTTGTTGTCGTGGGGTCGAGCGTGTTTCCGACCTGCTCGGCCAGCAACCCGAGCCTGACGGTTGCCGCCATGTCGATCCGCGCCGCGCGGCAGGTGCTTTCATGAGCAGGATCAGCCGCCGCACCGCGCTGGCAAGCATCGGCATCGCCGGCATCGGCATCACGGGCGGGCTCGCCGGGTTTGTCGCGGGCAGCGACGGGGCTGACGCAATGCGCGCCGTGCTTCATCGCCTCATCGGCCCCTTCACCATGAGCGAAGCCGACTTCGCTCTCTTCGCGAAGGACTATGGCGCCCGCTATGGCCACCTCGGCCATTTGGAGGCGGGTACACTGCGCCTGCTGGAAACGGTCGGCGGCGCCAGACGTCTCGCCCTGCAACAGCCCGGGGTCGGAGAGCGCTTCGACGCCTTCGACCGCAAGCTGCTGACCGAATTCGTTCTCGCCACAGGACATGACGGTTCGGCCGACCCCGGCCATCTGGAGTACCGCGGCCTGTTCGCCGACAACCCGTGCAGCAACCCTTTCGCGCAGCTGGGCTGAACGGCCTAGCCCCAAAGGGTTAGCAACGGACAGGTGCCGACCAGAAATGATGACGCCTTCATAGAAATGGCTTCGGACAATTGATGACCCGATACATCGGAGCGGGCGTAGGCGGCGCGCTCGGGACATTTCGGATTCAGCAACCGGATCGAAAGGGTCGATATGCACGATGCTTCAAAAACCGACCATGACGCCGTCAGACTCGATAGCGTCAGAGCAGAAAGCGTCAAAGATTGTCTCGATCGCATCGCACGTGCCAGCGCGGGCATCGACTACCGCGACTTCGCACCGGTGTCGCACCAACTCGCCACGATCTACGGCCGTCTGGCAGAGCGAGGTCTTCCCGCCAGTACGGTGGCGGTAGCGATGCTCGGCGCGACCGTGAATTTCTACGAATGCTTCGGGCTGTCCGCCGAACTGCCTGGGCAGTTGCGCGCTCTTGCAGATTTGATGGAGTACGGCGGACCGCTTTCCTGAACCTCCGGGCACCTCGCCAACCCCTACCCCTTAGGTAGCCCCCCATTCGCGCCTCTTCGCCAAAGCGGTGCGAATCCATACCCTTGGCCTTGTTGCAGTGCAGTCGCGCTCGCGGTCATCCAATCCGGGGCACCGGATGCAGTTAGTCCGCAACCGGAAACAGACCCGAACAGGATCGTCCATGGAAGTCGCCGACCGATTGATGCCTGACGATCCGGCCGACACCCCGACGCCATCGGATGCACCGGGCGTCTTCGATGAGGCACCTGATCAGTCGGAGAGAGCCATCCACAACTCCACCGATGAAACCCGAACCGCAACACGCGTCGCCATTCTCAACGTCAAATACAGCCCGAATCTCGGAGACGGGATCATAGCGGAATGCCTTGAAGGCGAATTGTGCCGCGCCAGACCGCATATGGAGCCGGTCTCGATCGACCTCGCCGGACGCACCGGCTTCAGCGCCGCACATGGGCGCCGTCGGGCCACGCTGCTGTCGATCATCGAACGACTTCCCGCGCGCTTGCGGGCGGTGCTCGTCCCGGCATTGCTCCTGCTGCTGGTACGCCATCGCTTCGCGGCGCGTTGGAACAGGCAGATGGCCGATTGCAACAGCGTGATCGTCGGCGGCGGAGCGCTGTTTCAGGATGTAGATCAGAACTTCCCGGTCAAGATCGCAGAAGCACTCAAGCTCGCCAATAAACGGCGATTGCCGATAGCGATCGCCAGCGTGGGAGTGTCGGCGGAATGGTCCGCTGCCGGCCGCGAGCGTCTGGGCGAGCAACTGCGAGCAGCGCGCCTACTGCATGTATCGGTGCGGGACGAGCGCTCGGCAAGGAACTGGCGTGCAACGATGGAGGTTGAAGGGCTGGCACCTGCCGTGATCGCACCGGATCCGGGTTTGCTGGCTGTCCGGCAATACGCCGCACCGCGTGTGTCAGGCCCGCCGCGCATCGGCCTTTGCGTGACGGCTCCCATTGCCCTGCGCCTCCACCACGAAGGTGCGCACGACGATGGCCGGCTCGAGGCATGGATGCGCGCCGTCGCCCGCCAGTTGACGATGCTGCGCCGCGAAGTGGTGCTGTTCACCAACGGCAGCCCCGAGGACCGCCTGTTCCGCGACCGCCTGAAGGCCCGGATCGGGCGCGAGCCAGGCGTATCCTTCGCCCCCGACTTTGCCCAGCCGCGCGAGCTGGCCGAAGCCCTTTCCGGCTTCGACTGTGTGCTGGCCCATCGCCTGCATGCCTGTATCGTGGCCTATTCCTATCGCGTCCCGACGATCGGCTTCGCCTGGGACTGCAAGCTGCGCAGCTTCTTCGAGCTGACCGGGCGCGGCGGCTTCGTCGTCGACCCTCGCGAGGCAAGCCCGATGCACGTCGCCGACCTCGCGGTGACGGCCATCGAACAAGGCATCGACGAAAAGGTCCACACCGATCTGCTGCAGGGTGCGACCACCGCCATCCACGCGCTTGCCAATCGACTTGCGACCGCTGACGGAAGGACTCCGGCCGGATGATCGACCGTATCGTCATCGTCAACGATCTTTCACATGCAAAGGGCGGCGCCTCGATGCTCGCTCTCGAGGCGGCAGTGCAATTCGCGCGGCGAGGACACAGGGTCACCTATCTGTGTGGGTCGACTGGCAGCCGGGAACTGGAGGCCGAGGGCATCGAAGTCGTGGCGCTCGGCCATGGGCGGCTTCTGGAAGGTAATCGTGCCAAGGCGATGCTCAACGGCCTCTACAACCGTCCGGCGGCAGCAATGGTCGCGCGCTGGCTGGCGCGCAACGATACGCCGCGCACGGTATATCACGTGCACGGCTGGTCGCAGATTCTTTCGCCCGCACTGTTCTCGACCATGCGACCCGTTCGCGAACGCATGCTGGTCCACGCGCATGACTTCTTCTTCACTTGCCCCAATGGCGCGATGTTCCATTTCGGGCGCGACGCGCCCTGCACCGCTACGCCGATGAGCACGACCTGCCTCACATCCGCCTGCGACCGTAGGGGCACGGTGTCCAAGGCCTGGCGTAGCGCTCGTCAGAGTATCCAGAACCGCGTGCTGGGAGCCGATCCCCCGCCGCTGCTGCTGATCCACGGTGGCATGGCGCCCTACTTCGCCCGTTCCGGCCTGAGCGACAGCGACATGACAGTCCTGCCTAATCCGGTCATCCCCTGGATACCCGAGCGCATCCCGGCCGAGGAGAATCGGGGCGTTCTGTTCGTCGGCCGCATGGAGGCGACCAAGGGCATAGATCTCGCCGCCGAAGCCTGCCGCCGTGCCGGAGTGCGCCTGACTGCCATCGGCGATGGCGAGATGCTCCCCGACTTGCGGCAACGCTACCCTGAGATGGCCTGGGTCGGGCGACGCAAGCCTTCGGAGGTCAGCCAGTTCGCACGGTATGCCCGTGTGGCCGTCATGCCCAGCCGCCACATCGAACCTTTCGGCCTCGCCGCCGTGGAAGCCTTGTGGAGCGGCCTGCCGGTCATCACTTCGCGTGATGCTCTGATCGCGCCGGACGTCGTCGCTGCGGGCGCGGGCCTGTCCGTCGATCCACGCGACACCGCCGCTTTCGCCGCCGGGCTGTCCGCGATCTTTGCCGACGATGCGCGCACCCATGAGATGAGCGAGAACGCCCACCGCCACACGCGCGCGCTGGCCATGTCGCCCGAACGCTGGATCGACGCCCTGCTCGATGGCTACGCCGGTTTCCTCGACGGCGGCCGCGCCGGGCTCCTCGCGGCAGTGCGATCCAGCGTCGGCAATGCGCCGGAGGTGCCGCCGACCGCCATCGTCCTGCCATTCCGCAACCGCCGCGCCGCCAGGGCGGGAGTCTAGACCCATGCGTATCCACGTCGTCTTCGCCACTGTCGGCCGCGCTCCCCTGCTGGCCCGCACCGTGGACCGCCTTGCCGGGCAGACCCGC
>JASGGD010000193.1:0-9631 GCA_047605225.1 Novosphingobium sp.
CCGAGCCCATCGTGGCGCGCAGGCCCGAGCCGCCGGCGCCGACGACGACGGTGTCGTAGGTGTGGTCGATGATCTTGTAGGCAGGCGCGGACATCAGACGTGTGCTCCCAGCGCGATACGGACGATGCAGAACACGCCGAACGCGATCCCGCCGCAAGCGGCAAGGTTCAGCGCGGCGATGGCGGCGAACTTGTTGGCGTGGTCGTGCAGGTAGTCCTCGACCAGCACCTGCAGGCCGAGGCGTGCGTGCCAGAAGGTCGTGACGACCAGCAGGATCATCATCACGGCCGGGACCGGACGCGCGATCCACTCGACGATGGTGCCGTAGGAATAGTCCGGCAGCAGCACCAGCGAGACGATCAGGAACAGCACCGAGATCAGGTTGCCGATCGCGGTGAAGCGCTGCAGCAGCCAGTGATGGACGCCGCCCTTTGCCGAGCCGAGGCCGCGCACGCGGCCGATGGAGGTTCCGTTACCCATTGTTCGTTACCCTCAGCGAAGCAGCAGGAGCGCCCAGAAGGCGGCGGTGAGAACGACACCCAGCACCGGGCACAGGATCGACCACAGGCGGTTGGCCTGCAGTTCGAAGCCGGCGCCGACGTCGAGGAAGAAGTGGCGGATGCCGCTCGCCATGTGGCTGAAGAAGGCCCACGAGATGCCCACGAGCACCAGATAGCCGATCGGCGTCGTCATCGCCCACGCGAACGTCGCATAGGAGGCCGGGCCTCCGGCGAGCGCGCCCAGCCACCACAGCAGCACGGCGAGGCCGGCGAATGCCATGCCGTCACCGGTGACGCGGTGGAGGATCGACACGAACATGTGCGGGCCCCACTTCCAGATCTGGAGGTGCGGCGAGAGCGGACGGTTCTTGGTCCCGGCATTTGCCATGGCGCTTACGAATCCCCTTGCCTGCGGCAGTGTCATGAACTGCCCTATTGCATGCCCCCTTAGACAAATCGCTGCATGGTGCAAGTTCTGCGGCGCAACATCTGCGTGGTGGACTGGTCTATCTGACAGGTGAGCCGTAAAGCATCGCGCATGAGTCGCACCTCCCTGGCTATCGCGCTGGCTGCCCTGACGGCCGCTGCCCCGTTCACCGCTCACGCCGCCGAGCGGGGCGCGGTGTCGCCCGCAACGCTCGCCAAGGCTTGCGAGGGCAAGGACGAATGGGCCGATCCAGCGCCCCCTGCCCGCATTTTCGCGAACACGTGGTACGTGGGCACCTGCGGCATTTCCGCGATTCTGGTGACGGGCGACAAGGGGCATGTGCTGGTCGACGCAGGCGTGACCAGGGCAGCCCCGCTGGTGCTGGCCAACATCCGGCGCGCCGGGTTCGACCCGAAGGACGTGCGTTGGATCGTCGCCAGCCACGAGCACTTCGACCATGTCGGCGCCCTTGCCGCACTGCAGCAAGCGACGGGTGCAAAAGTTGCAGCCCTGCCCGCGCAGAAAGCGGCTCTCGCCAGCGGCAAGCCCAGCACCGACGACCCGCAGTTCACAGGGCTCGACCCGATCGCCCCGGTCCGCGTCGATCGCGTGCTGAAGGACAGGGATACCGTCACCGTCGGCAATCTCGTGCTGACCGCGCACGCAACGCCGGTTCACGCTCCGGGCTCGACCAGCTGGACGTGGACCTCCTGCGCGCCCAAGGCCGGGTGCCGCAAGATCGCGTATGTGGACAGTTCCTCTACGATCTCGTCGGACGGCTACCGCTTCACCGATCACCCGCAGCGTGTGGCGGCGATCCGCAAGGGCCTGCCGGTGATGGCCGCCCTGCCCTGCGATATCCTGCTCACCCCGCATCCCGGCCAGAGCGACATGATGGAGCGCTTCGCCGGAAAGAAGCCGCTCGCCAATAAGAACGCCTGCCGCGCCTATGCAAAAGCCGCCGAGGGGCGCCTTGCTCAGCGTCTTGCCAAGGAATCCGCCAAGTGAGCTGGAAAGTCACCGTCTTCGCCGCCCGTCCGGTCATCGAAAGCGCCCTCGTTGCGCACGAGGACGCATGGGACTGGGATCACGAGATCGTCCTGTCCGGCCGCGAAGTCGCCGAGGACCAGCCCGAGGACTGGGTTCTCGAAGCGTGGCTCGACCGCAAGCCCGGCAAGGCCGACAAGGCCGCGATCACCGCGCTCTTCGCTGAAACGAAACCCAAGCTCATCGTCGAGGAACTTCCCGAAACCGACTGGCTCGTCGCCAGCCAGGAAGGGCTCGAACCGATCCGCGCGGGTCGCTTCCACGTTCACACCCCCGATCACCCGGCGGTGGACGAGCCCGGTGTGTTCGATTTCGCGATCCCCGCCAGCCAGGCGTTCGGCACCGGCCACCACGCCACGACCGCCGGATGCCTCGCCATGCTGACGCATATGAAGGCGCAGGGCCTCGTCGTGCGCAACTGCGCCGACATCGGCACCGGCACCGGCCTGCTCGCCTTCGCCGCGCTTTCCCTGTGGCCCCGCACGCTGGCCACCGCGAGCGACATCGACGCCGTCTGCGTCGATGTGGTCGAGGACAATGCCGAAGCCAACGGCGTGACCATGGGCGCGCGGCGCGGCGAACTGGTGATGACGGTGGCGGACGGCATGGCTCATCCGGTGCTCGAAGCGCGCGGCCCCTACGACCTGATCCTCGCCAACATCCTCGCCGGGCCACTGGTCAGCCTCGCGCCCGATTTCGGCAAGTCGCTCGTTCCGGGCGGGCACCTGCTGCTGGCGGGCCTGCTGGAAACGCAGGAAGCCGCCGTGCGGGCAGCATGCCGCAAGGCGGGCCTGCGCCTCGCCGCGCGCATGGTCAACGGCGACTGGTCGATCCTGTGGATGCGCAAGCGGGGCCGTTAACGCGCCCCCGCCCGCAATCTCAAACGGGCAGTAGTTCCAGCCCCTGAACCACACGACTGCGCCGCAGCATCGCGGCCTGTGCGTCGCGTGAGATCGGCCGGTCGAAGGCGAAGCCGATGCGGTCCTTGACCACCCAGCGCACGGTGCCGCGCACCGGCGGATAATCGTCCACCACGAAGCTGAAGCACTGCCCGGCCGCCACGCCCGCCCGCTCGATAACGAACTGGCAGCCGTCCGAAGTCACGTGCCGCGCCACGGCGGAAGCATGCGTCGACAGCTTGCGGCGGCTCTGCACGTTTACCTCTCTTGAGCAATGGATTTGGTCTGGAGGTAAAGGTAATTAACACTGGTAAACGGTCGGTAAAGATTTGCCGGCTGTATCGATTGCATTTTTATGAATTTTTCCCCGGGAATATGTAAAACATCGTAAATATTAATTAACCAACCGCGATTGCCTCAAGTTAAGGTTTAATACGCAGAATAGACATCGACAGGGGGTTGGCAGCCAGATTTCACGAGGCCAACCATGGAAGACGTTAAGAACGACCGTCCGACGGTCATCACCGGTCCGCTCGGCGAACCGATGAGCATAGACAGCTTGCCGCCGCCCAACACTTCGCGCTGGGTGGTCCGCAGGAAGGCGGAAGTGGTCGCCGCGGTCAGCGGTGGGCTGCTGACTATCGCGGAAGCCTGCGAACGCTACGACCTCACGCTCGAGGAGCTTGCCTCATGGCAGCGCTCGATCGAACGCGAAGGGATGGCTGGCCTGCGCGCCACGCGCGTCCAGCATTACCGCCAGGTGCACGAGCGCCGCGGCCGTTACAGTTGAGCCTATCGCGCTGCGGTATCCCCCTGCACGCCGCGCGTAGCTGAAAGCGTATATCGGTTGGCCTTCAGGGCCAGCCTTCCGGCCCTCCCGCTCGCGGGAGGGCTTTGCTTTGCCTCATCCCGCCGCGCGAACGATCTCAGCCCATTCCTCTTCGCTGAGTACGCGAATGCCGAGTTCGGCCGCCTTCTTCAGCTTCGAGCCCGCGCCCGGCCCCGCCACCAGGATGTCCGTCTTCGGCGAGACCGAACCCGCCGCCTTGGCGCCCAGCCGCTCGGCCTGCGCCTTGGCTTCGTCGCGGCTCATCGTCTCCAGCTTGCCGGTGAACACCACGGTCTTGCCCGAGACTTCGCTTTCCTTCGTCTCGACGACGTAAGGCGGCGGCGACACTTCGCCCCGCCGCTCTTTACTACCAAGAAGGTCGTCCCAGACGGCGCGGTTGTGCTCCTCGTGGAAGAAATCGCCCAGCGCCTCGACCACTACCGGACCGACGCCGTCGATCGAGATCAGTTCGGCGTAAGCGTCGCTGGCGGCCTTCACTTCCTCCTCGCCCTGCTTGACCTGCGCCTGCTCGGCCAGCGCGCGCAGTTCGGGAAGCGTGGTGAAGCGCTTGAGCAGATCGCGCGCGGTCACGGCCCCGACGTGGCGGATGCCGAGCCCGAACAGCAGCCGCGCAGCGTCGGGCTGGCGTTTGCTTTCCACAGCCGCCAACAGGTTGTCCACAGACTTGTCCTTCCACCCTTCGAGAGCAAGGATCTCCTCGCGACGCTTCCTCAGGCGGAAAATATCGGCCGGACTTTCGAGCCAGCCAGCCTTGAAGAACTCGTCGATAGTCTTCTCGCCCAAGCCCTCGATGTCGAGCGCGGCGCGGCTGACGAAGTGCTTGAGGCGCTCGGTCCGCTGCGCCGGGCAGATCAGGCCGCCAGTGCAACGCACGTCCACCTCGCCCTCGGCCGCGACCGCCTCGGACTGGCACTCGGGGCAATGGTCGGGGAACACGTAAGGCTCGCGCTCTTCGTCGCGGGAGAGGTTGTCCACCACTTGCGGAATGACGTCGCCCGCGCGCTGCAGCACCACCCGGTCACCCGGCCTCACGCCGAGCCGCGCGATCTCGTCGCGGTTGTGGAGCGTGACGTTGGTCACCGTCACGCCGCCGACCAGCACCGGCTTGAGACGGCCGACCGGCGTCAGCTTGCCGGTGCGCCCGACCTGAATGTCGATCGATTCGAGCGTGGTTTCCGCGCGCTCGGCGGGGAACTTGTGCGCCATGCCCCAGCGCGGCGCCTTGGCGACGAAGCCCAGCCGCTGCTGCCAGTCGAGCCGGTCCACCTTGTAGACCACCCCGTCGATCTCGAACGGCAGCGCGGCGCGGCCGTCGCGAATTGCGCGATAGGCGGCCAGCCTTGAAGAACTCGTCGATAGTCTTCTCGCCCAAGCCCTCGATGTCGAGCGCGGCGCGGCTGACGAAGTGCTTGAGGCGCTCGGTCCGCTGCGCCGGGCAGATCAGGCCGCCAGTGCAACGCACGTCCACCTCGCCCTCGGCCGCGACCGCCTCGGACTGGCACTCGGGGCAATGGTCGGGGAACACGTAAGGCTCGCGCTCTTCGTCGCGGGAGAGGTTGTCCACCACTTGCGGAATGACGTCGCCCGCGCGCTGCAGCACCACCCGGTCACCCGGCCTCACGCCGAGCCGCGCGATCTCGTCGCGGTTGTGGAGCGTGACGTTGGTCACCGTCACGCCGCCGACCAGCACCGGCTTGAGACGGCCGACCGGCGTCAGCTTGCCGGTGCGCCCGACCTGAATGTCGATCGATTCGAGCGTGGTTTCCGCGCGCTCGGCGGGGAACTTGTGCGCCATGCCCCAGCGCGGCGCCTTGGCGACGAAGCCCAGCCGCTGCTGCCAGTCGAGCCGGTCCACCTTGTAGACCACCCCGTCGATCTCGAACGGCAGCGCGGCGCGGCCGTCGCGAATTGCGCGATAGGCGGCCAGCATCTCGTCGAGCGAGTGGCACTGGCGGAACTGCGGCGAGACCGGCAGCCCCCACGATTCGATGCGACGGATAACCTCGTGCTGACTCGCGCCCGGCACATGACTGGCGGCACCCCAGCCGTGCGCCCAGAAGCGCAAGGGGCGCTTCGCGGTGACGCTGGCGTCCTTCTGGCGCAACGATCCGGCAGCGGCGTTGCGCGGGTTAGCGAACTGACGGACCTTGCTGTCGTCGAACGCCTCGCCCTTGCTTTCCGCCAGCGCGCGCGCCTCGTCCATCAGTTGTGTGTTGAGGGCGAGGAAGGCGCCCTTCTCCATGTAGACTTCGCCGCGCACCTCGAAGACCTCGGGAATATCCTCGCCCTTCAGTTCCTGCACGATGTCCCTGATATGGGCGACATTGGCGGTGACGTCCTCACCCACCTGCCCATCGCCGCGCGTGGCGGCGCGCACCAGCCTGCCGTGCTCGTAGCGCAGCGAGCAGGACAGGCCGTCGATCTTGTCCTCCGCCGTCATCACCAGCGGCTCCTCGGCGGACAGCGACAGGAACCGCCGCACGCGCGCCAGGAACTCGCCCACTTCCTCGTCGGTGAAGGCGTTGTCGAGGCTCATCATGCGAACCTCATGCGCCACTTTGCCGAGTGGCGAGGCGGCGACTTCGTGACCCACCTTGTTGCTGGGCGAATCCGGCCGGATCAGATGCGGAAACGCCGCTTCCAGTTCGGCATTGCGCCGCACCAGCGCGTCATACTCGGCGTCATTGATCTCCGGCGCGTCCTCGGCATGATAGAGCCGGTTGGCGCGGTTGATCTGGCGCGCAAGCCGCATGAGTTCGTTGGCGGCTTCGGCTTCGTTCGGGGAATCGGCAGTCATGGTTTGCGCTATGCAACGTTGCGCGGGCCGGGGCCAGCCTGCTGCTTAGGCCCGCACCAGCAGGCGGTCCGCCTGCGCGCGGGCCTCGTCGGTCACTTGTGCGCCGGAGAGCATGCGGGCGATCTCTTCCTTGCGCTCGGCGTCGGTCAGCGGCGTCACCGAAGTGCGGGTGACGGTGCCTTGGCTCGACTTGGCGATCATGTAGTGCCGGTCGCCCCGCGCCGCGACTTGCGGGGAGTGCGTCACCGCCAGCAACTGGCCACTGGAGGCCAGGCGTGACAGGCGTTCGCCGATGGCATCGGCCACCGCGCCGCCGACGCCGCGGTCGATCTCGTCGAAGATCACCGTCGCCGCACCGCCCTCTTCGGCCAGCGCGACCTTGAGCGCGAGGATGAAGCGCGACAGTTCGCCGCCGCTGGCGATCTTGCCCAGCGGTGCGAAGTCCGAGCCGGGGTTGGTGCTGATGAGGAATTCCACCGCGTCCATACCCGAAGCGCCCCAGCGCTCCTCGGGCAGACGCACCACCGAGGTCTGAAAGCGCGCGGCATCCAGCTTGAGTGGCGCGAGTTCCGTCGCCACCGCCGCATCCAGCTTTTTCGCAGCCGCGCGGCGCAAGTCGTGCAGCGCCCCGGCCTTCTCGCGATAGACCAGAGCGGCCTTCTGCGCCGCTTTTTCCAGTTCGACGATATGCTCGTTGCCGCCTTCGATGTCGTCGAGAGCGGCGCGCATCTCGGTCATCTTCGCGGGAAGATCATCGACCTGGCAGCCCTGCTTGCGGGCGACGGCGCGCAAGTCGAACAGGCGGATCTCGATGCGGTCGAGTTCAGCCGGGTCGAATGCCAGCGCCTCGGCAGCCTTGTCGAGCTTGTCCTCGGCCTCGCTCGCCTCGATCACGGCGCGGTCGAGCGCGGCCAGCGCTTCTTCCAGCAGTTCGTGCTCTCCAGCAATGCGATCGAGACGGCGCGAGGCTGTGCGCAATTGCGCCAGCGCCGAATCCGAGCCGGTCCACAAGTGCTGCAGAGCCGATAGGTCGTCGGCCAGCTTCTCGCCCTTCTGCATCTGCGCGCGGGCACCGGCGAGTTCGTCTTCTTCCCCCTCGACAGGTGCGAGCGTGGTCAGTTCGGCAAGATGCGCAAGCAGCAGGTCCTGATCTTCGGCCGCGCGGGCGACACGTTCGCGCGCAAGGTCGAGCGCATCCTGAGCGGCGCGCCAGTCCTTCCAAGCGCCCTCGACGCCTGCCACTTCGCCGCCCGCGAAACGATCGAGCAGAGCGCGGTGACCGCGTGCGTTGACCAGACCACGATCGTCATGCTGGCCGTGGATTTCCACCAGCGCGGGCGCGATCTCGCGCAGCAGGGCGACGCCCACGCTCTGGTCATTGAGAAACGCCTTCGAGCCGCCGTCGGCCTTCAACTGGCGCTTGAGGATGAGAGGCTCGCCGGGCTCGAGCTCCAGCCCGGCGTCGTCGATCGTCGCCAGCACGGCGGCGGGCAGAGCCGAAGCGTCGAAGCTGGCGGTGACGCTGGCACGGTCCTCTCCCCCGCGCACGAGTCCACTGTCCGCCCGATTGCCGAGCACGAGGCCCAGCGCATCGAGCAGGATGGACTTGCCCGCACCGGTCTCACCAGTGAGGACGCCGAGGCCACGGGCGAAATCGAGGTCAAGCGCCTCGATCAGCACGATGTTGCGAATGGAAAGCCGGCTAAGCATGTTCGCGAAGCGTTCTAGCCGATGCGTGAACGCCCGTCACCCCGCTTCGCGCGAGGCACGGCCGATTACCAGCCGGTACTTCCGTTCAGGTAATGGGCGACGAGCGCGACCCAGCCCGCGATGAAGATGGCGACGATGGCAGCAAGCTCGGGCCGCCATGTCCGCTTCTGCGCGGATTCGACGTGAATGTCGGGCTCGAACGGGAAATCGTGCTTCATGTTCATTGCTCTTGCGACCTGTCCCAGCCTGTCGGCGGTCTCCGGCTTTTGCCCGGGTTCCCTTTATGCAGGCTCACCTTAATTGGTAAAAACCACCATAAGGATGATCTCCGTCAAAGAGAAATGACTTAAGGTTCACATCGCAATCGATTTAAGCAGTTTTTCAGATCAGTCCGTCGGAAAAATTTCTCGACTTGCCGCAATAAATTCACCCCCGCAGCGCAGATGACGCTGCGGGGGTGGATGTTTCAGGCGGGTCTCAGAAGGCAGACTTGATGGTGAAACCCCAGGTGCGCGGGTCGCCCGGAAGACCGGCAATCAGGCCGGTGTTGCCGGGGCCGACCATCAGCTGCTCGAAGTAGTTTTCATCGAAGGCGTTGCGGACCCAGCCGTAGACGTCGAACCCGCTTTCCGTCCGGAAACCGGCTCGGAAGTTGTGCAGGCTGTAGCCGTCGATCCAGGTGTAGGCCGAAGGCGACGGGTTCGACGAGAAGTTCGAACGCACCGAACCGTCGTAACCGAAGTAGACCTCACCCTCCTTGCCGAGCAACTTTGCCGGGGCGTTGACCTCAGCGCCGAAAGAGAACGAGAACTTCGAGACGCCCGGCAGGCGCTGACCCGAGATATCGCAGTTTTCGGGGCTGATGCCCCCGGCCGTGCCCGGCGCGTCGGGCGTCTGCCCGGCGATGGCGGTAGTGCCGCCGGAAAGCTCGGGCGGGCATGGCGCGTCCGTGAACTTGCGATAGGTCGCGTCGGTGTAGGCGCCATTGACGTAGGCGTTGAAGCGCTCGCTCGGACGGACCGAGAAGTCCGCCTCGACACCCTGCGAACGCACTGCGCCCGCGTTGGCAAGATAGCCGCGCAGAACGCCGTACTGGCCATTATTCACGTTGGCCTGATAGTTGGCGATATCGGTGCGGAAGATCGAGACGTTGAGCGTGGCCTTGCGGTCCCAGAACTGGGTCTTGATGCCCGCTTCGTAATGGTGAACCGACTCCGGCTTTACCGTCGCGGTAGCGAGGATCGGGTTGTTGCTCCCGTCCACCGGCACGCCGTTCTGGTTGATGCCACCCGACTTGAACGACTTCGCGTACGTCGCATAAAGCAGCACGTCCGGTGCCACCTTGTAGCTGGCAGTGAAGTCGTAACTGAAGTTCCAGTCGCTGAACTCGGGCGAGATTTC
>JASGGD010000194.1:0-9477 GCA_047605225.1 Novosphingobium sp.
CTCGTATCCGGCGGCGCGCAGCACGGCGATGCCGGGCAGGAACTGGCCCGTCAGCGCAACCACCGCGAGGGGCAGCGCGATGCTGGCGGTCGCGGCCCAGTCGAAGTGCGGTGTCGTCCAGACCGGGAGGGTCAGGCGCGGCGTCCCGATCGAGCCTGTCAGCCCGCCTTCGAGCAGCGTCAGCACAACGCCCGTCACCAGCACCGCGACGACCGCATAGCGCGGGGCGAGCACGCGCCCGGCAAAGAAGGCGGCGATCATCGCGATCACCATGACCGGCGCGGAAGGGACGGCGCCGACCATGTCGATCACGAAGCGGAACAGGATGCCCGCCAGCATGGCGGCGGTAATGGCGGCGGGCAGGCGCTTCATCAGCCGGTCGAACGCGCCCGATGCGCCGACGACCAGCACCGCGAGGTTGGCGACGATATAGGCGCCCACCGCCGTCGCGAAGTCGGTCTGCGGCAGCATTGTGACCAGCAGCGCCGAGCCCGGGGCCGACCATGCGACCACGATCGGCACCCGCCAGCGCCAACTCATCACGATGCCCAGCACGCCGCTGCCGATCGAAATGGCCCAGATCCACGAGGCTACGACTGCTGGCTCCAGCCCCTTCGCGGCCTGGAACACGATCACCAGCGGTCCTGCGTAGGATATGGTGGTGGCGATGATCCCGGCGATGATCGCCGGGATCCAAGAGGTCTGCCGGGTGGTCATGGTCGTCCGATCAGGCCGCGAGGACGTAGGTTTCCCGGGTGCGCTGCTGGCTGCGGCTCACCATGAAAAGGGCGGTCGCCAGTACAGCGACGAGGCCGGGGATGGCGAAGGCGATGAAGTTGAGCGCCATCGGCAGTTGCGCCGCGAGCAGCACTCCACCCAGCATCGGTCCGACGATCGCGCCGACCCGGCCCATGCCCGACGCCCAGCCAAGGCCCGTGGAGCGCACGGGCAGGCTGTAGAACTCCGCCACGCTGGCGTAGAGCAGGATTTGCGTGCCGGTCGTGCCCGCTCCGGCGATGAAGATCAGCAGGTAAAGCACCGGCATGGCACTGTTCAGGCCAAGCAGCGCGATGCACAGGGCGCCGAGCGCGAAATAGGCCATGACCACGCGCGGCAGCCCGAACCTGTCGGCGAGGCGCCCGCCCGAGATCGCCCCGAACATGCCGCCGAAGTTGAGCGCCAGCAGGAACGACAGGCTCGATCCGAGGCTGTACCCGGCGCTGCGCATCAGTTGCGGCAGCCACGATCCGAGCGCGTAGACCATCAACAGGCAGCAGAAGAAGCACACCCACATCGACATCGTGCCGAGCGTGCGGCCGCCGCGGAACAGTTCGCCGACCGAGGCGCGCGCGGCGGTGGCTTCGCTGTAGATCAGCGCACCGCCACTCGCCGCCTCGGGCGAAAGGCGCTGGAGGATCGTGCGGGCCTTGTCGTGCTCACCCTTGCGGATGAGGAAGCCGACCGATTCCGGCAGTCCGCGCAGGACCAGCGGCAGGAGGAGAAGGGGAACGGCGGCAGCGAGGAACATCGCCTGCCAGCCGAACCGCGGCAGTAGCCAGATGCCGAGCCCGGCGGCGACCATGCCGCCCACCGCGTAGCCGCTGAACATCAGCGCGACGAGGGTGCTGCGCATCCGCTTGGGCGCATATTCGTTGGTCAGCGCCACTGCATTGGGCATCAGACCGCCGCAGCCGAGACCCGCAGCAAAGCGCAGCACGCCGAACATCGTCGGCGTCGTCACGAAGCCGCAAAGGAAGGTCGCGGCGCTGAACAGGGTGAAGCACAAGGTAATGCAGCTCTTGCGGCCGATCCGATCGCCTAATGGTCCGAATACAAGTGCGCCCGACATCATGCCGAACAGCGCCCAGCTGGCCAAAGAACCGGCTTGCGGCGCGGTAAGATGCCACTGCTCCATAAGCTGAGGAAGAACTACGCCGTAAATGAAAACGTCGTAGCCATCGACTATAAGGAGGATGGCGCAGGCTATTATTATCTTTAAGTGCAGATTTTCGAATCTGGCTTCGTCGACCACGCGACTTACATCGATAACTTGCATATCGATTCCTCTCCCGTTTCACATTGTGTGATTTACAGGGAAAGTGAATGACCTGTCGGGTTTCAACAAATACCAATTAAGTCGTTTGCAAATACGCTGCGGGTATGGCGCGGCCCTACAGTTCCTCGTTCAGCGCGGAGGGGACGTCGTAGCCCCATTCCGCGTACTGGCGCGCGATGACCGAGGCCATCAGGGCGAGTTCGGGCGAGCGGTCGCCGGGACGGTGGCTCATGATGATGGGCGAGGTGGCAGGCTCGACGAGGTCGCGGAAGGCGACATCATGGCTGCGCGCGCGGCGCACCGATTCCGGGACTATGGCGATGCCCTCCTGCGCCGCGACGAGGCCGATGGCGATCTGCAACTCGCGCGCTTCGTGGACGATGCGCGGTTCGATCGAGTGATCGCGGAACAGCGAGATCACCTGGTCGGCATAGCTGGGACGCGGCGCCCGCGGATAGATGATCTGCGGCTCCTCGGCGAGTTCGCGCAGCGAGATAGCGCCGTCGCCGTCCGCCAGCGGGTGGTCCATCGGGAAGGCAGCGACGAGTTTCTCGTTGCGCAGGATGATGCGCCGCACCGCCGGGTCTTCGAAGCGGATGCGCCCGAAGCCGACGTCGATGCGGCCTTCCTTGAGCGCAGCAATCTGATCCAGCGTGGTAGCTTCGACCATGACCAGTTCGACGTTCTCGGCCACCTTGCGGAATTCGCGGATCAGTTCGGGCAGGCGGGCGTAGATGGTCGAGGCGACAAAGCCGATCACCAGACGGCGACGACGGCTCGTCGCGGCGGACTTCACCATGGCCTCGACGTCCTCCATCCGCGCAAGCATTTGCAGGGCCTGCGCGTGAAGCAGGCGGCCCACGGCGGTCAGCCGCAATGGCCTGCTGCTGCGGTCGAGCAGTGGTGCACCGACATGCGCCTCCAGTTGCTGGATCGCGCGGGACAGCGGCGGCTGTGCGATGTGCAGCCTTTCGGCGGCACGGTTGAAGTTGCCTTCGTCCGCCACGGCCACGAAATAGCGCAGAAGGCGCAAGTCCATCACGACAACATACCTCTCGAGTATCGACCCGTAACCGCATTGATCTTTGCGGGCGCTTCGGGGAAGTCCTAAATTTCCTCTCGAAAGTTAAGCATTCGGGAGAGTCGCTGCAATGGCCGTGTTGAGCCGCGCTGATACCTTCATTGTCGATGTGCCGACAATTCGCCCGCATGTGTTGGCGATGGCTACCATGCACGGGCAGTCTATGGTGATCGTTCGTCTGACCGATGCCGACGGTATCGAGGGCATAGGCGAAGGCACCACGATCGGCGGCCTCAGCTACGGCGAGGAAAGCCCCGAGAGCATCAAGTCCGCGATCGACACCTACATCGTCCCGGTGCTGGAAACCTGCGACATTGCGCAAGTTGGCGCGACGATGGCGAAAGTCGCCAAGTGCGTGCGCGGCAACCACTTCGCCAAGTGCGCGGTGGAGACGGCGCTGCTCGACATGGCGGGCAAGCGGCTTGGCGTGCCGGTGTCCGAACTGATCGGCGGCGGCCGGGTGCGTGACAGCCTGCCGGTCGCCTGGACGCTCGCCAGCGGCGACACCGCGCGCGACATCGCCGAGGGCGAGGCCATGCTGGAGGCGCGACGCCACCGCATCTTCAAGCTCAAGATCGGCAAGCGCGACGTGCGCGCCGACGTCGCCCATGTCGGCGCCATCTGCAAGGCGCTGGATGATCGCGCCAGCGTGCGCGTCGACGTCAACCAGAACTGGAGCGAGGCGCAGGCCAAGCTCGGCATGGCGATGCTCGCCGACGTCGGCTGCGACCTCGTGGAGCAGCCCATCGCCGGGGACGACGTTGCCGCGATGGCGCGCCTGTCCACAACGCAGGCGGTGCCGCTGATGGCCGACGAGGCGCTGCACGGCCCGCGCTCCGCGCTGCGGATTGCTGCAGCCAATGCTGCAGGCGTCTTCGCGCTCAAGATCGCACAATCGGGCGGCCTTTTCGCGACGGCGGAAGTCGCCGCGATCGGTGCGGCGGCGGGCATCGGCCTGTACGGCGGGACGATGCTGGAAGGCAGCGTCGGCACGGTGGCTTCGGCGCATGTCTTCGCGACGCTGCCGGAACTCGCCTGGGGCACCGAACTGTTCGGGCCTTTGCTGCAGACCGAGGAAATCCTGACCGAGCCGCTGAGCTATGCGGACTTCTCGCTTGCCGTGCCGACCGGGCCGGGCCTCGGCATCGCGCTCGACGAGGACAAGGTCGCCTTCTTCCGCCGCGATCGTGCTGCACCCACTCTTCACCCCGTCAACGCAGGAGCCTGATCCCCGTGCTTTTCATGGTCGAAATGGACGTCAACATTCCCCTGGACTTCGATCCCGCAGGGGCAGCGCGGATCAAGGCCGAGGAAAAGGCCTACTTCCAGACGCTGCAGCAGGCGGGCACCTGGCGGCACATCTGGCGCAAGGTCGGGCTCTATTCCAACGTCTCGATCTTCGACGTGGAAAGCAACGCGGCGCTGCACGACACGCTCATGGCGCTGCCGCTCTACCCCTTCATGACGATGAAAATCACGCCGCTCGCACGGCATCCTTCCTCCATCCATGACGACGATCGCTGATCGCCACCGCTTACAAATTACGGGAGAGAATGAAATGGACACCAGCTTCGTAAAGACCCCCGAGATCCAGCAGTTGCTCGACCGCGCGGCAGGCGTGAACGAGAGCGGCGGCAGTGTGCGCCTCAAGGCGATCGTGCGCGATCTGACCGAGAGCATAATGGAGCTTATCGTCAGGCACGACATCTCCGAGAGCGAGTTCTGGCTGGCGATGAAGTACCTGTCGGACAGTTCGGCCGAGATCGGCCTGATCGTTCCCGGCACCGGCCTTGAGCACTTCCTGGACCTCTACATGGACGCCAAGGACGCCGAGGCAGGCCTTACCGGCGGCACGCCGCGCACCATCGAAGGGCCGCTCTACGTTGCTGGCGCACCGCTCGTGGAAGGCAACGCCAACCTCAGCGTCGATCCCGACGAGGGCACCACCGTGCTACATATGACCGGCACCGTGACCGGCCCCGAAGGCGAGGCGGTCAAGGACGCCATCGTCCACGTCTGGCACGCGAACTCGAAGGGCTGGTACTCGCACTTCGATCCGACCGGCGAACAGACCCCGTTCAACAATCGCCGCCGCATTAAGCTGGCCGACGACGGGCGCTATGCGTTCCATTCGAACCAGCCGAGCGGTTACTCGGTGCCGCCCGAGGGCGCGACCGACAAGCTGATGCAGGCGCTCGGCCGCCACGGCAACCGTCCGGCTCACGTCCACTTCTTCATCGAAGCGCCGGGCTATCGCACGCTGACGACGCAGATCAACTTCGGCGACGATCCCTTCGCGGCCGACGACTTCGCCTTCGGCACCCGCGAGGGCCTGCTGCCGGTGCCCAGCCGCCAGGGCGATAGCGCCTACATCCAGTTCGACTTCCAGCTGCAGCGCGCGCACGACGCCGGTGACGAGGGCTTCTCCTCGCGCACCCGCGCCGAAGCGACGCCTGCTCCAGAAGCCGAAACCGTCTGACAACCAGAACACGGGAGACAGGATCATGCACGAACACCTGATGAGCCGCGTCGCGACCGCCGTGGTCGACGACCCCGAAACCGGCCTGTTCCGCTGCCGCCGCGACGTCTTCACCGACCCGGCGCTGTTCGAACTCGAGATGAAGTACATCTTCGAAAGCAACTGGGTCTACATCGCCCACGAAAGCCAGGTCGAGAAGAAGAACGACTACTTCACGACCTGGATCGGGCGGACCCCGGTGATCCTGACCCGTGCCAAGGACGGCGGCCTCAACTGCGTCGTCAACGCCTGCGCTCACCGCGGCGCCAAGCTGTGCCGCCGCAAGCGGGGCAACCAGCCGCTGTTCGTGTGCCCCTTCCATGGCTGGAGCTTCAAGACCGACGGCTCGCTGATGCGCGCCAAGGATGCGAGCACCGGCGCCTATCCGGACAGCTTCAACCATGAAGGCTCGCACGATCTGACCAAGGCCCGTGTGGAAAGCTATCGCGGCTTCATCTTCGCGTCGCTCAACCATGACGTGCTTCCGCTGGAACAGCATCTGGGCGAAGCGAAAGTCATCATCGACCAGATGGTCGATCAGGCGCCCGAGGGTCTGGAACTGCTGACCGGCAATTCCACCTATACCTTCGACGGCAACTGGAAGATGCAGATGGAGAACGGCTGCGACGGTTACCACGTCAGCTCCGTTCACGAGAACTACCAGTCCACCATGGGCCGCCGCGCCGAAGGCGGGACCAAGGCGGTCGATGCCAACGGCTGGTCGAAGGCCCCGGCAAGCGGCGTCTATGGCTTCGAGCATGGCCATATCCTGCTCTGGACGCAGGTGCTGAACCCCGAAGTGCGTCCGATCTGGAGCCACAAGGCGGCGCTGGACGAACGGCTTGGCGAGGACAAGGCGAAGTTCATCCTTGAACAGACGCGCAATCTGGCGCTCTATCCCAACGTGTTCCTGATGGACCAGTTCTCTACCCAGATCCGCGTGGTGCGCCCAATCGATGTCCACACCACGGAAGTCACGATCTACTGCTACGCCCCCAAGGGGGAGAACGCCGAGGACCGTGCTCACCGCATCCGCCAGTACGAGGACTTCTTTAACGTCACCGGCATGGGCACACCCGACGACCTCGAGGAATTCCGCAGCTGCCAGTCCGCTTACGAGGGCGCAGGCGAATTGTGGAACGACCTTAGCCGCGGTGCCACGCGCTGGATTCATGGTCCCGATGCAAACGCCAAGGCCATGGGCATGAACCCGCTGCTCTCCAGCGAGCGTAGCGAGGACGAGGGCCTCTTCGTTCGCCAGCACGAGTTCTGGGCGCAGATATTGCTCGACGGCATGGCCAGGGACGCTGCCCCGATGCTGGAGGCCGCGGAATGACCCTCGTTCTGGAAAAGACCGCCGCCGCGCTGTCCTATGCCGACATTTGCGCGTTCCTCTACCGCGAGGCGCGCCTGCTCGACGATCGCGCGTTCGACGAATGGCTGGAATGCTATTCCGAGGACGCCGAGTACTGGATGCCCGCGTGGACCGACGACGATGCGCTGACCACCGATCCGCAGACCGAAATCTCGCTGATCTACTACGGCAACCGCAAGGGGCTTGAGGACCGGGTCTACCGTCTCAACACCGAGCGGTCCTCGGCCAGCACGCCGGAAGCGCGCACCTCGCATTTCATCGCTAATGTCGAGGTACTGGAAACGCGCGAAGGCGCGTTGGACCTGCGCTACAACTGGCATACGCTCAGCCATCGTTACCAGCAGACGCAGCAGTTCTTCGGAACCACGTTCCTGACGCTGCATACCTCTGGCGAGACGCCGAAGATCCTGAAGAAGAAGATCGTTCTCAAGGACGATTACATTCATCAGGTCATCGACGTCTACCATGTCTGAGGAGGGTGCAGTGATCTTCGCGGGACGGTTCGCGGGCAAGGTCATGGTCGTGACCGGCGCCGCGCAGGGTATCGGCGCGGGCGTGGCGACCCGGGCGGCGGCGGAGGGCGCAAGCGTCGTCCTCGTCGATCGGGCCGATTTCGTCACCGAGGTGGAGCAGGCCATCGTTGCGGAGGGCGGCAAGGCCGTGTCGGTCCAGTGCGACCTCGAAACGTACGAGGGTGCGGCCGAGGCGATGGCGGCGGCTGTCGCGGCGTTCGGGCGCATCGACATTCTCGTCAATAACGTGGGCGGGGCGATCCGCATGCGTCCTTATGCCGAGTTCGAGCCCGCGCAGATCGATGCGGAAATCCGCCGTTCGCTGATGCCGACGCTCTATTGCTGCCACGCGGCGCTACCGGTCATGCTTGGGCAGGGGGCTGGTACGATCGTGAACATCTCGTCCAATGCCACGCGCGGCATCCGGCGGGTGCCCTATTCGGCGGCCAAGGGCGGGATCAACGGCATGACTCAGGCCCTCGCCATGGAATATGCGCAAGACGGCATCCGCGTCGTCGCGACCGCGCCCGGCGGCACCAGTGCGCCCGCGCGCCGTGTCGCCCGCAATGCCGAGGGTGATAATGCGCAGGAGCAGGCATGGATGGCCGAGGCTGTGGCACAGGTGACGTCCTCCGCCTTCATGAAGCGCTACGGTACGCTGGAGGAGCAGATCGCGCCCATCCTCTTCCTCGCCTCGGATGAGGCCAGCTACGTGACCGGCTCGATCCTGCCCGTAGCTGGCGGCGATATCGGCTGACGCCCCCATACTCCCAGGAAATCGATACGTGCCCCAATTGATCGTCGTCACCCGCTCGGGCGACGAAACCGCCATCGATGCCCGCGAGGGCACCAGCGTCATGGAAGCGATCCGCGACAACGGCGTGGACGAACTGCTCGCTCTGTGCGGAGGCTGCTGCTCCTGCGCGACCTGCCACGTCTTCGTCGATGCCGAATGGGCCGACAAGGCAGGCAAGCCCGGTGAGGACGAGGATGACCTGCTCGATTCCTCGGACTATCGCACCGATCTCTCGCGCCTGTCCTGCCAGATCGCCATGACCCCGGCGCTCGACGGCCTGCGCGTCACCATTGCTCCGGAGGACTGATCATGCCCTTTACTCAGGTGCCCGGCGCAAGCCTCTACTGGAAGCGCGACGGGCGCGAGAATGCTCCTGCACTGGTGCTGCTCAACTCCATCGGCACCGACATGGACTTGTGGGATGCGGTTCTGCCGTCCCTGCGCGAACGCTTCGCGGTGCTGCGGATCGACGCGCGGGGTCACGGCGCGTCGAGCGCTGAGCCCGGCGACTTCGCTATGCCGATGCTGGCGGCAGACGTGCTCGCGGTGGCGGAAGCGGCGGGTTTTTCGCGCTTCAGCGTCGCGGGCGTATCGCTCGGTGGCATGATCGCGATGGAACTGGCCCTCATGGCACCTGATCGCATCGAAAAGCTCATTCCCATCTGCACGTCGGCGACGATGGACAGTGCCTCGTGGAATGACCGTATCGCGAAAGTGCGCGGCGAGGGGATGGCCGCCATCGCCGACCTCGCGATGGGGCGTTTCCTGTCGGACGTGGCCGAACCGGCGATCTATGAGGCCGTGCGCCGTCAGTTGCTCGGCATGGACGAGCAGGGCTACGCAGGCTGCGGCGCGGCGATTCGCGACATGGATCTGGCAGAGCGGATCGGCGGCATCGCCGCACCGACGCTGGTGATCACCGGGACGCGGGACACATCTACGCCATTCGAGGGACACGGCGAGCACCTGCTGGCGCGCATCCCCGGAGCCGCGCATTTGTCCCTCGAAGCTGCGCATCTCGCACCGCTGGAGGCGCCGTCGGAGTTGGCGGCTGGCATGATCGCCTTCCTGCAGGACTGAGCCTATGGAAAAATCAGACGTCGTCATCGTGGGAGCGGGACATGGCGGGGCGCAGTGCG
>JASGGD010000195.1:0-9393 GCA_047605225.1 Novosphingobium sp.
CATTCGTCATTGCGAGCGCAGCGAAGCAATCCAGGGCGGGTAGTGCTGCCCTGGATTGCTTCGCTGCGCTCGCAATGACGAGGGTTGGTTTGACCAAGCGGAGTGCGCTGCTTGGCGAATCAAAAAGCCCGGCCCTCCGTTCGGAGGACCGGGCCGATGAGCGCCCGCACTGGAGGGGGAGGGGTGCGGGCGCCGAAAGGGTCAGGCGAACTTGCCGGCCTTGGCGATCTCCGCCAGCGGCTTGCGGTCGCTGGCGACTTCGCGCGACTGCAGGAAGTCGGGCAGGACCGACTTGTCACCCTGCTTGCCGATGGCGAAGGCGGCTTCGAGGCGATGATCTTCCGGGATGCCGAGCGCGGCTTCGGCCTCGCCGAACTTCAGGCCGGTCATGCCGTGGGTGTGGTAGCCCAGCGCCTGCGCCTGAATCGCGGCGAGCACCCAGGCGGCGCCGGCGTCGAAGCTGTGGCTGTGGTTCTCGGAATTGCCCTTTTCGGAGCGCATGAACTTGTCGGAGACGACGTAGACGATTGCCGAGGCTTCCTTGGCCCAGCCCGCGTTGAAATCAATCAGGCCCGACAGGAACAGGTCCCAGTTCGCGTCGCCCTTCTTGGCGTAGAGGAAGGTCCAGGGCTGCACGTTGTAGGCCGAGGGCGCCCAGCCACCGGCTTCGAGGATCGCGTCGAGGTCTTCCTGCGGCATCTCGCTGCCGTCGAAGGCGCGCGGGCTCCAGCGGTCGACGATGAGCTTCTCGATCTTGGGATTGGCGATACGTCCGGTCATCGAAATATGTCCTTGTCTGCTAAGGGCTTAGGGAGAATGCGCAAGCAGGGGGGCGATCCTTTCGAATCACCCCCCTGCGCTATGTCAGGCTGCGTCCACCAGTACCAGTTCCGCGTCTTCCAGAGCGGTCACGGTGATCGTGTCGAGCCCGGTGATGGCAACGCCGTCGCGGGCATTGGCTTCCACGTCACCGACGCGGATGCGGCCGGTGGCGGGGACGAGGTAGCTGTGGCGCGCGGCGTCGGTGGCGTAAGTCACCGTGTCGCCCGCCTTCACCGTCGCGCCCAGCACGCGGGCCTCGGCGTTGATGGGCAGGGCGTCGTCGTCCCCGGCGATGCCGCTGGCCAAGGTCACGAACTGGCCTGCGCGATCTTCGCGGGGAAAGGGACGGGCGCCCCAGCTCGGCTGCTCGCCGCGCCGATCGGGGATGATCCAGATCTGGAACAGCGTCGTCGCCTCGTCCTCGAGGTTGAACTCCGAGTGCTGGATGCCGGTGCCCGCGCTCATCACCTGAACGTCGCCCGCGCCGGTGCGGCCGGTGTTGCCCAGGCTATCCTTGTGCGTGATCGCGCCGGTGCGCACGTAAGTGATGATCTCCATGTCGCGGTGCGGGTGCGGGGGGAAGCCCGACCGGGCCGCAATGGTGTCGTCGTTCCAGACCCGCAGGCGACCCCAGTTGGTGCGCGCCGGATCATGGTAGTCGGCGAAGGAGAAATGATGATGGGCATCGAGCCATCCGTGATTGGCGGCGCCGATGCTCTCGAAGGGACGCAGTTCGATCATGGGGCACTCCTATGTATGCGTTAGGTGCCGTTGAGGCCCTGTTGAGTGCCCTATAGCCCTTGCGTGGCTACCGTGAAATTGTGATAAACTCGGCTGAATTATTCAGGAAAGTTGAATGGTCGACGTCGTCCCGCCCAGTCTCGATCACTTGCGCTGCTTTCTGGCCGTGGTGGAAGAGGGCAGTTTCAATGCAGCCGCCAGGCGACTTGGCCGGGCGATTTCGGTGGTCAGCTACGCGATCGCGCAGCTCGAAAGCCAGCTCGACGTGCGCCTGTTCGACCGCGAAGGCTCCCGCCGCCCGCAGCTGACCGAGGCCGGCAGGGCGCTGTTGTCCGAGGCGCACGCGATCTCAGACGACGTCGACGCCCTGCTCGCCAAGGTGCGGAGCCTGCGGCAGGGGCTGGAGGCGGAGCTGTCGCTGGCGGTGGATGTGATGGTGCCGGGCAACGTCCTCGCCCGCCTGTTGCGCGACTTTCAGGTGCGTTTTCCGACGGTTCCGCTGCGCCTGCACATCGAGGCGCTGGGCGCCGTCGCCGCGCTGGTGCTCGACGGACGCGCGACGCTGGGCATTGCCGGGCCGGACATCATGGACCTGCCGGAGATCGAGCGCGAGACGATCGGCTCGGTCGAGATGGTCCCCGTCGCCGCCCCCGACCACGCCCTCGCGAAGTTCGAGCGGATCGAACCGGGCGAGACGCGCAAGCATCTGCAACTGGTCCTGACCGACCGCTCGCCGCTGACCGAAGGGCGCGATTTCTCGGTGTTCAGCCCGCGTTCGTGGCGACTGGCCGACCTTGGCGCCAAGCACGCGCTGCTCAAGGAGGGCATCGGCTGGGGCTCGATGCCACGCCACGCCGTCAGGGCGGATCTGGAGGCGGGCACGCTGGTGGAACTGCAGTTGCCCGAGCGCTCCACGCTCGATTACGCCCTCGTCGCACTGTGGCGCAAGGACAGCCGCCCCGGCCCCGCCGCCGTCTGGGTGCTCGACGAAATGCGCGAACGGCTTGCGAAATGTCCATCGACGAAGTGAGGGTCTTGCGGGGCGGTTCGGGCTGCTCCACTTAAGGCGCATGACCGCTACCCGCCTGTTCGACCGCGCCCTGATCCGGCTGTCCCCGCGCCCCGATTCGGGGGAGAACGTCGTCGATTTCCTGCAGGGGCTGGTGACTTCCGACGTCGCCGGAACGCTGCCGGTCTGGACCGGACTGCTGACGCCGCAGGGCAAGGCGCTGTTCGATTTCATCGTCTGGCCGGGCGGCGAGGGTCTGCTGCTCGATTGCGAGGCCGAGGTTGCCGATGCACTGGTGAAGCGCCTGTCGATGTACCGGCTGCGCAAGGCGATCGACATTGCCCGCGACGACCGGCTCGCCGTCCACTGGCGGCCGCACACCGGCGACGGCGCCGCGCCGGACCCGCGTCTCCACGCCCTTGGCGAGCGCTGGGTCGCGGTGGTCGATGCCACTGACCCGACCGAAGCGGAGACTGGCGCCGATGCGGCATGGCGTGCGCACCGTCTGGCGCTGCGGGTGCCCGAAGGCCGCGCGGAACTGGGCGACGGCGAGACGCTGTGGCTCGAATGCAACGCGGCGGACCTGCACGGCGTCAGTTTCACCAAGGGCTGCTACGTCGGGCAGGAGAACACCGCGCGCATGAACTGGCGCCAGAAGGTCAACCGCCGCCTGGTGGTGGTGCCGCTCGCCCGCTCGGACGAGAAGCGCCGCCGCGTCGCCTACCCCGAACTGGGCCTCGCGGTGGACCACCTGCGGGTGGAGGACATTTCGGCCGATGTCATGCCCAAGTGGATCGCTGCCGAAGCATGACGGGAGCGCCTTTTCAGGCGGCTCCGGCCATCTCCATGCGCGGGCTCAGCCGCCGGTCGAGATCGGCGACGTAGATGCGCGCCGGATGCTCCATCGCCCGTGAGGCGCTGTAGCGCGAGCGTACCTGCCCGGTATCGTGGAAGCCGGCGCTTTCCAGCACCTGCTGCGTACCCCGGCTGTCGGCGAAATGGCTGGCCATCACCCGCAGGTGCCCGAGCGAACGGGCCTGGTTGACCACTGCGCGCAGGGCCTCCCCCGCAAATCCGCGGCCCCGATACCTCGGGACGATCCAGTAGCCGACCTCGATCTCTCCGGTTCCGATCGCGCTGTCGCTCCGGCCCAGTCCTATACTTCCGACCAGTTGCGGCCCGCCGGGCGCGCGCAGATACATGAAGAAATGGGGCAGGCGCGGATCTCGCGGCCGATCCAGATAGATGCGCAGTTCCTCCGCCGAACGGGGCAAAGGAGCCACGCCGACAGTGCGCTGAACGTCATCGTCCGAAAGAGCCTCGACAAGATCGTCGAAGTCTTCCGGCCATGCCGGTCTCAAAAACAACCTCTCCGTGCGGACGAACATTCCACGGTTCTCCGTCGTGCTAGTGCCCTGCGACTCGGATCATGCACGCAAGTCGTCGCAGATGCACGAAGTTTGGTGCGAATCCCTCGCGATCGGCGATGAAATCGTCGCAGGCGCCGGTTAAGCGGATATGAGAACGGCGCCAGGGGATTACCCCTAGCGCCGCTTTCGATGGTTAACCGGAAGGGATCAGGCCGCGCGTCGGCGATTCATCGAATCGTCGCCGCCGCAGTCGGCCGGGCTTTCGAACACGATCTCATGCTCGCGCGAGGGGCTGGCATAGCCCCGAGCGCGGCTGAAACGCTCGGCGACGCGGCCGGTGCGACGGAAGCCGACCTTGTCGAGCACGCGGCCCGAGGCGCCGTTGTCGACGAAGTGGTGCGCCACGACGCGGTCGTGGCCAAGCGCGCGGGTCAGCGACAGCAGCGCGCGGGCGGCCTCGGTCGCATAGCCGCGTCCCTGTTCCTCCGGCGCGATCCAGTAGCCGAGGTTGACCTCGCCATCGAGCATCGAGAGGCCGCAGCCGCCGACGATGCGGGCGCCTTGCGCTCCCGGTGCGGTGACGAGGAAGCTGGGCAGGCGATGGTCCTGCGGCTTTTCGACGAAAGCGCGGGCGTCCTCGGCCGTATAGGGCCAGGGCACGCGGGCGAGGTTGCGCACGACGGCTTCGTGGCCGATCCGGGCCATCAGTTCGTCGCGATCCTCCGGCCAGGCAGGGCGCAGGAACAGCCTTTCGCTGCGAATGAACATCTTCGTTACTCCAACCCCCGGCGCGCGCTTAGCGGGCCGGCGTGACACTGCAATTACGCCCATGGTTACAGGGCTGTAATCGCAACAGATCCGAGGGGACGCGCGCCATCGCCGCCGCACCGTGCGCGGTGCAACCCGAAGGCGTCGTGTCGGTTCCCGGACACGCTGGAGGGAGATACGAAAAGAGGGAGACGGGCGGGGCCCTCTCCCTCATTCTGCTGATTCTCAAGCGAGAATCAGCGGGGCCATCCCGTCAGGATGGCCCTTACAGAGACCATCCGATTACTCGGCGGCTTCCGCCATGACGTCTACCGAGACGTACTTGCGGCCCTGCTTGCCGTCGTGGAAGCGCACGCGGCCTTCCGCGAGAGCGAACAGGGTGTGGTCCTTGCCAAGGCCGACGTTCACGCCCGGGTACACGCGGGTGCCGCGCTGACGGACGATGATGTTGCCGCCGATCACTTCCTGACCGCCGAACTTCTTGACGCCGAGGCGGCGTCCCGCGGAATCGCGACCGTTACGCGACGAACCGCCTGCTTTCTTATGTGCCATTGCTGGTTACTCCGAATTCTGGGGTCAGCCGACGGACACGATGCGCAGCAGGGTCATCTGCTGGCGGTGACCGGCCTTGCGACGGTAGTTGTGACGGCGGCGCTTCTTGAACACCACGACCTTCTCGCTCTTCGCCTGGGCGATGATCTCGGCGGCGACGGTCACGTTCGCGATGTCCGCGACTTCGCCGTCCTTGCCTGCGAGCAGGATGTCACCCAGGGTGATCTTGTCACCGGCTTCACCAGCCAGCTTCTCGACCGCGATCTTGTCTCCGGCGGCAACCCGGTACTGCTTGCCGCCCGTGCGCACAACTGCGAACATGGTGCCCTTACCTAATCTCAAAAATGCCCGAAACGAGCCGAAACAAACCTGCCCCGGCCGCTCAGGTCCCGAAGGACCATGGAACTTTTCGGGCGACGTGCCGACCGCCCCGCCTGACGCGAGGTGCCGGAAAGATGGGTGCCGTTAGGGGATGGGCCGATTCGTGTCAACCAAGGACTTGCGCCGCACTGGCGCCACCTCGGGTCGACCAAACCCTCTCCCGCTTCGCGTCGGCCGTGCTATGGCAGGCTCATGATCCGCGCGAAAGTCCGTTTGTCCGCCCCCGCCATCCTGTGCGGCGTTCTTTCCCTCGCCATGACGGCCTGTTCCGCTTCGGGCGGCTACCCCTCGCTCGCGCAGCGCGACGTCGAGCGCGTCAGCGGCACCGCCAGCGCGGCGCCCGGAGATTCGGCCCAGACCGCTCCCGCGTTGCCGCCCGCGAGCGCCGATCTCGTCACGCGGCTTGCGGGCCTCGTCAAAGTGGCGGAGCAGGCGGACCGGCAGTTCCAGTCCAACCGCCCGGCCGCCGAGCGGGCGAGTGCCTCTGCAGGCTCCACGGGAAGCGATTCGTGGAGTGGTGCCAGCGTAGCGCTGGCGAAGCTCGAATCGAGCCGCTCCTCGGGCATGACCGCTCTGGCCGAACTCGACGTTCTCTATGCCGACGCGCGCGACAAGGCGCCGGTCGAGGAATCACCCGAGGTCAAGGCGATCGCCGATGCCCGCGCGCAAGTCGCCGCGCTGCTCGATGCGCAGGACAAGGTGCTGGCGGGACTGGCTGGCCGCCTGAAGACCTGAGCTTTGGACCTGACGGGCCGGGATTGCCTTGAAAGCGGCGGGAGAGGGGCCTAGGTCGGCCTTCTTCGTGAAATTGCCGCAGAAAGGCCGTCCCAGATGACTGCAACCGCACCCGAACTCGTCCTTTCCGGCGGCACCGTCCACACACCCAGCGGCCCGGTCGTTGCCGACGTTGCGGTGCGTGACGGCAAGATTCTTGGCGTCGGTTCCTACCCGGACGCAGCCAAGCGGATCGATTGTACCGGGCTTGACGTGCTGCCCGGCGTGATCGACAGCCAAGTCCACTTCCGCGAGCCGGGGCTGGAGCACAAGGAAGACCTCGAAACCGGCAGCCGCGCGGCGGTGATGGGCGGCATCACGGCGGTGTTCGAGATGCCCAACACCAACCCCAATACCGACACCGAGGAGCGCGTCCTCGACAAGCTGAAGCGCGCGCGTCACCGCATGTTCTGCGACCATGCCTTCTATGTTGGCGCCACTGCCGACAACGCGGTCGCGCTGGCGGACCTCGAGCGCATTCCCGGCACGGCGGGCGTGAAGATCTTCATGGGCGCCTCGACCGGCAGCCTGTTGGTGGCCGAGGACGAGCAACTGGCCCGCGTGCTGGCGCATGGCCGCCGCCGCGTCGCCATCCATGCCGAGGACGAGGCGCGCATGAACGCACGCAAGGACCTGCGGGTCGAGGGCGATCCCTCCAGCCACCCGGTCTGGCGCGATGACGAGAGCGCGATGCTGGCGACGAAGCGCATCCTGCGCCTAGCCCGCGAGGCGCGCCGTCCGATCCACATCCTCCACATCACTACCCCGGCAGAGCTGGAGCTGATCGCCCAGCACCGCGACGTCGCGACTTGCGAGGTGACCCCCCAGCACCTGACGCTGGCGGCCGAGGAAGCCTATCCCAGGATCGGGACCTTCGCGCAGATGAACCCGCCGATCCGCTCCGCCGCGCACCGCGACGGGCTGTGGCACTGGCTGCGCGCGGGCGTGCCCGACGTGATCGGCTCCGACCACGCGCCGCACACGCGCGAGGAGAAGGCCAAGACGTATCCGAACAGCCCCTCCGGCATGCCGGGCGTGCAGACCTTGCTGCCGCTGATGCTCGATCATGTCGCCAAGGGCCGCATGACGCTGGAGCGGCTGATCGACATGACCTCTTCGGGCGTGCAGCGCGTGTTCGGCCTCGTCGGCAAGGGGCGCATCGCGGTGGGCTATGATGCGGACTTCACCGTGGTCGATCGCAAGGGCACTTTCACCGTGACCGAGGAATGGGGCGAAAGCCGCTGCGGCTGGACGCCGTTCGCGGGCATGGAACTGGAAGGCCGCGTCGTCGGCACCATCGTGCGTGGTCACTCGGCGATGTGGGAAGGTCAACTCGCCAACGAGGCGCAGGGCGAGGCGCTGCGGTTCGCCGGGGCGCTCTGAGGCGTCGTCCCGGAACGGTGGCTGTCTCCAAAGATTGAGCCACCCTTCGTCATTGCGAGCGCAGCGAAGCAATCCAGGGCAGTCTTGAGTCGCCCTAGATTGCTTCGCTGCGCTCGCAATGACGAGGTGCAGTTAAGCCTGTGCCTTCCGGCGCGAGAGGATGTCCCAGCAGAATACCCCGACGGCCGCCCAGATGAAGCCGAAGCAGACCAGTTGGATCGGCTTCAGCGGCTCGTCGAAGACGAACACGCTCATCAGGAACAGCCCGGTCGGCGTCACGAACTGGATGAAACCCAGCACCGAGAAGGGCAGGGCGCGCGCAGCAGTGGCGAAGAGCATCAGCGGGATCGCGGTGAGCGGCCCGGCGCAGAGCAGCAGCAGGCTGATCCGCGTGGAAGAGCCCATAGCCAGCCCGCCCGGCGCCTGCATCTGCCACCACATCAGGCCGAGTGCGGGCACGAACAGCACCAGCGTCTCTACCGTCAGGCCCGGCAGCGCGGCCACGGGTGCGAGCTTTCGGGCAAGGCCGTAACAGGCGAAGCTCAGCGCCAGCAACAGGCTGATCCATAAGGTGTCGAGCGCGCCTTTCGCCAGCAGCGCGACGCCGATCGCCGCGAGGGCCACCGCGATCCACTGCCGCCGCGTCAGCTTCTCCTTGAGGAAGATGGTCGCCGCGAGGATGTTCATCAGCGGGTTGATATAATAGCCCAGGCTCGCCGCGAGCACGTGGCCTTCCATGATCGCGACCACGTATATCAGCCAGTTCGCGCCGATCAGGAACCCGCTCAGCGCCAGCGTGGCCAGCGTGCGCGGGTTGGTCAGCGCTGCCCGCAGCGCGGTGCCCTGCCGCAGCAGGATGACCGCGCCGAGGCAGAACGGCAGCGTGCACATCAGGCGCCAGACCACCACCTCGAACGGCGCCACCTCCTTCAGCAGCGCGAAGTAGAGCGGGAACAGGCACCAGATGCCATAGGCGCCGAAAGCCGGAAGCAGGCCGGAAATGGGGGGCGAATGGCGGGGCATGGTCTCGGGCATCGGCTGAACATTCTCTCCCGGCGGTTGGGGGTATCCGCCTTGCCATGCCCCTTAGAAGGACGTCGGAACGGGGGCAACCACTCGCTCCATCGCCGCTGCGCCAACGGCTCGTCGCAAAATCGAATCCTGACAGGCGCGTTGCGGGTCGTTCAGGATTGGAGGCTTAAAGATGAATGCGTAACGCGGATCGACTCGGATGGCCGGTTCGCTCCCCTGAGAAGAGGAGATTTGAGATGAACGCATTCTTCAAGGCCTCGGCCATCGCCGCAGCCGCTGCCAGCCTCGCCACTGCCCTGCCGGCTTCGGCTGCAGTGGCGACACACACGACGGGCTTCACCGCTCCGGGCGAGATGAGCAGCGAATATGGCCGCGATCGCTATCGCTATTCGCGCGAGGATTATCGTCGCGGCTACGGCAACCGTGACCGCTATGACGACCGCCGCGACTATCGCCGCAGTTCGTGGCGCGGCAACGACGGCCGTTACTACTGCCGTCGCAGCAATGGCACCACCGGCCTGCTGATCGGCGGTGCGGGCGGCGCCCTGCTGGGCCGCGAAC
>JASGGD010000196.1:0-9092 GCA_047605225.1 Novosphingobium sp.
GGCCGGTGTCGCGCCCGCGTGGCTGATGCGGCATTTCGCCGACAGCGGCCTCGGCCACGGGTTCGGTGGCGTCGATCGGTGCAGGCGCATGGCGCGATCCGTCGAACAGGGCTGCGAGTTGCGGGTCGGTGTCGGCGACGCGCAGCATGGCGGCGCGGCCGGTCGCGGGGATTTCACCGCAGGCGCGGATGGCGCGGTAGGCGAGTTCACGCACCGCGCGGCGGTCTCCGCTCCCGGCCCAGCGGCGAGCGCGGAACCACTCGGAAATCAGGCGATCGGCAGGTGCGCCGTTGGAGCGTGCTGCCTCGATGACGAGGTCGAGCACGTCGATGGCGGCCTGAACACGCGCAGCGGGGGTCACTTCCCCCCTCCCGCCTGCGGGAGGGGCCGGGGGTGGGCGCGTGCGGACACGAGGTCGGCGCCGTTGCCCACCCCGCTGCGACTAGGCGATACATCGCCAAGTCTCGCTGCCCCTCCCGCTTGCGGGAGGGGGCAAGCTGCATCAACGCGTCGGATAGTTCGGTGCCTCGCGGGTGATCGTCACGTCGTGAACGTGGCTCTCGCGCAGGCCTGCGTTGGTGATGCGGATGAACTTCGAGTTCTTGCGCAGCGCCTCGATCGTCGGCGAGCCGGTGTAGCCCATCGCCGCCTTGATGCCGCCGACGAGCTGGTGAATGACGTCCTTGGCCGGTCCCTTGTAGGCGACCTGCCCCTCGATGCCTTCGGGCACCAGCTTCATCTGGTCCTTGATGTCGCCCTGGAAGTAACGGTCCGCCGAACCCCGGCCCATCGCGCCGACCGAGCCCATGCCGCGGTACGACTTGTAGGCTCGGCCCTGATAAAGGAACGTCTCGCCCGGCGCTTCCTCGGTGCCCGCGAGCATCGAGCCGACCATGATCGTCGAGGCACCGGCGGCAAGCGCCTTGGCGGCGTCACCCGAGGTGCGCAGGCCGCCATCGGCGATGACGGGAACGCCCGCCTTCTCGGCTTCCTCGGCGGCTTCCATGACGGCGGTGAGCTGCGGCACGCCGACGCCCGCGACGATGCGCGTGGTGCAGATCGAGCCCGGGCCGATGCCGACCTTCACGCAGTCCGCGCCTGCATCGATCAGCGCCTTTGCGGCTTCGGCCGTGGCGATGTTGCCCGCAATGACCTGCGCCGAGTTAGACAGCTTCTTCACGCGCTCGACCGCCAGCGCCACGTCCTTGTTGTGGCCGTGCGCGGTGTCGATGACGACGACGTCGCACTCGGCCGCCAGCAGCGCCTCGGTACGGGCAAAGCCCTTGTCGCCCACGGTGGTGGCGGCGGCGACGCGCAGGCGGCCCGCCTCGTCCTTGGTGGCTTCGGGGAAGAGGACCGCCTTCTCGATGTCCTTGACGGTGATCAGGCCGACGCAGTGGAAGGCGTCATCGACGACCAGCAGCTTCTCGATGCGACGGGCATGGAGGAGACGGCGCGCCTCGTCCTGATCGACGCCGACCTTCACGGTCGCGAGGTTGTCGTGCGTCATCAGTTCGCGCACCGGCTGCGCCGCGTTGTCGGCAAAGCGCACGTCGCGGTTGGTGAGGATGCCGACCAGCTTGCCCGAAGCCTCGACCACCGGGATACCGCTGATCTTGTTGGCGAGCATGATCGCCTGCGCCTCGCCCAGCGTGGCATCGGGGCTGATGGTGATGGGGTTCACCACCATGCCGCTCTCGAAGCGCTTGACCTGGCGGACGGCGGCGACCTGCTCCTCGATCGACAGGTTGCGGTGCAGCACGCCGATGCCGCCCATCTGCGCCATCACGATCGCCATCTGCGCCTCGGTGACGGTGTCCATGGCGGAGGAGATGACGGGGATGTTCAGCCCGATGGAACGGGTCAGCATGGATCGCGTATCGGACTGGGTCGGCACGATGTCGGACTTGGCGGGACGCAGGAGTACGTCGTCGAAAGTAAGTCCGAGCTGGATATCCATGTGCGCCACCAAATGCCTTGAGGGGAGAATCGTGGCGGCTCATGTAATCAAAGGGGGCGGTTTGGGCTAGGGGGCGAATGCCATGTTTTTCGCGGATGCGGTTTGTGACGCCGCCCACCCCCGCCCCCTCCCGCGAGCGGGAGGGGAGAACGGACAGCCCTCCCGCCTGCGGGAGGGCCGGAAGGCTTGGAGATTTATCGCTTGGCCGGACGGGGTGGGCCTGATGCCGCCGCGTCCACCGGCACCTTGCGCGTATCGGCGAACCAGCGCCCCAACGCGGTCAGCATCTTGACGTCGTCGCTCGCCCCGCCGAGCTCGATCGGGTGCGAGAGATCGTCGCTCGGCCGGTGATAGTCGCCATCGAAGAAGGCGCGCATCCGCTCCAGGTCGCCATAGGCCGTAGTGACCATGACGGCGGGAATGTCATGCTGCAGCAAGGCCCAGCCGTCCTGCCGCTTCACGTATTCGTTGGCATCGCTGTTCTCGCGCAGCTTGAAGCCTTCGGCCTTGGCGACCTTGGCGATGTCTTTGTCGAGCCCGGTCATGCCCCGCCCGACGATGGCGAACGGCGTCTTCCTCGGCGCGATGGCGATCGAATCGATGTTGAAGGCCGCGACGATCTTCTCCAGCGGCAGCGGCGGGCTGTCGGCAAAGGCATGGGCGCCGAGCAGGCCCAGTTCCTCGGCCGTGGTGGCGAGGAAATAGACGTCGCGGTCCATCTGCGGGCTGCGCGAGAGGCGCCGCGCCACCTCGGTCAGCGCCGCGACGCCGCTGGCGTTGTCGACCGCGCCGTTGCAGATGACGTCCTCGGCGGGAGGCTCGCCGCATTCTCCGAAATGGTCCCAATGGGCGACGAACAGCACCGCGCCCGCCTGCTTGCTGCGCCCCGGCAGCTTGCCGATCAGGTTGTGGGTGCGGATCGTCGTCTCGTCGGTGCTGGCCTCCAGCGAGGCGGTGACGTCGAGCACGATGGGCGCGAAGTCGTCCTGACCCGCCGCCTGTTCCAGATCGTCGAAGCTATGCGCGGTGCCCTTGAGCAGGGTTTCCATCGTCGCGCGACCGATGAATGCCTCGAGGTCGCCGCCCAGCGCCTCGTCCGAGAGCGCATAGCCCGAACGGCGACGGCGCGCCGCGACCTCGTCGAGCGTGCGCTCACCGTCGAGCACGGTCAGGACGGCCGAGGCGCCCAGCGCCAGCAGTTCGTTCTGGCGCGCGCTGTCGGGCGTATTGCCGTCGAGCACCACGGCGATGCGGCCCGCCAGTTCGTTGCGCGTGAAGTCCTGGCTGCGCGCGCGACCGACGAAGAGCAGCGGCGCATTGCGCACCAGCGAACGCTTGCCCGAGGTAAAGACCAGCACGTCGCTCGGCGCGATCGTGGCGCGGTAGCCCTTGCGCAGGAAGCGGGCGGAGCCGCTCGACGGTTCATGGGCGATGACGGTGACCGGCGCGAACCACTCGTTGCCCGGGTCGTTGGTGCCCGAGACGAGGCCGATGTCGAACCACTGTTTGGCGAGGTAGCGCAGCGTCTTCGCCTCGCCCTCGGTGCCCGGTTCGCGGCCGTCGAAATCGTCGCTGGCGAGGGTCTGGATATGGGCGCGCAGCCGGTCCTCGATCTCACGGTCGGCGCGGCTGACGCTGGCGGCGATGACGCTGATCGGGATGCCTACGGCAAACAGCGCGAAGAACCCCATGGTCCTCCACGCCCTTTTCCCTGCTGCACGTCCCACTGCCCGGATGCCCGACTTCATTGCGCTGCACCTATACGACACATTTTCGAGCACGGCTGTAAAATTTCCTCCAATCGCGTGCAGTTGCAACATTTCCCGATTCATCGCGCGATAATGACGCAGCCGCGCAACACTCGGGAGACTTGCGGAACACCCCCGAGTTCTGCGAATTGATCTGCACACGAGACGCTGCCCGGCAACGGCGAAAAGAGGACAATGCACCCATGCGGCTGGACGATTTCGACCCCGACAACATCAAGGTCACCGAAGGCGGCAGCCGTGGCGGCGGCTTTCCCATCGGCGGCGGCAAGCTGGGCTGCGGCGGCCTGATCATCGTGCTGATCGGCGCGCTGGTCTTCGGCGTGGACCCGGGGCAGATGCTCGGCACTCTGGAGAACGTGCAGCAGCAGGCGCCGACCACCACGCAGCAACCGGCGGGCGGGTCGCGCAGCGCGACGGAAATCTGCACGCAGAACGCCTATTCGCGCGAATCGTGCAATGCGCTGTCCTCGCTGGACAAGACCTGGCAGCCGCTGTTCCAGAAGGCCAACGTGCCCTTCGAGCAGCCGATGCTGCACTTCTACACCGGCGGCACCCGCAGCGGCTGCGGCGCAGCGAGCAGCGCGATGGGGCCGTTCTACTGCCCCGCCGATCAGGGCATCTACATCGACGTCAGCTTCTACGACCAGATGGACAAGCAGCTCGGCGCGCGGGGCGATTTCGCGCGCTATTACGTGATGGCGCATGAGTACGGACACCATGTCCAGCACCTCACCGGCCTCGACCAGCAGGTCCGCAAGGCGCAGCAGCAGAACCCCCGGCAGGAGAACGCGCTGCAGGTGAAGATGGAACTGCAGGCGGACTGCTACGCCGGCGTCTGGGCCGCCAAGAATCGCGACCGGATCGAGCCCGGCGACATGGAGGAAGGGCTCACCGCCGCCAGCGCGATCGGCGACGACACGCTGATGAAGAACGCCGGGCAGGCGGTAACGCCGGAGAGCTTCACGCACGGCTCCAGCGCCGAACGCATGCGCTGGCTCAAGCGCGGCCTCGAAACCGGGAACGAGGACGCATGTGACACGTTCTCTTCAACAGGATGACAGCGAAGGCGTGAGCGGACCCGGTGGCGGATCGGCGACCGCACGCCGGGGACAGGAGAACAGGGACATGAGCCGCAAGTGGCTGGGTGCGATCGTCGTTGCGAGTTTGAGCACAGGTATTGTGGCTTCTCCGGCGACGGCACGCCAGGAAGACAAGCCGATAACCTCGCGCGATCCCGATGCGATGGACGTGGCGAAGACGCCGGTAAATGACCTCAACGTAGGCCGCGACGGGGAAATCCCCCCCCTCCTCGTCAGCGCCACCGCAGAGCCCTACGCGCTCAAGGGGCTGACCAAGTGCCGTCAGATCGCCGGGGCGATCCAGCAGCTCGACGAAGTTCTCGGCCCCGACATCGACCTTCCCGCCGAGGAGCGTGACCGCATCAGCGCCGGGCGCGTGGGCAAGTGGGTCGTGGCCTCGTTCATCCCGTTCCGCGGCCTGATCCGCGAAGTCTCGGGCGCCAATGCGCAGGACCGCAAGGTCAATGCGGCGATTCAGGCGGGCCTGACCCGTCGCGGCTTCCTCAAGGGTGTCGGCTCGGCCAAGGGCTGCCGCTACCCCGCCTCCCCTGCCCCCGCCAGCGTGGTCCAGGCCCGCATGGACGAACTGAAGGCCATGGAGCAGGACAAGGACGCCAAGAAGAGGGCCAAGTCCGAGGCCAAGGCAGAAGCAAAGTCCGACAGGGATCTCGCATTCAAGACCGAGCCCGACGCCCGCCAGCCTTCTCCCAAGCACTGACGGCTGCCTTGATGCTCCGAGCATTATGCACGGTAAGCGCGCTTGCGCTGATGCTGTCGGCCTGTGGCGGGGAACCGTCGACGCCAGCGACCAGCGAAGCGCCTTCGGCGTTACCTTCCGCCAGCTTGAGCGGTGATGCGACAGAAGCGCCAGCGCAGAGCATGCCCTCTTCTCCCGCTGCCGATGCCGGGCCGATCGCCTGCTCGTCCGAAATCGGCGAGGCGGCGGCGCGCAAGCTGGTCGCCCAGTGCATCGCCGTCTCTCCCGCGACACGCCCGCCGTGCAACGCCGCCAACTCCTGCGCGATGATCCGCAACGAAGTGGCGCGCGGCTGCGCCATTCTCGGCGAGGACGCGGCGAAGACACCGGAGTGCGGCGGCATCGACCCCATCGGCAAGGAGGCCGCCGCCGATATGGTCGAGCGCTACTACGCCGCGATCAACGCGCGCGACTACGCCTCGGCATGGACGCTGTGGGGGCCGGACGGCGGCACCAGCGGCCAGACCCTGCAGGCATTCGGCGACGGCTATGCCCATACCCGCCGCGTCCACGTAGACATCGGCAAGGTGTCGGATGTCGAAGGCGGCGCCGGCTCGATCTACGTGACGGTTCCGGTCACCGTGGATGCCGAACTCGACGACGGCCGCCGCCAGCGCTTCGCCGGCAGCTATGCCCTGCGCCAGATCAATCGCGGCATGGGCATCTCGCAAGGCTGGCACATCACATCGGCCAAGCTGCGAGCGCTCTAAACACTCGTCATTGCGAGCGAAGCGAAGCAATGACGAGGTCAGGTTGGAGCCAGCCGAAGTTAGCTAGCCCATATCAGTTCGCGTTCGCCTCGCGATGGGCATCGGCGATCTCTCCATCGAGGTCGGCGAGGATTTCCGAGCGGACCTTCGCATCCAGCGCACGATCCGCCGCGATCGAGGCGCGGGCGCTGCGCAGGGCGTTCACGGCTGCGAACTTCGCGGCCTTGGGCTCGCCGGTGCAGATGACCATCGACGCGCTCGACCCGTTGCCTTCGCGGCTCGCCTCGCGGCGACGGCTGTCCGCGGGGCAGTCCTCGTCGAGCACCATGGTCCGGGCAGAAACGCGCGAGCCGTCCTTCTGCACGATGCGAATGGTGTGCCGCTTGCCGTCGGCCGAAACCGATTCCTCGACCTTCGGAGCGCGCGCCCAGGCGGCGGCGGCCCTGCGCTGCGCTTCTGCCGCGCGGCGCTGGGCGTCCGCTGCACTGCGCAGGCTATCGTGCATCTGGCGCGCGTCCTCACGGGTCATCGTCTTGCGGATCGTGACGCGGGTGTTCGGCGCCGGTGCCGCAAGAGCGGAGGTTGTGGCAGGCGGAACAGGAGGCGCGGGAGGAACCGGCGGCACCGGCGCCGTGATGCTTTCGGCCACGTCGATATCGGGCATTTCGGGCGGCTCCGGCGCTTCGGGAGGCTCCGGCAGTTCGGCCTCGGCCAGTGCCTCCGGAGCTTCAGGCGGCACCGGAGGCTGCGGCGCGCGCGGCATCGACGAATGGTATGCCTGCGGAGGCGCTTCCGGCGCGGGAACCGGATCGGCTTCCGCCTCGTCCATCGCGGCATAGCTGACCGTCGCCGTCGCGGGAACCGCCACGATGGCCAGCGCGAACAGGCTGCGCGCGAGCAGGCGCCGGGTCGGGCTGACGTCGGCCGCCGCCAGTGCCTTGAGGCGCTGGATGATCGGCTTCTCGCCCGAAAGCGGCCCGGCCATCGGCGCGGCCAAACCAAGCCGCGTTCCGCCCGCCATCGAGGCGATCAGGCGGCCATAGCGCGCCCGCTCCGCACGGGTACGGCCAGCCATGACACGGGCGTCACAGAACGCCTCCTGATCGGCCCTCACCGCACGCCAGCCGGCCCAGCCGATCGGGTTGAACCAGTGCAGCGCGAACAGCGGCTGCATCGCGATCAGCGCCAGCAGGTCGCTGCCCGCATGGTGCTCCATCTCATGCGCGATGGCGAAGTCGGAGGTCTCGGAATCGGCCCCCGCCAGAAAGCCTTGCGGCAGCGCAACGACCTTGTCGAACACCCCGAACGCGAGCGGCGCGGTGATCGCAGGCGTCTCGACGATCCGCACGGTGTCGGAATGCGCAACGACGCGCGCACCGTCGAGCAGGTCCCGGCGCATCCAGCGATAAGTGACCGTGCGCCAGATGAGGAACAGCGCCGCGCCGCCCAGCCAGACGGCCAGGGCGAGCGTCATCCACGGCACTTGTGCCAGCAGCCCCGGCTCCACCGGCGCGGCGCTCACCATTTCGGCGGCGGGCAGTGCGGCCACGCTGTCAGCGGCTGCGGGCAGCATGATCGCCTCGACCGGTGCGGCGTTCTGCATGCCTGCAGCGGACGCGGTGATCGGCTCGACCCCGAAGCGCAGGTTGGACAGCAGGCCATGCTCCATGAAGCGAGGCAGCGCCAGCGGCGGCAGCACCAGCCGGATCATCGGCAGCGCCCAGAGCGCATAAGCCGCGCCCGGACCGAACCAGCGCGCCACGGGGCGGCGGACGAGCAGCACCAGCGCCATCAGCGCGCCAGTCGCCAGAAGCGTATCGGTAAGCCACTCGATCATGACTTCAGCTCCTTCAACAGGGCTTCGATCTCGGCAATGTCGTCTTCGGAAAGCTGTTCGCTTTGCGCCAGATGCGCGAAGAGCGGCGCCGCGCGGCCGCCGAACAGGCGGTCCACGAGGCGGCGGCTTTCGGCACCGACATAAACTGTACGCGCGATGCGCGGGGAGTAAAGGAAGCGCTTGCCGTCAGGCTCCGTCTCGACCGCCTGCTTGGCGACGAGGCGCGACAGCAGCGTCTTGACCGTGGCAAGGCTCCAGCCGCGCGGGCCGCAGACTTCCTCGCACACTTCCTGCGCGGTCAGCGGAGAACGCTGCCACAGCGCCTCCATGACGGCGTGCTCCGCCTCGGAGATTCGCTCCGGCTGTTCGGGAGACTCGGACACTCTTCCCTCCATCGTCTACACACGTAATCGACTACGTCTGTAAACATGAACTGCGGGTGAATGTCAACTCAGCTGCGCTTGAGCAACAGGGCCAACTGGATCAGGAACACCGCCCGCACCGTCAGGCTGATCGCGACGATGATGGCGAGGAAGGCGAGCCCGGTCGCGGGGCTGGCGAACAGCAGGACGAGGCCGAGCACGACGTCGAGCACGCCGAGCAGCAAGCGCCAGCCCTTGTCGTGACGAGCCTTGAGCGCGAAGGCGATCTGGAAGCCGCCCGAGACGACGAGCCAAAGCCCGATCGCGATGACCAGCGACAGCGCGCCCGCAATCGGATCGGCGACCGCGAAGATGCCCGCCAGCAGCGCGAGCGCGCCGAGCAGGATCTCCGTCCACCGCGCCCGGCTCGACAGCGAGGTCCAGCCTGCAGCAACGGCCGCCACACCCGCGACGATGAGGATGACGCCGAGGATCAGCCCGGTCGCCACGCCTGCCACCAGCGGATTGAGCAGCACGATCAGGGCAGCGAGGATCAGCAGCACGCCGTAGCCCATGACCCAGCCCCAGGTGTTACCGGGCGCACGCTCCATCTCGCGC
>JASGGD010000197.1:0-9074 GCA_047605225.1 Novosphingobium sp.
CGTCGGCGGTCCCCCTCCCCATCGCTGCGCGACAGGGAGGATTGCTTCTGCCCCATAATTCGATATTAATGTGATATCACTTTTAGAGGGGTGCCACCGATGTCCGATTCGCATCTGCCCATAAACGCCAGCCGGGAGAGCACCGCCTCGACCCAAAGCGGCTACCTGATGCTCGTAGTGTTCCTGGCCCTGCTGGTCGCGATCGTGCTGAGCGTGATCACGCTGGCGAGCGGCGATCCGGGGCCGGGCACGGTGCTGGGCTTCCTCGCCTTCATCCTTCCCGCCGTCATCATGAACGTGCTGATCCTGAGCGGCTTCTACATGATCCAGCCCAACCAGGCCGCCGCCGTCACCCTGTTCGGCAGCTACAGGGGCACCGATCGCACCACCGGCCTGCGCTGGGTCTGGCCATGGATGGGCAAGACCAAGATCTCGGTGCGCGCCAACAACGTCGTGTCGGAAAAGCTCAAGGTCAACGACTTGCGCGGCAACCCGATCGAGATCGCCACCAACGTGGTCTGGCGCGTGGCCGACACCGCGCAGGCACTCTACGACGTGGACGACTACAAGGCCTTCGTGAACGTCCAGATCGAGGCTGCCGTGCGCTCGATCGGCTCGCGCTATGCCTATGACGACGTCGAGGATGCGGAGATCACCCTGCGCGGCAGTCACGAGCAGGTGAACGCCGAGCTGCGCGCGGAACTGATCGCGCGGCTGCAGGCGGCGGGCCTGACGGTGGACGAATGCGGCCTCACCCACCTCGCCTACGCGCCCGAGATCGCCGGGGCCATGCTGCGCCGCCAGCAGGCCGAGGCCGTCATCGGCGCGCGGCGCAAGCTGGTGGAAGGCGCGGTGTCGATGGTCGAGATGGCGCTGGCCCAGCTCTCGGAGAAGAACGTGGTCGAACTCGACGACGAGCGCCGCGCGGCGATGGTCTCGAACCTGATGGTCGTGCTCTGCGGCGAGCGGGATACCCAGCCCGTCGTCAATACCGGCACGCTCTACTCGTAACGTTCCGATGGCGTCCCCCGGCAAGAAGGCCTTTGCGCTCCGTCTCGATCCGGCGCTCTACGCGGCGCTGGAGCGGGCGGCGGCGGGCGACTTGCGCTCGGTGAACGCCGAGGTGGAAGTGCTGCTGCGCGAGGCCCTCGCCCGGCGCGGTGTCAAGGTGGAGGCGGGAGAGCCGGCAAGGCGCGGGCGACCGCCGAAGGAGGGAGACTGACCATGCTGCACACGCTGTTCGAGAACGATCCGTGGTTCGCTCCCAAGCGCTACGGTTATGGCGCGGGGCTGCCGATCGCGTGGCAGGGGTGGGCGCTGCTGGCGGCCTACCTCGCGCTGATCGTCGGCATCGCACTGCCGGGGACCGGCGGCACGCTGGGCGCCAAAGCCGCGTCGTTCGTCGGCGTGCTGCTGGTGACGGGCGTGTTCATGCTCATCGCCGCCCGCCACACACGCGGCGGCTGGAAGTGGCGCTGGGGCGGGGATTGAGGCGAAAGGCCCACCCCCGGCCCCTCCCGCAAGCGGGAGGGGAGCAGGAAGGAAACGCCCTCCCGCTTGCGGGAGGGCCGGGAGGCTTGGTCCGAAGGACTTAGCCGGACGGGGTGGGCCTACAACTTCGCGAACACCCCGACCATCGCCTTCCACGCCCGATCCGCCTCGCCCGGATCGTAGGCAGGCGAATCCGGCACGCACCAGCCGTGGTCGGCGGCATAGACCTCCACCTCGGCCGGGCGCTTCGCCGCATCCGCCGCCTTGCGCAGTTCGTTCTTGACCTCGGGCTGCTTGGCATCGTCATTCCGGGCGATCGCGAAGATATAGCTCGCCTCAGTCTTGCCCAGCACCCGATGCGGGCTGTCTGGCGCCTCGGTCACCAGCCCCGCGCCGTGGAGCGACACCGCTGCCTTTACCCGCCCCGGCACCGCTGCCGCCGCGCGGACGGTGAACGGCCCGCCCATGCAGTAACCGTTGCTGCCGATCCCGCGCTTGGTGTCCACCGCATCCTGCCCGTCGAGGAACGCCACGTAAGCGGTCGCATCGCGCGTCACCGCCTCGGGCGTGAGCATCGCGCGCATCGGGCCGACTTTCGCCTGACCTTCGGGCGTGCGGTACTCGGCAAAACTCTTCATCACCGGCGCCGGACCCGAACGATAGTACGGGTTCACCACCAGCACCGCGAAACCCTGCGCGGCAAGACTGCGCGCCATGATCTTCTTGGCATCGCGCAGGCCCGCGATGTCGGGCCACATGACGATGCCGGGATGCTTGCCTTTCCCCGGATGGACGAAGAAGGCATCGCACACCCCGTCCGCCGTGGTGATCGAAACCATGCGCTCGGTCAGCTCGCCGCCATTCTCGGCCGCCACCGCACCGCAGCCCGTGAGCGCGAGGCCCGCGCCCAGCACCGAGAACGCCCGGCGGTCCATGCGGGTGAAGTCGTCGGCGGTAAAGTCGTCACACATCGGCTGGCCTTTCGCTGCTTTCCCGCCAGCCTAGCAGAGCTTCGCGCGACCTCAATCGCCGTTGAAGTTGAGTTCCAGATTCACCGCATTGGGATCGGCGAGGAACAATTGCCTGAGGCCGATGTGCGTCAGGTCGTTGAAGCGGTAATCGAGGCCGAGTTCGTCCAGCTTCGCGCGGGTCGCCTCGAACCCGCTGCAGCGCAGGGCGACATGGTGGAAACCGTTGGTCGATGCACCCGGCAGGTAATCATCATAGCGCCCCGGCGCGGTGGTGCGGTCGACGAGGTGGATGATCGGCAGGCCCGCCGCATCGCGCATCCAGTAGCCCGCAGTGCCCGCGCGGATCGAGGGGTTCTCGCTGCGGATCAGGCCCAGCACGCGCTCGTAGAAGGTGGCGGTGCCTTCGAGGTCGTCGGTCAGGATGTTGACGTGATCGATGCCGCTGACCTGCATGGTGCTCTCCCTTGGTTGGTCAAGAAGTACCCACCCCTGCCCCCTCCCGCAAGCGGGAGGGGAATGAGAGACCTGCTCTTAGCCCTCCCGCTTGCGGGAGGGCCGGAAGGCTTGGCAGCTTGCTGCCTAGCCGGACGGGGTGGGCCTTGCAGCCTGCCGCCTCAACTCCGAAACACCACCGTCCGTGCCCCGTTCAGCAGCACCCGGTCCTCCAGATGCAGCCGCACCGCCTCGGCCAGCACGCGGCGTTCAATGTCGCGGCCCTTGCGGACCATGTCCTCGGGCGTATCCGAGTGCGTCACCGGCTCCACGTCCTGATGGATGATCGGCCCTTCGTCGAGGTCGGCGGTCACGTAATGCGCGGTCGCGCCGATCATCTTCACCCCGCGCGCGTGCGCCTGATGATACGGCTTGGCGCCCTTGAAGCCGGGCAGGAACGAGTGGTGGATGTTGATGCAGCGCCCCGAAAGGAAACCGGCCATCTCGTCCGAGAGGATCTGCATGTAGCGCGCCAGCACCACCAGTTCCGCGCGCGTCTCGTCGACGATGGCGCGGATCTGCGCTTCCTGCGCGGCCTTCTCGCCCTTGGCCATCGGCAGGTGGTGGAAGGGAATATCCCCCAGCATGAGCGTGTTGATCGCCTCGCGCGGGTGGTTGGAGACGACGCCGACGATATCCATCGCGATCTCGCCGATGCGGTGGCGATAGAGCAAGTCCGCCAGGCAGTGGTCGAACTTGCTGACCATCAGCAGCACTCGGCGCGGCCGGTCGCGGCGCTGCATCGACCAGGCCATGCCGTATTCGTGCGCGATGGGGCCGAAGCCCTCGCGAATGTCTTCGCGGTCCGTGGCGCCCGGATCGAAGGCCACGCGCATGAAGAAGCGGCCTTGCTCCAGATCGTCGAACTGCTGCGCCTCGGTGATGTTGGCGCCCATCTGCGCAAGGTAGCCCGTCACCCGGGCGACGATGCCCGGACGGTCGGCGCACGAAAAGGCGAGGATCAGCGGTTCGGCCATGGCGCTGTCCTTAAGCCACGCCGCGGTTGGTCAGTGCGGCCTCGCTCTCGGCCATGAGCGCGGCGATGATCTCGGCCACCGGCTCCTCCTTGCCGACCATGCCGACCGACTGGCCCGCCATGATCGAGCCGTTCTCGACGTCGCCGTCGATCACCGCGCGGCGCAGGGCACCGGCCCAGAAGTGCTCGATCTTGAGCTGGGCTTCACCCATGTCGACCTCGCCCGCGTCCAGCAGGCGCGCGACTTCGATCTGCTTGGCGGTGAATTCCTCGGTGCCCTTGTTCTTGAGCGCGCGCACCGGGATAACAGGCAGGCGCGGATCGACCTGCACCGATGCCACCGCATCGCGGGCCGAGGCGCGGAAGAACGCCTTCTTGAACGCTTCATGCGCGATCGATTCGCTCGCGCAGGCGAAGCGGGTGCCAAGCTGCACGCCTGCCGCGCCCATTTCGAGGTATCCGGCGATCGCCTCGCCCCGGCCGATGCCGCCCGCGACGAAGACGAGGTTGTCTGCGGCGAGGCTCGGCAGGATTTCCTGCGCCAGCACCGAAGTGGAGACGGGGCCGATGTGGCCGCCCGCTTCCGAACCCTCGATCACCAGCGCGTCCGCGCCTGAGCGCAGCAGCTTCTTGCCCAGCGCCAGCGTCGGCGCGAAGCAGATGACCTTGGCGCCATTGGCCTTGATCGCCTCTACGCTGCCCTTGGGCGGAATGCCGCCCGCGAGCACCACGTGCGTGACGCCGTGCTTCGCGCAAACGTCGATCAGGTCGAACAGCATCGGGTGCATGGTGATGAGGTTCACGCCGAAGGGCTTGACCGTCAGCGCCTTGGTGGCGGCGATCTCCGCGTCGAGCAGTTCGGGGGTCATCGCCCCGCAGGCGATCACGCCGAAACCGCCTGCATTGCTGATCGCGGAAACGAGGTTGCGCTCGGACACCCACGACATCGCGCCGCACAAGATGGCCGTCTCGGTGCCGAGGAATTCGCAGCCGCGCGCCATCAGCGCGGAAGTCTTGGTGTAGGCGGTCATGAAATTCCCATAGCCCGGATTTTTGTTCAGCCGTGCGCCATAGGGTGACGAGCCGCACCGCACAAGCGGCGAGCGACGGAACCAAATGGCGACAAGTTCGTTCAGGTCAGGCACAGTTACATGGAAATCAGGGGGTCATTTTACGCATGCATCAGGACGACGAACCGCTGGGCGCCGCCGCGACGACACCGTCAGGCCCGGAAGTGGTCGCCGCGCACGACGCCTCGATCGACGAACACCTGTTCGAGGACATCCTGGACCTCGAAGGTGCACTGCGGCTGAGCACGCAGGCGACCGCAGGCCTCGGTGCCCCGCGCGCGGTCGAGATCGAGACCCTTGGCCGCAAACTCCCTCAGCCTGCCGCCGCGAAAATGCAGGACCTCGCCGGAGAAGTCCGCAAGGCCACGCAGGCCGGTGATCTGGCACGGGTGCGCGAATGCCATCTGCAGGTCATCGACACGCTGGTTTCAGTGCGCACGACGTGCTGGGCCGTAAAAACCGAAGAATAGATCGAGTTTCATCGACTTTACCGATTACTCTTACATGTTCGTATAGCTTCTCCGACCCGGCGGGCTCCGATAGGTCTTCAGTCATCGCCGCCCACCACAACAAGCCGGGCGGCCAAGACAACCATGACCCAAGGAGCCAACCATGCACGGTTCAGATTCCAACGGCGGCGGCAAGTGCCCCTACGGCCACGGCGGTGCCACCCCTCTGACCACCCAGTTCGGCGCGCCGGTCGTCGACAACTCCAACTCCTACACCGCCGGGCCGCGCGGCCCCCTGCTGATGCAGGACGTCTGGCTGATCGAGAAGCTGGCCAACCTCAACCGCGAAGTCATCCCCGAACGGCGCATGCACGCCAAGGGTTCGGGCGCGTTCGGCACCTTCACCGTCACCGGTGACGTCTCGAAGTACACCCGCGCAAAGTTCCTCGCCGAAAAGGGCAAGCAGACCGAACTGTTCGCCCGCTTCACCACCGTCGCAGGCGAACGCGGCGCGGCCGATGCCGAGCGCGACATTCGCGGCTTCGCGGTGAAGTTCTACACCGAGGAAGGCAACTGGGACATGGTCGGCAACAACACGCCGGTCTTCTTCGTGCGCGACCCGCGCCACTTCGCCGATCTCAACAAGGCGGTGAAGCGCGATCCGCGCACCAACATGCGCAGCGCGCAGAACAACTGGGACTTCTGGACCCTGCTGCCCGAAGCCTTCCACCAGGTCACCTACGTGATGGGCGATCGCGGCATTCCCAAGTCCTACCGCCACATGGACGGCTTCTCCAGCCACACCTATTCGTTCTACAACGAGGCGGGCGAGCGCTTCTGGGTGAAGTGGCACTTCAAGACCCAGCAGGGCCACGCGCACCTGACCGACGCCGAAGCCGCCGAAGTCGTCGCCGGCGACCGCGAGAGCAACCAGCGCGATCTCTACGAGGCGATCGAGCGCGGCGAGTTCCCGAAGTGGAAGGTCATGGTCCAGATCATGGACGAGGCCGAGGCCGAGACTTGCGGCTTCCACCCCTTCGACCTCACCAAGGTCTGGTCGCAGAAGGTCTATCCGCTGATCGAGGTCGGCATGATGGAACTGAACCGCAACCCGGAGAACTTCTTCGCGGATGTGGAGCAGAGCGCTTTCAGCCCGTCCAACCTCGTCCCCGGCATCGGCGTCTCGCCCGACAAGATGCTGCAGGCGCGGCTGTTCGCCTACTCGGACGCGCAGCGTTACCGCCTCGGCGTCAACCACCACCAGATCCCGGTGAACGCGGCGCGCTGCCCGGTGTTCAACAACCACCGCGACGGTCAGGGCCGGGTCGACGGCAACTACGGCGGATTGCTGCACTACCACCCGAACTCGTTCGACCAGTGGCAGGGCCAGCCCGAATTCCGCGAGCCCCCCTTGCGCCTCTCGGGCGACGCGGACTTCTGGAACTTCCGCGAGGATGACGACGACTATTACAGCCAGCCGCGCGCGCTGTTCCAGCTGATGGACGATGCGCAGAAGGAGCGCCTGTTCGGCAACACCGCCCGTGCCATGGGCGACGCGCCGGACTTCATCAAGCAGCGCCACATCGACAACTGCACCCGCTGCGATCCCGCCTACGGTGCGGGCGTGGCGGCGGCGCTGGGCATGAGCGTGAGCGCGGAACTCTCGCCGGTACCCGAACTGGCGGACTGATCTGACGGTCCAATGAAAAGGCCCCGTGCGCGGTGATCCGCGCACGGGGCCTTTTCGTATCCGGCCTTTGCAACCCCCTCACCTCCCCCACTCCGCTCATGCTGAGCTTGTCGAAGCATGGGAACCTCGCGCCCCGTCTCAGGGGGCTTCGACAAGCTCAGCCTGAGCGAGTTGAGAGTGAGGGTAGAGAGGCCGTTACTTTGCGACCGTGAACGTCGTCGCCATGTCGGCCTTCGAACTGCCGCCGACCCAGACGTCGAAGGCGCTGTCATCCTGCACCCAGCCCTTGGTTGCTGCGCTCCAGTAACGCAGGTCGTCGGCGGTCAGCGTGAACTGCATGTGCTTCGTCTCACCCGGCGCGAGGGCGACGCGGGCGAACTTCTTGAGCTGGCGCACCGGTCGCGAGGACGTGCCCACGCGCAGGTGGATGTAGAGCTGCGCCACTTCGTCACCCGCACGGCTGCCAGTGTTGGTAAGATCGAACGAGACGGTGACCGGCTCGCCCGGCTTCACCGAGGCGCGGTCCACCGCGAGCTTGCCGTAAGCGAAGGTCGTGTAGCTCAGGCCATGACCGAAAGGCCAGGTCGGTGAATTGTCCTCGTTCCAGTAGCGCTTGTCGGCGCTCGCGGGCTGGTGCGAGGGGAGGTAGGCATACGTATAAGGCGCCTGGGCCGCGCTGCGAATCCAGCTGAAGGGCAGCTTGCCGCCGGGGTTGGCATCGCCGAGCAGCAGATTGGCGACGGCATTGCCGCCTTCGGAGCCCGGATACCACGCCTCCAGCACCGCGCCGGGCTTAGCGTCGCCAAGGCTCAGCGGACGGCCGTTGACCAGCACCACGACCACCGGCTTGCCCGTGGCGATCACCGCATCGAGCAGTTCCTGCTGGTGGCCCGGCAGCCTGAGGTCCGAGCGCGAGGCGAATTCGCCCGCCATGTTCTGCGCCTCGCCCAGCACCATGACGGCGACGTCCGACGCCTTGGCAAGTTCGATCGCCCTGGCCAGTTCCGCCTTCTCGTCGATCGCCGGATGCTCGCCGGGCTTGTTCATCGCATCGAAGAACGAAGGGTTCTTGCGGGTAGGCCATGCCGTGCCTGCCGCGTATTCGACCTTCACGCCCGTGCCCAGCTTGGCGCGCAGGCCCGCGAGGACGCTGACGCCCTCCGGCTTGTTGGACGAGAACACCCAGGGGCCGAGCATGTCGTGGCCGGAATCGGCAAGCGGCCCGATCACCGCCACCGACTTCAGCTTCGTACGGTCCAGCGGCAGCAGACCGCCCGCATTGGCAAGCAGCACCGCCGAACGCTCGGCCGCGATGCGCGCGACTTCGCGGTGCGCGGGATCGTCGAAGGTCCTGGGCACCGCCTTGGGATCGACGTAAGGATTGTCGAACAGGCCGAGGCGGTACTTGGCTTCGAGCAGGCGGCGCGCCGGCTCGTCGAGCGCGCTTTCGGCCACTTCGCCGTTCTTCACCGCGTCGATCAGCGACAGCATCGGCGAGGGGTTGCTCGGCACGGTCATCGCAAGGTCCATGCCCGCCTCCAGCACGCGCACGGCGGCCTGCTTCGGGCTGCCCGCCATGCCCTGCTTCTCCAGCGAATCGACGCCGTTGGCATCGCTGACGACGAAGCCCTTGAAGCCCCATTCCTTGCGCAGCACGTCGGTCAGCAGCCACTTGTTCGCCGCCGCCGGAACGCCGTTGAGGCCCATGTAGGCGCTCATGATATTGCCCGCGCCCGCATCGAGCGCGGCCTTGAACGGCGGCAGGTAGGTGTTGCGCAGCTGGTTTTCCGACAAGTCCACCTCGTCGTAGTCACGCCCGCCGAACGAGGCGCCGTAGCCGACGAAGTGCTTGGGGCCGGACAGGACATGCCCCGGCGTGCCGATGGCGCCGCCCTGGAAGCCACGCACCTGCGCCGCCGCCATCGCCGCGCCGAG
>JASGGD010000198.1:0-9072 GCA_047605225.1 Novosphingobium sp.
CCCAGGTCGAGCCGGGCTGACCACCGCTACCCGGCCGCTCGCCCGAGCAGGTGGACAACAAAACCCCGCGTCCCTGCTTGGACGCTCCCGACGCCGACCCGATGTTCTCGGTACTCGCGTTGATTTCCCCGGCGTAACGGCCCGCACTCGCCAGCGGGTATTGTCGTATGTGTAGCACCCCCGTCATCCCAGCGAAGGCTGGGACCGCTGGCCTGTTACGGCCAACTATCGTCAGGGCGCCCTGCCGAGGGTTGGGCTCTACACGGCCAGCGGTCCCAGCCTTCACTGGGATGACGGGGTTTGTTCGCGAAATTCCTCCCCGAGCTTGTCTCGGGGAGGTGGCGCCGACGAAGTCGGTGACGGAGGGGTAATGCCCAGCCTCGCCCCCTCCACCACCCGCTGCGCGGGCGGCCCCCCTCCCCGAGCAAGCTCGAGGAGGAATTAGCTCTTCTTCCGGCGTTTCCTTGGTGCGGCCGTCGACTGACGCACGATCAGGCGGTGGGGAAGCACCACTTCGCGCGCCGGTCCTTCGTTGTCCTGCTGGAGGAGCGAATCCAGCATCAGCCGCATGGCTGCCTCGCCGATCTCGACCGTGGGAATGTGCACCGTCGTCAGCGGCGGGATGGCGAAGGCGCCGAAACGCAAGTCATCGAAGCCCGCCACCGACATCTCATCGGGCACCGAGATGCCGCGCTGTTGCAGCGCACTCATCGCGCCCATGGCCATCTCGTCGTTGGCGCAGGCGACGGCAGTGAACTCCGCGCCGCTCTCCAGCAAACGCACCATCGCATCATAGCCCGACTGCAGCGAGAAATCGCCTCGCGCCACCAGAGCCTCGTCGAACTCGATCCGGGCGCGCAGAAGGCCCAGCTTGTAGCCGGAAAGGCGGTCCATCGACATGAACTGGTCGAGCGGTCCGGTGATCGCGGCAATCGCCTTGTGGCCCAGTTCCGCCAGATGGCCGACGACGAGCGCGCTGGCCTCGTGATTGTCGGTGCGCACGCGCGGCAGGTTGAGGTCCGGCGGATACTCGCAGGCGGCGACCATCGGCGGCAGCTTGCTCTTGGCCGGGGGATTGAGGACGATGTCGGGGAGGTTCTTTTCCAGCAGAATCAGCCCGTCGGCCTGCTTGCCCGCGATCATCGAGGTGAACTTGTTGAGAGCCTCGACGTCGCCCTCGGTGATGCCCAGAAGCACGCGCATCTTGTTGGCGCGCGCGACGTTCTCGATCCCTTCGACGAAGGCGGAGGTGAACGGGTTGTAGATGCTGGGCACGGCGACGATGACGTTGTCACTGCGCTGGCGACGCAAGCCCGCGGCGAGGTGGTTGGGCTCGTAGTTGAGGTCGGCGATCGCCGCCTCGATCCGCTCGATCGTCGCGGGGCGCACCAGCGAGGGGGTGCTGAGCGCCCTCGATACTGTCGCAACCGATACTCCCGCGACGCGGGCGATGTCCTTGATGTTCGCCATTGTATGTAAACGTTACATAGGCGCGAGCGGCGGAGCAAGCGAAGTTGGTGAGGTGGGTGATGATGCCCACCCCGTCCGGCTAATTCGCTTCGCTCATAAGCCTTCCGGCCCTCCCGCAAGCGGGAAGGCGAAGCGGTTCTTCTCCCCTCCCGCTTGCGGGAGGGGTCGGGGGTGGGCCTTCTACTGTCCCGCAATCACCTCCGCCGCGCGCCAGGCGAAGGCCATGGCCGGGCCATTGGTGTTGCCCGAAATGCCGGTCGGCATCGCCGAACAGTCCGCCACGTAGAGGCCCGAGACACCGTGGACCCGCAGCCCCGCGTCGACGACACCCTCGTCGGCAGAGCCCATGCGGCAGGTGCCGGTGCCGTGAAGGCCGGTCGAGATCATCCAGTTCGCCGCCTGCTGGATCTCCTCGTCGGTCTGGACCGAGGGGCCGGGCACGGTCTCGGCGCCGATATAGGGGGCGAGGGCGGGCCGGCTCATGATCTCACGCACCTTGCGGATCGCGCGCAGGATCGTGGCGCGGTCTTCGGGCGCGGTGAACCACTCGGGCACGAGGCGCGGCGGGGCGGCGGGGTCGGTGCTGGCCAGTTCGACGTAGCCGTGGCTGTTCGGGCGCAGGCAGAAGGCGGTGGCGGTGATGCCGGGGACCGCCTCGGTCTGACCGCGACCGGCCTCGGGCTTGTCATCCTCGGACGCCGCCATCGAATAGGGCGAGATGCCGAGCTGCAGATCGGGCCAGTCCTTGTCCGCCTCCAGCGAGGCCATGACCGAAACCTCAGGCAGCAGCGAGGCCATGAGGCCCTTGCCGGTGAGGATGTAGCGCAGGCCGTGCCAGTAGGCGCGCCAGCCCCGGAACTCGTGGTTGAGGCCGCGCGCCTTGTTGAGCCTCCATGACAGGGCGACCATCATGTGCTCGTTCATGTTGCGGCCGACGTGCGGGTTCTCATGGACCACATCGATGCCGTGGCGGGCGAGAACGTCGGCCGGGCCGATGCCGGAAAGCTGGAGCAGCTTGGGGCTCTGCAATACGCCTGCGGTCAGGATCGTGCGGCCTGCGGTGAAGGCCACGTCCTTGCCCTCGATTTCGACGAGAACTCCGGTGGCCTGCTTGCCCGCGAACGTGACGCGGCGCACCAACGCGCCGGTCAGGATAGTGAGGTTCGACCGCTTCGCCGCCGTCTTCAGGAAAGCGGTATAGGCGGTGACGCGATTGCCGCGCGGGTCCACCGTCTGCTGCGTGCGGCCCGCGACTTCGGTGCCCGGTGCGTTGACGTCGTCTAGGACGGGAATGCCCGCCTCGCGCGCCGCCTGCAGGATCGCGCCGGTCAGGACCGGGTCGCCCTCCGGCACTTCGGTGACTTCGAGCGGGCCACGCTTGCCACGGCGACCGTAGCTTTTGCCGTGGTAGTCTTCGAGTTCCTCGTAGCAGCGCTCGATCTCGGCCCAGTTCCAGCCTGCGTTGCCCTGCGCTTCCCATGCATCGTAGTCGCGGGGCTGGCCGCGGAAGTACCACGTGCCGTTGACGGCGCTCGAACCGCCGAGGCCCTTGCCGTAGAACCAGGTCTCGCCGGCGGGACGCTCACCCTGCTGCTCGGCGGGGAAGGGCCAGTACCATTTGGGCTTGGTCCAGATCTTGATCATGCCGCGCGGCATGCGGACCATCAGTTCCTCGTTGCGTCCGCCCGCTTCGAGGAGGAGCACCTGATTGGAGCCGCCGGCGCTGAGGCGCTCGGCGAGGACGCAACCGGCGCTGCCTGCGCCGACGATGATGTAATCGAACTCAGTGCGCATGATCGACCCTGTAGGCGGGAAGGAAGCGGAACAGGATGAGCGAGAGGCCCATCGCCACGTAGCTCGCGGCGGGCAGCCAGACGTGCCCGGCCATGATGGCGGTGACGACCTCGGGCGTGACGGGCGCCTTGGCGTCGTAGGCGGCGAGGCTCAGGAACCACGCGCCCGCTGCGCCGCCCACGCTCATGCCCAGCTTCACGCCGAAGCTGGAGGCAGCGAACAGGAAGCCCTGCGCCCGGTAGCCCGACTTCCACGCGCCGTAGTCCACCGCGTCGGCCATCAGCGAGAACAGCAGGCCGCCGATCAGGCCCTGACCGATGTAGGCCACGCAGTTGGTCGCGATCAGCCAGGTGTGGTCGTTCGACAGCGGCATGATCGCGGTGAAGACGGTGGCGACCGAGGCGCCGATCGCGCCCGTCATGCGCTTGCCGATGGCATTGGCGCAGACGCCCGCAAGGCCGGTCCCGACCAGAACGGCGAGCATCGTCAGCATCAGGGTGGAGGTGAACTCCGCCTCGCCCAGCACGCTTTGCGCGAAGTAGACGAAGGACTGGATGTGGCCGGTGAAGCCGATCCAGAAGAAGAAGTTGACCAGCATCGTCGCGATCCAGGGCCAGTTGCCCTTCGTCGCCTGCAGCGACTGCGCGGTGGTGAGTTTGGCCACCGAATGGTCCACCTCGACCCGCTCGCGCGTGTTGGCGAAGGCGTTGAGCATGCAGACCAGCGTGATGGCGCCGGTGATCGCGGCGAGGACTAGAAATCCGTGTGCCTCGTCCCCATTACTGAAACTCTTGACCAGCGGCAGCGCGGCGTAGCCGATGCCGACCGTGGCCGAGGAACCGATGAACTCGCGCAGGGCGTTGACGGTGTTGCGCTGCTTGGGATCGCGGGTCAGCGTCGGCAGCATGGAATTCAGCGGCAGGCTGACGGCGGAATAGAGAATGCCCATCAGCGTATACGTCACGAAGATGAAGGCGATCTTCTCCCAACCCTGCAGCGGCGGAGCCCAGAACACGATGGCGCCGCAGACCGCGAAGGGCACGGCGAGCCAGAGGAGGAACGGTCGATGCTTGCCCCAGCGCGTTTCGGTACGGTCGATCAGCAGGCCCATCAGCGGATCGAACACCGCATCGACGCAGCGCGCGATCAGGAACAGCGAGGCGACGGTGCCCGCGCTGACGCCGTAGACGTCGGTGTAGAAGTACAGAAGGTAGGCATTGGTCATGCCGAACGGCAGGTTGATGCCGAAATTGCCCAGCGCGTAGCTGAGCTTCTCGCGCCAGGTCAGCGCGCCGTTCACGCAGCGGTCTCGTTGGAAAGACGGTCCAGCACGTCCGCTGCGAAGGCAAGGGACTTGCGGGTTTCGGTCAGAGGATCCGGCACGGCGTCGATCTCCAGGATGGCCCACTTCTGGTCGGCCTTCGATAGCATGAGCTTGGCCCAGCCGTCGAAGTCCACGGTGCCTTCACCGATCGCGCAGAAATATTCGCGGTGGGCGTGATGGATGCCGTGATCGATCGGGATGTTGATCGGCATCGCGCTCTTCGCGTCCTTCCAGTGCGCGGTGACGACACGCTCGATATGGCGCGCGACAACGGTGACCGGATCGCCGCCCGAAAGCAGGATATGCGCGCTGTCGGGGCAGAAGCCGACATAGACCGGATCGGTCAGCATCAGCAGCAGGTCGATGTCGCGAGGCTGGCAGAAGGTGGAGTGCGCCTCGGTGTGGAGGGCGAGGCGCACGCCATGCCGCAGCGTCAGCGCGCCGAGGCGGTTGCAGAAGTCCGCCGACTTGCGGGCGTAGTCCATGTCTACGAAGACCGGCGGCTCGGCGTCCCAGCTGGTGCGCATCGGCAGGCCCATGACCATGATGTCGGAACCCCAGGCGGCAAGAGCTTTCGCGGATTCCTCGGCGCTGTCGAGCCAGCGCGCTTCGGTCTGCGCATCGCCCATGCCGCCCTCGATGGCGACGTCGGCGAAGAAGCCGCTGGCGATGGCGAGGCCGCGTTTGTCGAGTTCACACTTCGCCGCCTCGATCGAGCCGTAAGCGGCGATCAGGCTGGCGGGGCCGAAGGGGTCGAAGGTCAGTTCGATGCCGGTGACGCCGCTTTCCTGCAGGGTGTCGAGCATGCGGTCCCAGAACGTGCGCGGCTGCTCGCGGCCGAAGGCGACGACCTCCTGCTCATTCGCCATCCCCCAGAAACCGGGATGGAAGAATGTGATGAGATCGACCCCGAACGACAGCATTTAGATGAGTACCTCAGCCTGCGACGGTGCACCGACCACTGCCGCGCACCCTCAATGTAAACCTTTTCTTTCGTTAAAAAGGCCCAATCCTCACATGTTGTCAAGCGATGGCTGTATCGGTCTTGCGCAAATGGCGGATTTCCGCCTAAACAATGAGTGGTATCGTTTTCATTAGGTGGGCAAACGCAGGCCTGCAAACGGGAAAGGAACGTTGTGTCTGATCGCATTCGCATGGGCCTGATCGGCGGTGGCCCGGGCTCCTTCATTGGGCCTGTCCACCGAATCGCGGCTGAACTCGACGGCGAGATCGCGCTGGTAGCCGGAGCCTTCAGCCGTGATGCGCAGCGGAGTGCAGAGGCCGGGCGGGGCTACGGGATCGCGCCCGGGCGGGCCTACCCTTCGGTCGAGGCGATGCTGGAGGCGGAGGCGCAGCGGAAGGACGGCATCCAGTTCGTCACCATCGCATCGCCGAACTTCCATCACCTGCCCGCCGCCCGTGCCGCGATCGCCGCAGGTGTTGCGGTTATGAGCGACAAGCCGATGACCGCGACGCTGGCCGAAGCGCGCGAACTGGCCGGGCTGCTCGCGGCCAACCCGGTGCCTTACGGGCTGACGTACACGTATTCCGGTTATCCGCTGGTGCGCGAGATGCGCGAGCGGATCGCGGCCGGGGCGATCGGGGCGGTGCGCAAGGTCGTGGTCGAGTACAACCAGGGCTGGCTGGCCGGTGAGGGTGAGGGCAAGCAGGCGGAATGGCGCCTCGATCCTGTACGGTCGGGCGAAGGCGGATGCATTGCCGACATCGGCGTCCACGCCTTTCACCTTGCTGAATTCGTCACCGGCCTTCGGGTGACCCGCATCAATGCCGATCTGGGCAGCGTGGTGCCGGGCCGCTTGCTTGACGACGATTGCCAGATGTTCCTGCGGTTTGACAATGGCTCGCGGGGTCTGCTGATGGCTTCGCAGATCATGACTGGCGAAGGAAACGACCTTGCCATCCGCATCTACGGCGAAACCGGCGCCTTCCGCTGGAATCAGGAGAACCCCAACCGTCTCGAATGGCTGCGCGGTGACGGACGCATGGAAATCGTGCGTGCGGGCGACGCATCGCTGTCCGAAGTGGCCCGGCGCGGGACGCGTCTGCCCGGTGGTCACCCGGAAGGGCTCCTCGAATCGCTCTCCAATCTCTATCGGGACTTTGCAATGCAGCTGCGCGGGCAGGCGGGGTCACTCGTTCCGGGCGTCGAGGATGGTTTGCGCGGTATGGCACTCATTGCCGCTGCCGTCGCCGCCAGCCGGGACGAGCGGGGCTGGATCGATTTGAAGGTCTGACAAGGAAAAGAGGTTCGCAGGACATGAAGACAATCAAGGGGCCGGGCATCTTCCTCGCCCAGTTCGCCGGTAACGACGAGCCGTTCAATTCGCTCGATTCGATCGCCGCCTGGGCCGCCTCGCTCGGCTACAAGGGCGTTCAGGTGCCGAGCAACGATGCGCGGCTGTTCGACCTTGAGAAAGCGGCGGAGAGCCAGGACTACTGTGACGAGGTGCTGGGCATCCTCGGCCAGCATGGTCTTGCGCTGACCGAACTGTCCACGCATATCCAGGGCCAGCTGGTTGCTGTCCACCCGGCCTACGATGCGGCATTCGATGCTTTTGCTCCCGAGGCGGTGCGTGGCAATCCGGGCGCACGTCAGCAGTGGGCGGTGAACCAGATGCATCTGGCGGCGAAAGCCAGCGAGCGCCTTGGCCTTACCACGCAGGCGAGCTTCTCGGGTGCGCTGGCGTGGCCCTACTTCTATGCATGGCCGCAGCGCCCCTCCGCGCTGGTGGATGAAGCCTTCGCCGAACTCGCGCGGCGCTGGCAGCCGATTCTCGACCGCTTCGACGAATGCGGCGTGGACATCGGCTTCGAACTGCATCCCGGCGAGGACCTGCACGACGGCGTGACCTTCGAGCGCTTCCTCGAGGCGACCGGCAATCACCCGCGCGCCAATATCCTCTACGACCCCAGCCACATGGTCCTGCAGCAGATGGACTACCTCGGCTTCCTCGACGTCTATCACGAGCGCGTGAAGTGCTTCCACGTCAAGGATGCCGAGTTCCGCCCCTCGCCCAGGGCGGGTGTCTATGGCGGCTATCAGGGCTGGGTAGAGCGGCCGGGCCGGTTCCGCTCGCTGGGCGACGGGCAAGTCGATTTCGGGGCGATCTTCGCGAAGATGGCACAGTACGACTTCGCGGGCTGGGCCGTGCTCGAATGGGAATGTGCGCTCAAGCACCCGCAGGTCGGCGCGGCGGAGGGGGCGCCCTTCATCGAAAAGCATATCATCCGCGTGACCGAACATGCCTTCGACGATTTCGTGGGCGGCGACGGCGCGCTGCCGGACTTCCGCCGGATGGGCATGGCCTGAGCACGCGGAAACCTGAGAATCGGAAACCCCGGGAGTGCGGAAGCTCCCGGGGTTTCTCTTTTACCGTCTGCGGTTGCGACCCGAGAAGGCTCTGCGCTTGTCCGGCACAGGAGGCGGAGGGAGGAGATCACCGCCTGGCTACAAAAAGGCCCCTCGGGGCCACGCATGAATCGCCTGATATATGTAAACGATAACATGCGCAAGCTGTACGAAAGAACAGCGAGTCCCGAAACGGCGCAAATGCGTCTGTTATCGCTCACTCCCGACGGTCGAAGCACAAGTACGCAGGCTCGCTCCCGGAGCAAGTGTCGGATAGCGTTCGAGAATTGCTGCAGTCACCCCGTTGGTCCAGCCGAACCCGTCCTGCAGCGGATATTCGCCACCGCCGCCCGCGCGGCGTTCCTCGACGTCGTATTTCTCCAGCATCTTGCCGGTTTCGAGATAAGTGCAGTTCACCGTGCCGAGCCAGCGCATCGCCACGTCCTTCGCCCGCGTCTCCTGGCCGTTGCGACGCAGCCCCTCCAACGCCACCCACTGCAGCGGCGCCCACCCGTTGGGCGCGTCCCATTGCTGGCCGGTGTGTCGAACCGTGGTGCGGATGCCGCCTTCGGCCAGCAGTTTACGCTGCGTCGTCGTTGCCACCGCCTTTGCCTGGGTGGGAGAGGCCATGCCGACGAAGAGGGGAAAAAGCGTGGCGGACGACTGGACGGTGCTCGGCTTGCCCTCGGCCAGCAGCCAGTCGGAAAACCGCTGTTCTCCGCCATGCCACAAGTAACGGTCGACGGCGGCCTTGCGCGTTGCCGCCCGGCGCGAGAATTCGCGCGTGCAGGCTTGGTCGCCTGCCTGCCTGCAGCCTTTCTCGATGCGCTTTTCCATCGCCCAGATGAGGGCGTTGAGATCGATCGGGACGACATCGGTGGTGCGAATGGTCGCTAGACTATGTGGGTTGGAAAGCCAGCGTGAGCTGAAATCCCACCCGCTTTCGGCTCCGGCCCGCAAGTCACGGTATACTTCGGGTGCAGGACGGGTGGATGCCTTGGCGGTAGCGCGGTCCTCGGCGAAGGATTCGTCACGTGGGGTATCGCGGTCGTCCCAGTATTTGGTAATATCCGGGGGGAACTCCGGTCGTTTTTTCCTGGACAAGGCTTTCGCG
>JASGGD010000199.1:0-9056 GCA_047605225.1 Novosphingobium sp.
CCGATCGAGGCGAATTTCATGCACCCGATCGCGTTGCCGCAGGCGATCGGGCCGGCCCCCCGGCTCGGTTTCTTTCCCGGTTCCACGATCGGCAATCTGACGGCGCCTACCGCGATCGATCTGTTGCGCGCGATGGCGGGCACGCTGGGCGTCGGCGCCATGTTGCTGATCGGGATGGACCGCGTGAAGGACGAGGCCGATCTGGTCGCCGCCTATGACGATGCGCAGGGCGTGACGGCGGCGTTCAACCTCAACCTTGCCGCGCGCATCAACGGCGAGTTGGACGGAACGATCCCGCTCGACGCGCTGGCGCACCGCGCGATCTGGAACGATGAGCGTGCGCGGATCGAGATGCACATTGCGGCCACCCGCGCCATCGAGTTCACCGTCTGTGGCCGTCACTTCGCGATGGCCGCCGGCGAGACGATCCACACCGAGAACAGCCACAAGTATGATCCCCGCAGCGCAGACACCCTGCTTCTCGCGGGTGGCTGGGAGCCGTTGCAGGGCTTCGGAGATGCCGACGACCGGTTCATGGTCATCCTCGCCCGTGCGATCGGGGATGATCAGACGGCTTAGGGCGAGCCGCTTACTCGGCGGCGTCGCGCGATTGCTCGCGTTCTTCAGTGCAGATCAGGCCCTTTGTCGGCGCTCAGATCACTGCGCATCTGCCCATGCGCGAGCACCGCGAACAGACCGGTGCCGCCGATGATATTGCCTACCAGTGCTGGAAGCGTGAATGCGATCCAGGCTTCGCCAAAGCTGATCGTGCCGCTCAGCCAGAGAAAGCTCGCCTGCGACGATCCGGTGACGACATGCGCGAAGCCGCCCAGCGCGATGACGTAAGTGAGCACGAAGATAACCCAGAACTCGCTGCCGCGTGCATTGGGCAGCACCCAGGCGATCGCCGCCATGATGAACCCGGCCGGAATCCCCAGCGTGAGCGTGCGGCTCCAGTGCTGGAGTTCCAGCTTGCCCAGAATGTCGAGCGCGATCATCCGCTGTTCGTGTGTCACGATGATCTCACCCGCCATCAGCATGCTGACGAGTGTGACTCCGACGAGGTTTCCTGCAAGGACGCATGTCCACAAGCGGGCCAGCCGCCCAATGCTGCGGACGGAGGGAGACGTCGCAACGGGCAGCACAGCGGTCACCGTGCTTTCGGTGAAGAGCTGAAGGCGGCCCATGACGACGATCAGGTAGCCGATGGGATAGCCCAGGAAATAGACAAGCGGTGCCCAGTCGGTGTCGGGCAGGTGGCTGCGCAAGAACAACTCGCACAGCAGCGATAGCGCGATCGCCAGCCCGGCCGCGATGCCGGACAGGGTCAGGGCAAGGGCCGGGCGCCGAAGTTCCTCCTCGCCCTGGAGCCGCACAACCTCGTGCACGATCTTGGATGATCCTGCACGTCGATCTTCCACGTCCTGCACTTCCGCGGCGTCGAGCGCTTTGTCCGGCTGATCTTCGTCGGCAGCGGGGGAATGGGAAGAGGTCATCGCGCAGCTCCTTTGCCAGCCGACAACTCGCGAACGGCAGAGGAGTTCGCGTTAGTCCGACAGGCTCGGGTTTGCGCGGGCCTAATTTCGGGCAGGTCCGAAACGAAGCGGCGCTCCGCGCATTGACCCGGGTATTGTTCCGATCAGGAATGCGTGATGTCCGATTTCGACTTGTATTACTGGCCCGTTCCTTTTCGTGGGCAGTTCATCCGGGGCGTCCTCGCCTATGCCGGTGCGAACTGGACCGAGCACGACAGTGACGAGATCGGTGAAGTCATGGGCATGCCCCCACCGGCGCAGGCGGTGCCCTTCATGGCTCCCCCGTTGCTCGTCGATAATACCAACGGCTTTTCGATCGCGCAGATGCCTGCGATAGCGCTCTATCTGGCTGAAAAACTCGACCTTCTGCCGTCGTCGCCCGAAATGCGGGCGCGGAGCGTGAAAGTCGTCAACGATGCCAATGACGTTCTGGATGAACTCACTCTTGATGGCGGCCGGGAAATGTGGACCGATGAAAAATGGAGCGAGTTCATGCCCCGCCTGAGGCGCTGGATGGAAATATGGGAGGCGACAGGTCATGCTGGCGGTCTTGCATCGGACGGGGGCACCTTGCTCGGCACCCGCAATCCGGGCGTGGCGGATGTCGTAACCACCATTCTCTGGTCCGCGATGAGCGAGCGCTTTGCAGTGATCGCGGCGGCTTTGGTCGAAACTGCGCCGCATGTCGCCGCGCTTGTCCGGCGTATGCAGGCGACGCCCGGTCTGGCCCGATTGGCGCAGATGTCGCGGACCCGATACGGAGATGCCTATTGCGGGGGTGAGATTGAAAAGTCCCTGCGCGCGGTAGCGTCGCAGTCATCGTGAGAACGCAGCCGCTGGATCGCCGCTCGCTTGTCCTCGCGGCATTGTCCACCGTGGTCGAATGGTATGATTTCACGCTGTTCCTCTATATGGCGACGGTGCTTTCGCGGGTGTTCTTTCCGGAGGAGACAGCTGACGAGGCGATACTGACCGCGCTTATGGGCTTTGCCGTAGCCTATCTCATGCGGCCGGCTGGTGCGTTGGTGTTCGGTCATTTTGGCGATCGCCATGGGCGCCGTGCCACGCTGCTGGCATCGATGGGCCTGATGACGGGGGCAATGCTGCTGACCGCGATGCTGCCTACCGCCACGCAGGCCGGGCCGCTGGCGGGCGCGGCTCTGCTTGGTCTGCGCTGTGTGATGGGGTTTGCTGTCGGCGGCGAGTATCCCGGGGTTGTCGCCTATCTTCTGGAAGGTGCGCCAAGGGATCGGCGGGGTCTGGTAACTTCGCTGGCGGCGGCGACCAGTGAAGTCGGCGGACTGCTGGCGGCTGGTGTCGCGGCGCTGACGGTCAGCCTGTTGCCTGCAGCGCAGTTGGATAGCTGGGGCTGGCGGATTCCGTTCTTTGTAGGTGCGGCACTCGCCGGTCTGATCCTTCTGGCTCGCTCGGCCATGGCGGAATCGCCTGAATTTGCCGCGAACCGGGATGCCGGGACCCTGCCGCCCCGCCCGCTCGTCCATGCCGTGAGGCACCATCGAGCGGGCGTGCTGCGCGGCTTCGCGATCTCGGCGCTGGGTTCGATCACATATTATGTCGGCATAACCTACGTACCGGTATTCCTGACGTCGTCCGGTCGCCTCAGCGAAGCCCAGTCGCTGCAACTGGCGACGATCGCCGCGTTTGCGGTCATCGTCGTCACACCTTTCGTCGGCCTTATCTCAGATCGCGTCGGACGCCGCGCGGTCCTGGTGGCGCTCGCGATATTGAGCGCGGCAGTGCCTTATCTCCTCTTCGGCCTTCTCGCCGGAGCGTCCACAAGTGAGGCGGTCTGGGGGGCGGTGCTGTTGGCTGTGCTGGCGGGCGGCGTAAGCGCGGTGGGTGCCGTCGCGACTGCCGAGCAGGTGCCTGCAGCGGGACGCCTCAGTGGACTGGCGTTGGGCGCTACCAGCGCAACAGCGCTGTTCGGCGGCCTGACTCCGTGGCTGGCGCAGGTCCTGATTGCAAGGACCGGCACGGCGGCTGCTCCTGGCATGATGATCGCGGTGGTGGCACTGTGCGTTCTGCCGGTCTTGGCAGCAATGCGCGATGTGCCAGCTGAGGCCTAGATCCAGCCCCGCTTTTTGAACCAAAGGTACGGTACGACCCCGGACAAGATGCATAGGCCAAGTGCCAGAGGATAGCCGAGAGGCCAGCTCAGTTCGGGCATGACGTGGAAGTTCATCCCGTATACGCCGACGACGAGCACAGGCGGGATGCCGACGACTGATGCGACGGTGAGCACTTTCACCACGTCGTTCTGCTCGATGCTGATGAATGCGCTTGCTGCGTCTTGAAGAAGCTGGATGCGCCCTTCCAGACTTGTCTCGAATTCGTCGAGTGACTTAATATCATGGAGAATTGCCTCCAGCCTGTCCTGCATCGCCTGATCCAGCCTGGGCGTGCAACGATCCAGCATGAAGCTCACCAGTCGCCCTATGCTGAGGAACGTGTAGCGCACGCGTGACGCCCGGTCGCTTGCCTGGCCCATGTCGCGCATAATCTCACGGATCTGCCGGGTTTCCGTACTGAGCCCAGGCCGAACAATCTCTTCAAAGAATAGTGACTGAGACGCCCTTGCGACTACTTCCGACGCATGTTCAAGGTGATCGGCGGCGCGGTCCACGACGTCTTCCAGCAACGTTGCAAGCACCAAAGCCGGCGTCATTTGCGCCGCGCCTGCGAATGCCTTTGCAACGAACTCGAAGGATGCGATTTCGTCATATCGCACCGTAATGAGTACGTCCGGTGTGAGAATGAACCCGGCCGGGGCAAATCGCCAGTGCTCAGTACCGGTACCGGTAATCAAGGGAGCGCTCATATAGAGCACATTTCCTTCCACGCGCAGCCGGCTTGACGTCTCAATTTCGCGAAGCGCTTCGATATCGGGAATTTGCACGCCGTAGCGCTTTTCGATCGCTGACTTTTCAGAATTGTCGGGCGAACATAAGTCGAGCCATCGGGTGTTTATTCCATCCGGCTGTAAAGGGAACAATTTTAACATGCTGGCCTCTTTTGCGTTTGCCGTTCATTAAAGCCAAGCATAACGGTTGCAGGGTATTGGTGGTTGCTTGATTAGTGCGATGTCAAAAGCAGAGATATTCTGCTCCCGGGGGAATGCCCGGTTACCCTTGTCGCAATTGCTGAAGATTTCGACCCGGGCTTTTCCGCGCACTGCATCGAGCAGCGATGAAACCGGTCGTTCATCACTGTTGACCACCCAAGATTTTGCAGCCGTTCGACGGAACGCCGGCTTAAATAAGAGCGGCCAAAGCGCCTCAAAGCCGTCGGTCTGCACCTGGGCATCGGAAATGGGCCGCTGAATGTCTTGAAAGGGTCGGTCTTGCTACAGACCCAGTGCCCAATAGCTAATTTTCCCGAAGATTTTTTCAGGTTCAGTCGCCGCCCTTCGCTTTTGCTTAGATCAATTCGATCCAGGCTGCAGCGTAGATCGGTTCAGACTTCTATCAGATTTCGTGCCCGCATAAGAGCCTTTGGATCGGGGAGCCTGCCCAGCAACGCCGTGAAGGACTCCATTGGGTCGCGAGTGTCGCCGACGCTCAAGATTTCTTCACGAAACCGCTTGGCTAGTCGACCGTCAAAGATGTCGCCTGAGGCTACGAAAGCTTCAAAGACGTCTGCGTCGAGCGCTTCGGACCACGCATAGCTGTAATAGGCGCTGGAATAGCCGCCGTCGAATATATGCGTGAAATACGGGAAACGATGCCGCAGCCCGACTGCCTGCGGCATGCCCAGTCGCTCACGCTCGGCCTCGACGAAGGCGCGGGGATTGGCGGCCGCCTGCGCTGAGCCATGTATGGCAAGGTCGATTAGCGAGCAGCTGACGAGTTCCACCGTAGCGAAACCCTGCCCGTAGCTTGCGGCGCTCCGGATCGCGGCGATCAGCGCATCGGGTACGCCGAAGCCGGACAGGACTTCCCCGCTGACGATCCAGTTTTCCATCAACTTGCTTGGAAACTCGACGAAATCGCGGGCCACCGCAGTGCCGGACTGGCTGGGATAGGTGACGCGCGAAAGCAGGCCGTGCAGGGCATGACCGAATTCGTGGAACAGCGTTCGCGCCTCGTCGATGGACAGACGCGTAGCGCCGGTGTCCGGCGGCGGCGCGCCTGCGAAATTGGCGACGAGGTAAATGACCGGAAGCACCTCGCCGTCCATCGTTTCCTGCACACGCAGGCTGCCCATCCAAGCTCCGCCGTGCTTCTCTGGCCGGGCGAGATAGTCGGTGAACAGCAGCCCGACCGGCCCAGTCGCCTCGTCGCGCACCTCCCAGGCCCAGACATCGGGATGATAGCCCGGAATATCCACGCGGCGCGTGAAGGACAGCCCGTAGAGTCTGGCAGCCGTATCGAACGCGGCCTGCCGGACGGCGTCGAGACGCAGATGCTGCGCCACCGCCGCGCCGTCCAGCGCATAGCGCGAACGGCGCACCTGCTCGGCATAAAAGCGCCAGTCCCAAGCCGCGAGGGTGAACCCGCCGCCCTCGGCATCGATCAGCGCCTGCAGTTCGGCCGCCTCCTCGGCAGCGCGGCGCTTGCCGGGCTCCCATAACTGCTCCAGCAGATTGAGCGCGGCGGCAGGCATGTGGGCCATGCTGTCCTCCAACGCGTAATGCGCATGGTCGGCGTAGCCTAGCAGGGTCGCCCGCTCATGCCTGAGCGCGAGGATTTCGGCGATGATGGGCCAGTTGTCGTGCGCCCCGCCGTCGCAACGCTCGGTGAAGGCGCGCCAGAGTCTCTCGCGCAAGTCGCGGCGCTGGGAGAAGCCCAGGAAACTTTCATAGTCGGTGCGATCCAGGGTGACGTGGAAACGACCCGGAGCCCCTGCGGCTGAGGCGCGTGCGGCAGCGGCGTCACACTGTGAGGAGGGCAGCCCGGCGAGGTCGTCCGCGCCAAGGTCCAGTACCCAGTCGGCTGTCGCCGCCAGGACGTTATGGCCGAACTGGACGGAGAGCGCCGAAAGCCGAGAGTCAATTTCGGCAAAGCGTACCTTCTGCTCAGGGCCCAAAGTCGCGCCGCTTCGGCGAGCGCCGGCGTAGCTGGCCTCGACCAAACGCACCTGCGCGGGCGTCAGCCCGGCGTCATGGCGCGAGGCATGGACGGCAGCGATGCGCGCCGTGAGCGCGGCGTCATGGTTGATCGCGATCGAATGCGCGCTGAGCAGCGCCGAAACATTCCCCTCGATCGCGCGGATGGCAGCAGTTCCTTGCGCCGAGGCCAGCGTCCAGAACAGGCGGCGAACCCGGCCGAGCACTTCGCCCGATCGTTCCAGGGCGGCTATGGTGTTCTCGAACGTCGCCGCTTCCGTCTGCCCGGCGATACCGGCCACTTCCGCGCGGTGCCAAACGGTGGCGGCCTCGAACGCGGGCAGGAAGTCCTCGGCCCGCACCTGCGCAAAGGGCGGGGCGCCTAGCGGGCCGTCCCAGCGATGCAAGAGCGGATTAGTCAGCGGATCATTCAAGAGACAGGACCTCGTCGGTGTAGACGTCGAACCGCACCAGGTTTGCCGGGCCGAACGCGGTCGTCAAGGCGACGTCGGTGGCATCGCGCCCTCGCGCCATCAGGATACGGCCGATGCGTGGCTTGTTATGGCGGGCATCGTGGGTGTACCAGCTGCCATCGATATACACGTCGAACCATGCGCTGAAGTCCATCGGCGCATCTGCGGCAGGTACCCCGATATCACCCAGATAACCGGTGCAATAGCGCGCTGGAAGGTTCATGCAGCGGCACAGCGTGATGGCGAGATGGGCGAAATCGCGGCATACGCCCTGACGCTCCTGATAGCCGTTCCAAGCGGTTTTGTCGGGCCGGGCGTGATGGTAACCGAACTCGATGTGGCGATGAACGAAGTCGACGATCGCATCGACCCTGTCACGAGCATTGCTGTAGTGGCCGAAATTGCTCCAGGCCACGTCCATGAGGCGGTCAGTTTCACAATAGCGGCTGCCCAGCAAGAACGGCATGACGAAATCCGGAAGGTCTTCGACCGGCATTTGCGGGCCGTTGGCCGGGCGCATGTCGGGCTCGCCGTTGTCCTTGATGACGAATTCGCAGGACAGGGTCACGCCGCCTGCCGGTATGCTGAGGCGCGTGGCGACGTTTCCGAAAATATCCTCGAACTGGTAGAGCGGGATATCGGGGTTGGCCAGCAGGCGCTGGGGCGTGCGCAGATCCTGGTGGCGCGAGGGGTGAAGGCTGAGCATCGCCATCATCGCGGTCGTTGTTTCGGTTTCAAATCGGATATCGTAGCCGCAGCGGATCAGCATGGGTGTCACTTTCCTGAAGCGCCGGAGCGGCGGCTGTTTACGGCGCCATGGCCGGTTGAGGGGAACTGGTCGGGATCGGCTAGGTGGACGTCGACGGTCACGTCCATGCCGAGGAAGCTGGCGGGCAGGCCGAACCAGGTGCCTGACAGCGGCAGCGCCTGGTAGGGGTCGCGCGCCACGGCGACGCGGATGAGGCCGCGATTACCGATGATGCCGTTGGTGGGATCGAATTCTACCCAGCCCGATCCGGGAAGAAAGATGCGGACCCAGGCATGGGTGTTGCCGCCACCGACCACACCTTCGGACCGGGACGGGTTGTAGACGTAGCCCGAGACGAACCGGGCAGCGAAGCCGAGCGCGCGAACCGCTTCGATCATCAGGACGGCGAAGTCCCGGCACGTTCCCTGGCGCTTCTTCAGTGTCTCGATCGGCGTCTGGGTGCCCTTCTCATGACGCGGGACATAGGTGAAGTCGCGCTTGATGCTGGTTGCCATTTCGGTCAGCAGGGAAATTGTCCCAGTGCTTGCGTCGTCATTGAGGAACGCGCGCGCCCAGTTGTCTACGATGCGCTCAGGGTCGAGATGCTGGCGCTCGATCGAGCGCAGAAGGTCGGGCATGTCCTCTGCCGAATAGGTAAACGGAAACAGGCGCGCATAACTCTCGACGTCCACCTGTGTCTGGGCAAGCGGGGCATGTTCGAGCGTGGTCTCGCTGCTGATCGTCAGGGCCGGGGTGCGGTGCTCGAAAGAGGCGACGGCAACCGAATTGCCGAATACGTCGTGCAGCCAGCGTAGTTCACTGGGCTCAGGCTCGATGATCAGGCGCGCGGACAGCAATCGCTGGTCAAATGCTTCCCGCGGCCGCATCATCATGCGATGTTCACCAAGCGAGACAGGCTGCTGATAGCGATACAGCGTTGTGTGTTGGATTGTAAGCAGCGGCATGGAAGGATTTCCTGATGACCGGGCGCACGGTGGAGAGCGTGCTGGGTCCGGAAGATCCGGCGCCGATCGCTGTATTCAACGCCGCAGGAAACTCGCCGTTCCTGATAATCGGCGACCACGCGGGATCTGCGGTTCCACAGCCCTTGCAATCCCTTGGGCTGCAACCCGATGACCTGAGACGTCACATAGCGATCGACATCGGCGTGTTCGGCGTTGGCCAGGCTTTGGCGCGTCTGCTGGATGCACCTTTCGTGCATCAGGTCTACTCGC
>JASGGD010000200.1:0-9000 GCA_047605225.1 Novosphingobium sp.
CCAGGGCGGCTCAAGACTGCCCTGGATTGCTTCGCTACGCTCGCAATGACGAACGGGGGCTAGCCTTCCGCCACCGCCTTCAGGCACAGTTCCCGGAACGCCGGCAGCGCGGGGTTCTCGCTCTCGCGCCGCCAGGCCAGATGCAGTTCTACCGGCGCTTCGGGCTCGCTCTCGAAGGGCCGGAACACCACCCCGCGCGGATGGAGCCCCGCTACCGCCTCGGGCACGATGCCCGGGGCCAACCCGGCGCCGACCAGCCCCAGCAGCGAGTGAATCTGCGTCACGTACTGCACGTAGTTCGGCGCCGCCCCGGCCCGCTCGAACAGGCTGGAGAGCAGCAGGTTGAAGTACCCCGCCCCGCGTTGCGCATACATTACGAGATCCTGCCCGTCGAAATCGCCCGGCGCGAACCGCTCCTGCCCCGCGCGCGGATCGTCCTCGTGCAGCGCCACCAGCAGGCTTTCCAGCAGCAGCGGCGCCGAATCGAACTGCACCTTGTCCACCGGCGGGCGCACCAGCGCGAGGTCGATCATGCCGGTATGCAGCGCCTCGAACTGATCGCCCGAGACCAGTTCGTGCAGCTGCAGTTCCAGCCCCGGCAGTTCCACCGCTGCGCGCTTGACGATGCGCGGCAGCAGGACATAGCCCGAAACCGCCGTGAAGCCGATCGAGATGCGGCCGGTCTCCCCCTTCCACACCCGCCGCGCTGCCAGCGCCGCGCTTTCGGACAGGCGCACGATGCGGCGCGCTTCGTGGAGGAAGGTCTCGCCCGCCAGCGTCAGCGTCACCCGGCGGCTGGTGCGGTTGAACAGCTCGACGCCGAGGATGCGCTCCAGCACCTGGATCTGGCGGCTGAGCGGCGACTGGGTCATGTGCAGCCGCTCGGCGGCGCGGCCGAAGTGGAGTTCCTCGGCGAGCACAACGAAGCAGCGCAAGTGAGTGAGTTCGAACATCGTCGATGCGTAACCCGCGAGACGCGCGAGGGAAAGATGCGGACTATGCAGCGATCCGCGCCGATCGATGCCGCTGCGACATAAATCGATCCAGTTCCAGCGATGGGCGCGACCGCCCGGCGCAGGTAGCAAAGGCTCTACAGGATCAATTGGAGCAATAAGCGATGTCGCCTCAGGAACTGGCCGCCCGTATCGGCGGGGGCCTCCTCTCGTTTCCGGTCACCCATTTCGACGCCGATCTGAAGTTCGACGAGGCGGCTTATCGCGACCATCTCGGCTGGCTGTCGGACTACGACGTGGCGGGCCTGTTCGCGGCGGGCGGTACCGGCGAGTTCTTCTCGCTCACCCCTGCCGAAGTGCCGGTGATCGTCAAGGCGGCGGTCGAGGAGGCGGCAGGCAAGGTGCCGGTGCTCTCGGGCTGCGGCTACGGCACCGCGATCGCGGTGGAGATGGCGCAGAACGTCGAGAAGGCGGGCGCCAACGGGCTGCTGCTGCTGCCGCCCTACCTCGTCAACTCGACGCAGGAGGGCCTTGCCGCCCACATCGAGGCGGTCTGCAAGGCGACCTCGCTGGGCGTCATCGTCTACAACCGCGACAACGCGATCGTTACCGAGGACACGCTGGCCGGTCTTGCCGAGCGCAACCCCAACCTCATCGGCTACAAGGACGGCGTCGGCGACGTCGAGCTGATGATGCGCATCTACGCCAAGCTGGGTGACCGTCTGACCTACATCGGCGGCCTGCCCACGGCCGAGACGTTCGCCCCCGCTTATCTGGAGATGGGCGTGACGACGTACTCCTCGGCGATCTTCAACTTCATGCCGGAATGGGCGCTGGGCTTCTACAAGTTGGTCCGCGCGCGCGACAAGGCGGCGATCCTGGCGGGCCTGACCGACTTCGTGCTGCCTTACATCGCGATCCGCAATCGCGGCACCGGCTATGCGGTGTCGATCGTCAAGGCGGGCATGAACGTGATCGGCCGCCCGGCGGGTCCGGTGCGCTCGCCGCTGACCGATCTGACTGCCGAAGAGCAGGCGATGCTCGCCGCGCTCGTCGAAAAGGCCAAGGCATCGCTGCGCGAGACGGCCTGATCGTATTCGACCAAGGCGCGGGTGGCTCCAAACGCCCGCGCCATGATGCAGGGATGAACTTGTTCCCACCCCTCCGGGAGCCGGTTCATCCCTGTTTTTTACCAAGACCTCGTCATTGCGAGCGTAGCGAAGCAATCCAGGGCCGTCTTGAGCGGCCCCGGATTGCTTCGCTACGCTCGCAATGACGAAGGGACGACGTCACCCCAAACCGCAGCGGCTCGCCCAGTCGAGCCAGAGGCCGGGCCATGCCGCGACCGGTTTGCCCGCGATGTTCCACAAGTTGAACCCGTGGCCGCCCTCGGCGAAGAGGTGCAGGTCCACCGTCACCCCGGCCTTGCGCAGCGCCGCGCGTAACCGCAGCGCGTTCTCGACCGGCACGGTGGCGTCGTCCTCGGCATGGACGATGAAGTGCGGCGGGCTCTCAGGGCTGACGTTGCGGTCCACCGAATGCGCCGCCTCCAGCGCAGGCGTCGGGTTCGGGCCGAGCAGCTTCTCGCGCGATCCGGCGTGCGTGATCGCGGGGTCCATGCTCACCACCGGATAGAGCGGCGCGGCGCAGAACGGCCGGGCGGAGAGCCTGTCCGCCGTGTCCACCGGCGCATAGGCAGGAAACGCGAAGCGGCTGGCAAGGTCGGCGCACAAGTGCCCGCCCGCCGACGATCCCATCACCGCCACCCGCTCCGGCACGATCGCGTAGGTCGCTGCCTTCGCGCGGATCAGGCGCATGGCGCGCTGGGCATCGGCGAGGGGGACGTTGGAGCGGTCCTTCCACCCCTCGCCGGGCAGGCGGTAAGTGAGGACGAAGGCGGTGTAGCCGTGCTCCGTCAGCCACTGCGCGACCTGGATGCCACCCTTGTCGAGCGATTCCTCGCGATAGCCGCCGCCGGGGATCACCAGCAGCGCGGCGCCGTTGGGGTATTTCGGGCGGAAGGCGGTGATCCGCGGCCGGGCGATGCCTGTGATCACGCGGTCCGGCTGGGCGGGATTGGCGGAGCGCTCGGTCGCGGTCTCCACCGGCAGCGGGGAGGGCGCTCCCGGCGGTGTGCCGGGCCAGAGGTCGATGACCTCGCCGGTCTCGTGAAACGGACGCGGCGGGGGCGTTACTGCTGCCCCCGCCGGTATCGTGCGGATCACCGACGCCGCGAGGGCTCCGGCGAACAGAGCCCTGCGGTCGATCTCCATGCTCAGGCCGCCTTGACCCGCGCCTGCGCCAGACGCGGGCTGAGGACGTGGACCACCAGAAGCGCGATCAGGTAGGCGCTCGCGCAGATCGCGAAGAGCACCTCGTAGCTGTGCGTGGCGTCGAGGATGTAGCCCGCGAACAGTGCCATGCCCATGCCGCCGAAGGCGCCCACGGTGCCGCCGATGCCGACCACCGAGCCCACCGCACCGCGCGGGAACACGTCGGACGGCAGGGTGTAGAGGTTGGCCGAGAACGCCTGGTGCGCCGCCGTGGCAAGGCCGATGACGAGCACCGCGACCCACACGTTGTCGACGCTCTGGACGAACCAGATCGGCAGCACGCACAGCGCCGAGAGCAGCATCGTCGCCTTGCGCGAGAAGTTGGGGGTACGGCCCGCCTTGATGAGCTTCGAGGACATCCAGCCGCCTGCGATGCTGCCCACGTCCGAGATCAGGTAAATCGCGGCGAGCGGCAGGCCGAAGGTCTTGAGGTCGAGGTCGTAGCGCTCGAACAGGTAGCCGGGCAGCCAGAACAGGAAGAACCACCAGATCGGGTCGATCAGGAACTTGCCGAGCGCATAGGCCCAGGTCTCCTTGACCACCAGCAGGCGGCTCCAGCCGATCTTCTCGACCGGGTCGGCGGGGTCCTGCTTGATGTAGGCGAGTTCGGCCGCAGTGACGCGCGGGTGCTCGTCCGGGTGGCGGTAGACGGCCCACCACACGGCGAGCCAGATGATGCCGAACAGGCCGGTGACGAAGAACGCCATGCGCCAGTCGAACCACAGCACCAGCAGCGGCACGAGCAGCGGGGTGACGATCGCGCCGACGTTGGCGCCCGCGTTGAACACGCCGATTGCGAAGGCGCGCTCCTTCTGCGGGAACCAGTCGGTCACGGCGCGGATGCCGGCGGGGAAGTTGCCCGATTCGCCGACGCCTAGGCCGAAGCGCGCCATCGCGAACGAGGTCAGCCCGGTGGCGAAACCGTGCGCCATGTGGCTGACCGTCCAGATGACGATCGCGACGGTGTAGCCCAGCCGCGCGCCGAGGGTATCGACGATCTTGCCGAACGACAGGTAGCCGACCGCGTAGGCCAGCTGGAACCAGAAGACGATTCCCGCGAAGTCGGACTCGGACCAGTGGAACTCCGCCGAAAGCGTGGGTTTCAGCACGCCGATCATCTGGCGATCGACGTAGTTGATGGCGGTTGCCGCGAACAGCAGCGCCACCACCACCCAGCGATAGCGCCCGACTTTTGCCGTCTGGCCTATCGTACCGCCGGTTCCTGCATCCATTTCCCTACTCCCTTGCGACCGTCTTGTGCGTGTGCCGCTCTATTGGTTCTATCAGGCGGGTTTTGCCGCGACGATGCCGCAGGCCACCGTACCGTAGCCCGCGAAAGTCGCCAGTACCTGCTGGCCGGGCACGACCTCGTGAACCCCGGTGACCGCGCCGGTCGAGACCCATGTTCCGCCGCTGCAGTCGATCCCGCGCGCCGAAAGGTTGCCCAACAGGAAGCGCACCGCGCCCAGCGGCCCGTCGAGCATCGTCGCCGTGGTGGCTTCGCCCGCTGTCTCGCCGTCGATGTCGAGGCGGACGGTGATCGCGTTGAAGTCGATCGTCTCCCAGCCTTCGAGCACCGGGCCGATGACCATGCCGTAATTGTTGCCGTAGTCCGAAACGGTCACCGGCGGCCCGTCCGCGTTGATGCGCGGGTAAGGCGAACTGGCCACCTCGATGCCGATGTGCACCTTGTCGAGCACCGCCAGTGTTGCCGCATCGTCCTGCGGCACCGTGCCGTCCCAGCCTGCCGCGACGTGGAGCAGGAACTCCGCCTCGCCCGCTGCGAAGCCATCGGCGAAGACGGGCATCTCGGGCGATTCGCCCGCTGCCACCGTCACCACGCTGTCGGTGAAGATCGGCCCGGCCAGCCGGTTCGCGCCGAGCTGCCCGTCAAGCGGCGGGTTGATCTTGCCGACCTTCCAGCCTGCGACTTCACGCCCGTCGAAAGCGAGGGCGAAATCCTGGATTGTATAGGCGCCGCCGAGGTCGGTGGGAGCCTGTCCGGGATAGGAAACCAATGCGCGCTTTTCGCGCCGCGCCGTCACGAATGCTTCGGCGACTGCCTTTGCCGTGTCTGTCAAAACAATCCCCACACCCAAAGAATACCGTGCTTCGGCCGCTCCGGCGCTACATTCGCCGGAGACACCGGTGTCATGCAAGCGCCGATCACGGCCGTCCTGTCAGAGTGTCCGCTCTGTCGGATCGGTCACCCGCCGCGCCGCTCTGGACGCGTTGCGGCTTGTTCCTGCCTATGCAAATGCACAGGCGATGGAATGGTAACCGGTGTCATCTTGCCTTTCGTCCCGCTTGAAGGCAAGCCGGAAAAATTCGGCCTATCGACCAACGCGCCGACGCAAGACCATAAGGACGCCGCATGGCAGAAGGCCAGAAACCCACGATCAACGACGTTGCGCGCATTTCCGGCGTGTCCAAGAAGACGGTGAGCCGCGTCATCAACAAGTCGCCGCTGCTCAATCAGGCGACGCGCGAGAAGGTCGAATCGGTCATCGCCGCGCTTGGTTACGTGCCCAATCCACAGGCGCGCGCGCTGGCACTGCGGCGCAATTTCCTGATCGGCCTGATCCACGACAACCCGAACGCGCAGATGGTGCTGGGGGTGCAGGAAGGCATCCTCGACACCATCCGCGACACCGAGTTCGCGCTCGTCGTCCATCCGGTGAACCGCCATTCGCCGACGCTGGCCGAGGACATCCGCCGCTTCATCGAGCAGCAGCGGCTCTACGGCGTCATGCTCCTGCCGCCGCTGTCCGAGCGGGACGATCTGGCCGAACTGTGCCGCGATCTGGGCTGCACGCTGGTGCGCATGGGCTCGGCGCGACTGGACGACGACGAGCACCTCGTCGCCTCGAACGACCGGCAGGCCGTGAGTGAGGCGGTCGGCTGGCTGGTCGAACTGGGGCACCGGCGAATCGGCTTCGTCGCCGGGCCGGAGGGCTTCCGCTCCGCCAACGAGCGTGAACAGGGTTTCCTCGACGGGCTCGCGGCGGCGGGGCTGACGCTGGACCCGGCGATCGCGGCGCGCGGCACTTATCGCTTCGAATCGGGCAAGGCGGCGGGCGAGAAGCTGCTGTCGGCCGCCGAGCCGCCAAGCGCCGTGTTCTCCAGCAACGACGAGATGGCGGCCGGAATCCTCCACGCCGCGCGCGAGCGGGGGCTGAACGTGCCCGAGGACCTGTCGATCATCGGCTTCGACGATACCGCCACCGCGGCGCACATCTGGCCGCCGCTGACGACCGTGCGCTGGCCGATCCGCACGATGGCGAGCACGGCGGCGGCAAAGCTGATCCGCCCGACCTCGGCGGCGTCGGAGCCCTCGTTCTTCCTCTCGGACCTGATCCGGCGGGCTTCGGCGGTGCCTTACTCGAACCCTTGATATCGTCATTGCGAGCGAAGCGAAGCAATCCAGGGCAGCACTGTGCCGCCCTGGATTGCTTCGCTTCGCTCGCAATGACGGGATGTGGCGAAGGAAAATTGCAACGCTCTCCAACCCCGTTGACACCGGTTACCTAAAGCGGATACGAATGCCGCCAAGACCTGAACGGGAGAGTTCACAGTGTTCTGCAAGACGTACCACGCCACCCATCCGGACATGATGGAGTGTGTCTCCAACGAGGAACTACGCGACCGCTATCTGGTCACCGGCATGTTCAAGGCGGGAGAGGTCAACCTCAACTACTCGCACAACGAGCGCTTCATCATCGGCGGCGCGGTTCCGGGCGCGGAGCCGCTCAAGCTGCCGCTGCAGACCGTTCCCAAGAGCGCCGAGGGCAAGTCCTTCTTCGAGCGCCGCGAAGCCGGCATCACCAACATCGGCGGTCCGGGCGCGATCACCGTCGACGGCCAGCGCTTCGAGATGGGCAACAAGGAATGCCTCTACGTGCCGATGGGCAGCGAAGAGGTGATCTTCGAGGGTGAAGGCGCGCGCTTCTACATCGCCTCGGTCCCGGCTCACAAGGCGCTGCCGATCAAGCACATCACGCTCGATCAGGCCAACCCGCTGGCGCGCGGCGACCTCGCCAACTCGAACCAGCGCACGATCTACCAGCTGGTGATCCCCGGCGTGTGCGAGAGCGCGCAGCTGCTGCTCGGTCTTACCGTGCTGGAAGAAGGTTCGGTGTGGAACACGATGCCGCCGCACCTCCACGACCGCCGCTCGGAAATCTACCTGTACTTCGAGCTGCCCGAAGAGAACGACCGCATCTTCCACTACATGGGCGAGCCCGACCAGATGCGCCACATCGTCATCGCCAACGAAGAGGCCGTCATCAGCCCGCCGTGGTCGATCCACATGGGTTCGGGCACCAAGAAGTACGCCTTCATCTGGGCGATGGGCGGCGAGAACCTCGACTACACCGACATGAACGTGCTGGATATCTGCCAGCTTCAGTAGGAGCTGGCCCCGCACCGAAGGTAATTTTTGGGTTGTCGCATTTTCCGAGTCATCAGGTGTTCCACCTGATTAGAAAATGCTCAAGGCGATGAATAATCAGGGATGCCGCACGCCACGCGCGTGACGGCGCCCGCAGTGGCGAGATGGTATCATGGCAATTTCCTTCGACCTGACGGGCAAGACAGCGCTTGTCACTGGCGCCAACACCGGCATCGGCCAGGCCATCGCCGTCGCGCTGGCCGAGGCGGGCGCCGACGTGGCGGTGGCAGGCCGCTCCGAACCGACCGAGACGCTGGCCCTGATCGCCGCAACGGGGCGCAAGGCGGTGAACATCAAGGCCGACTTGTCCAGCATCGAGCCAGTCCAGCGCGTCATCGACGAAGCGGTAGCGGGTCTCGGCAAGGTCGACATCCTCGTCAACAACGCAGGGATCATCCGCCGCGACGACCTGTTGCAGTTCTCGGAAGGTGACTGGGACGCGGTGATCGACACCAACCTCAAGACCCTGTTCTTCCTCAGCCAGGCGGCGGCGAAGGGCATGGTCGAGCGTGGGGGTGGCAAGATCGTCAACATCGCCTCGCTGCTGACCTTCCAGGGCGGCATCCGCGTGCCGAGCTATGCGGCGGCGAAGTCGGGCGTCTCCGGCGTCACCAAGGCGATGGCGAACGAACTGGCGCCCAAGGGCGTGCAGGTCAACGCGATCGCGCCGGGGTACATCACCACCAACAACACCGCTGCGCTCTCCGCCGACGAGATGCGCAACCGCCAGATCCTTGAGCGCATCCCGACCGGTCGCTGGGGCCGTCCCGAGGATATTGCAGGCGCCGCCGTGTTCCTCGCCTCGCAGGCGTCGGACTATGTGACGGGTCAGGTCCTCGCCGTCGACGGCGGCTGGCTGGCGCGCTGATGACCCATAGCGCTTCCGGCCATGTCGTCACTTTCGGCGAAGTGCTGCTGCGCTTCGCCACGCCCGCCGCGCGGCTGACGGTCCAGTGCGACGCGCTGGACATGGTCGTGGGCGGCGCGGAGGCCAACGTGGCGGCGGGGCTCGCCTCGCTGGGCCATGACGTGAAGATGCTGACGCGCCTGCCGTCCAGTCCGCTGGGCGACAAGGCGCGTGCGGCCCTCAATGCCGCCGGGATCGATACCGCCCACGTGGCGCGCGATACCGGCCGCATGGGCCTCTACTTCCTCGAAAGCGGAGCGGGTTTGAGGCCCTCGTCGATCACGTACGATCGCGCGGGCAGCGTGTTCGCAACCTCCAGGGCGGACCAGTTCGACTTCGCCTCCGCGCTCGAGGGCG
>JASGGD010000201.1:0-8992 GCA_047605225.1 Novosphingobium sp.
CGCACGCTCGTCGGCGCAGGCGCAGGTGCGGCGGTGGGCGCCGCCTTCGGCGCGCCGCTAGCGGGCGCGTTCTACGCCTTCGAGATCGTCATCGGCACTTACACGCCTGCCGCGATCGCCCCGGTCGTCGCAGCGGCGCTGGGCGCTGCCTTTGTCACCCGCGCGCTGGGGGTGGAGCCGTACCTCATCGCCACTGCCGCCGACCGCACGCTGACGACGGGGCACTATTTCATCTACACCCTGCTCGGCCTCGCCTGCGCGCTGGTGGGCATCGCGATGATGCGCCTCGTCACGTTCGCGGAGCAGAAGATGCAGGGCGTAAGCGGACGCATCGCGCGCTGGAAGCCGGTGATCGGCGGATTCCTGCTGATACCGCTCGCCATGGTGACGCCGCAGACGCTTTCGGCCGGACACGGAGCGATGCACCTCAACATTGCGATGCAGCCGGCACTGCAGTTCCTCGTCACCGTGCTGGTGCTCAAGGTGCTGGCCTCGGCCATCTCGATCGCCTTCGGGTTTCGCGGCGGCCTGTTCTTCGCCTCGCTATTCATCGGCTCGCTGGTGGGACTGATCTTCGCCGCGCTGGCATCAATGGCGGGCATCGCGCTCGACATCAACGACGCGGCGCTGGTGGGTATGTCCGCGCTCGCAGTTTCGGTGGTGGGCGGGCCGATGACGCTCGCCATGCTGATGCTGGAGACGACGCACGACTTCTCGCTCATGGGCGTGGTGCTCACTGCCTCGCTGGTGTCGAGCGCGCTGACCCGCGAGACGTTCGGCTATTCGTTCTCCACCTGGCGCCTGCATGTGCGCGGATCGATCATCCGGAGCCCGCGCGACATCGGCTGGATGCTGGCGCTGACCGCCGGGCGCATTATGCGCAAGGACTGGAAGAGCGCAGCGGCCAGCCTGTCCGTTGCCGACTTCCGCGCGCAAGTGCCGCTCGGTTCGGCCAGCAAGGCGATCCTGCTCGATGATGAGGGGCATTATGCCGGGATCGTCACGACGGCCTCGGCCTACAATCCCGAACTTGCCCCCGACGTCGAGGTCGGGACGCTGGCGACGCTGCAGGCGAACACGCTCTCGCCGGTGACGGACATCCGCGCCATGCTGAAAGCCTTCGACCTTGCCGTGGCGGACGAACTGGCGGTGGTGGACGGCGTCGGCAACGTCGTCGGGGTGGTGACCGAACGGCACGCGAGGCGGCGCTACTTCGAGGAAATCGAAGCCTCGCAGCGGGAGCTGTTCGGGGAGAATTGAGGGTGTGAAGAGGCCCACCCCGTCCGGCTAGGCCCTTCGGACCAAGCCTACCGGCCCTCCCGCAAGCGGGAGGGCTGATCCTTCCTTCTCCCCTCCCGCTCGCGGGAGGGGTCGGGGGTGGGCCTTCCTTCAGATCAGTCCTGCGCCACCGGCAGCCACACCGCACTAGCCTGATCGCCGCCGAAATGCACCGTCTCGGTCGCCTTCACGTAGTCCGAAGGCTTGGCGTCCATGATCGAGGGCACCCAGCTCTGCGGGTTACGGTCATAGAGCGGGAACAGGCTCGACTGCACCTGCACCATGATCTTGTGGCCCGGCAGGAACACATGGTCGACGTTGGGGAGCGCCCACTTGAAGTCGTAGACCTTGCCCGGCTCCAGCGCCTGCGGCTTGTCGAAACCACCGACGTAGCGGCCGCGGAAGATCTCGATGCCGATGCCCAGCTGATAACCCGCCATCTTCGGATCGGCGGTGTTCTCCTGCGGGTAGACGTCGATCAGCTTGACGACATAGTCGCTGTCCTGACCCGAGGTCGCCGCGCGCAGGTCCACCTTGGGCGCGCCCTTGATGTGGACGGGCTTGTCGAGCACGCCGGTCTGATAGCTCAGCACGTCGGTCCGGCCATCAGCAAAGCGCTGGTCCTGCACCAGCCAGGTCTTCCACTCGTCGCCCTTCATATGGACCGGGCGCGGCAGCATCGGCACGGGCTTGGCCGGGTCCGAAACGTAGCTGTCCGAACCAGCCGCGCCCTTGCTCCACGACAGCGAGGAATTCGCGCCGAGGTACAGCGGCGTGTAGGCACCCGCCGGCCATGCCTGCGACACCTCCCACTTGTTCTCGCCCGTGGCATACGTCAGCACTGGCGGCGTATCGCAGGCAGGCGCGTTCGTCTTGAGGTGGCAGTCGAAGAACGGCTTCATGTACCGCGTGCGGAACTGCAGGCCGGTGTCGCCTTCCCACTTGAGCGGGCCGAGTTCGCGCGCCTCGTAATTCACCTGAGAGTGCCGCCACGGACCGATGACGAGGCTGACGTTGTCGTTGCCGCCCGCCTTCAGCGCCTGATAGACCGCCGGGGCGCCGTAGCTGTCCTCCTGATCCCACTGGCCAACCACCAGCATCGTCGGCACCGTCAGCTTGCGCGCGCCAAGCAGCTTGTCGACCGCCTGACCCTGCCACCATGCGTCGTAGCTGGGATGCTCCAGCACCTTGCGCACCACCGGCAGGTCGAGCAGACCATAGGCCTTGGCATAATCCATCGCCGAACCGCCTTCGAGATAGGCGGTGTAGTCGTCACCGCCACCGCGCGGAACGTCGCCACCGCCCTTCTTCACCGTCTGGCCGAGGTCATAGTCGAAGCCGAACATGCGGAAGGCGCCGTTGTGGAACCAGTCGTCGCCCATCCAGCCATCGACCATCGGGCTCTGCGGCACCGCGGCCTTGAGCGCCGGGTGCGGATCGATCAGCGCCATCAGCGAGGTGAAGCCGAGATACGACGAGCCGGTGATGCCGACCTTGCCGTTGCTCTCCTTCACGTTCTTCACCAGCCAGTCGATGGTGTCGTAGGCGTCGGTGGCGTGATCGACCTTGGTCTTGTTGAGCGGCCCGCGCAAAGGCCGGTTCATGACGTAGTCGCCCTCGGACCCGTCCAGCCCGCGCACGTCCTGATAGACACGGATGTAACCGTCGTTGACGAACTCGGCGTCAGCGACAGGCAGGATTTCCTCGATCTTCTGGCTGCGGTTGCGGCTGCTCATCTTGTCCGCATTGTAGGGCGTGCGGCTGAGCAGGATCGGGCCATCCTGCGTGCCCTTGCGGTAGATGATGACGGTGAACAGCTTGGTCCCGTCACGCATCGGGATCATCACCGTCTTGCGCACATAGTCCGCCTGAGGGCGAACCCAGTCGTAGGACTTCACCTGCTCGTTCATCATGGTGTCGGTGGGCGCCTGCGCGGAAAGCGACGAGGCAAGAGCGAGGGCCGCAACGGCGGCGAAGCAGAAATGCTTTGTCATGGTCGCATGGGTGGACCGTGCATTTCGTGGGGTCAAGGAGGGAAGAAGAATGCAGGGGTTTACCACCCCTGCACCCCGTATTTCGTCGAGATCACGCGCGCCGCATCGTCGTGCCGAACGGTGAGCCGGGAGACATCAAAAGCCTGCGGCGCGATTGAGGACTGCGGTGACTGCATGCACACCGAAGCCAGTTCACGGGGTGCAGGGGTGGTAAACCCCTGCCTTCCCCTTCAACTTCAAGCCGCCTGCTTCTGCCCCTGAGTAGCCTCAAGATTCAGCAGGTCCGCCATCTCGAACGCCAGTTCGATCGACTGCGCACCGTTCAGACGCGGATCGCAGTGCGTGTGGTAGCGGTCCTTGAGCGCCTCGTCCGTAATAGCGATGGCGCCGCCGGTGCATTCGGTCACGTCCTGCCCGGTCATCTCGATGTGGATGCCGCCCGCGTGCGTGCCTTCGGCGCGGTGGACCGCGAAGAAGCCGCGCACTTCGGCGAGGATGCGGTCGAACGGGCGGGTCTTGAAGCCGCTGTCGGACTTGATGACGTTGCCGTGCATCGGGTCGCACGACCACACCACCGGATGACCTTCACGCTTCACCGCGCGCACCAGCTTGGGCAGACCGGCTTCGACCTTGTCGTGGCCGTAGCGGCTGATGAGCGTCATGCGGCCCGGCTCGCGGCCCGGGTTCAGCGTATCGAGCATGCGCAGCAGCGCGTCCGGCTCAAGGCTGGGTCCGCACTTCATGCCGATCGGGTTGCCGACGCCGCGCAGGTACTCGACGTGGGCCGAGCCTTCGAAGCGGGTGCGATCGCCTATCCACAGCATGTGGGCCGAGCAGTCGTACCAGTCGCCCGTCAGAGAGTCGCGGCGGGTCAGCGCCTGCTCGTAGGGGAGCAGCAGCGCTTCGTGGCTGGTGTAGAAGTCGGTGCCCTGAAGCTGCGGAACCGAGCTGGGTTCGACGCCGCAGGCGGCCATGAAGTCGAGTGCTTCACCGATGCGATCGGCCATCTGCGCGAACTTCTCGCCCCAGGGGCTGCGGCCGATGTGGTCGAGCGTCCACTGGTGGACCTGACGCAGGTTGGCATAGCCGCCGTGCGCGAAGGCGCGCAGCAGGTTCAGCGTCGAGGACGACTGGCCATAGGCGCGCAGCATACGCTCGGGATCGTTGCGGCGTGCCTCAGCGGTGCCTTCGATGCCGTTGATGATATCGCCGAAGTAGCTGGGCATCTCGACACCGCCGACCATCTCGGTCGGGGCCGAGCGCGGCTTGGCGAACTGGCCGGCCATGCGGCCCAGCTTCACCACCGGCTGCTTGCTGGCGAAGGTCAGCACGACGGCCATCTGCAGCAGCACGCGGAAGCTGTCGCGGATGTTGTCGGCGCTGAATTCGGCGAAGCTCTCGGCGCAGTCACCGCCCTGGAGCAGGAAACCGCGACCGGCGGCGACTTCGGCAAGGTCGGCCTTCAGAGCACGGGCTTCACCGGCAAAGACGAGCGGCGGAAACTTCGCAAGCGTGGCCTCGACCTCGCTGAGTTTCGCCTGATCGCCATAAACCGGGAGGTGGCGCGCCTCTTGCGTCTTCCAGCTCTCCGGTGTCCAGTTGGTAGCCACTGTATCGTACTCCTCTGGCCCGTCACCTGATTGCGCGGGCTTTTCCAAGCACTGCAGGTCCTCCCGGGCAGCGCAAGCAAGGGGCGGCCTTTAGCGCCTGTCGGCAATTTTTGCAAAGCCGGGTTTGGCGATCATGGTGATCGGTTGCGTGAGGGATGTGTGGGAGGCGCCCACCCCGTTCGGCTAGGCAGCAAGCTGCCAAGCCTTCCGGCCCTCCCGCGAGCGGGAGGGCGATACGTTCTTGCTCCCCTCCCGCCTGCGGGAGGGGTTGGGGGTGGGCTCTTCCTTACTTCCCCGCCACACCGCCTTCCTTGCCCTCGGGCATGACCTCAAGCCGCCACGAATGGTCGCGCCCGAGATACCGCGCCGCCAGCGCCTGCATCGCCTGCGGGGTGGTCACCGTATAGTCGCTCAGCACCGAACGCACGGTCCCGATACGAGTGGGATCGGTGGTCGCGCCTTCGAGCTGGCTCATGAAGAACGAGGTGCTCGATGCCGCGCGGGTCACCTGCTGGCGCAACGGCTCGGTGACGAGCGCCAGTTCGTCGGCCGTGGGCGGATTGGCGATAAGGTCCTGCGCGATCTCGTCGGCGGTCTGGAAGAACACCGGCACGGACTTGGGATCGACCTGCGCCACTGCCGTGATCGAGCCGCCCGCAGCAAGGTCCACCGGCCACTGCGAGTAGACGTAAGGCGCATAGGACACGCCCAGCTTCTCACGCACCGCGTTCATCAAACGGTTGGTGAACAGCTGCGTGAGGATTTCCAGCTGACGCGATTCGCGGATGCCCATGACGCCGCCGCCGGTCGGCCACGAGACCACCGCCGCCGCCTGATCCGGGTCGCCATGGTGGATCAGCTCGATCGGCTTGTCCGACGGTTGCGGCACGTCGATCTTCGCCTGCACCGCGCTGACGGCCGCAGGCTGGCGCGACTTGAGCGCGCCGAAGGTCTTCTCCAGTGCGGCGATGGCGGCGGTCTTGTCGAAGTCGCCAAAGATCTGGACTTCGACGGGGCCTTCCTTGAGCGCCTTGCTCCACACGCGCTTGAAGCCATCCGCCGTGGTCGCCTCGATCTGGTCAGGCGTGGGGGTGGCGAAACGCTTGTCCTGACCGCGCTGGTAGAACTGCAGGTCGCGGTTCAGCACGCCCTGCGGCGAGGTGTTGAACGTGGCGTACTGAATCGCCGCCGCCGCCTTGGCGCGGGTGAACGGCGCGACGTCCCACTTGGGCAGGTCCAGTTTGGCCGCGAAGAGGTAGAGCTGGTCGGCAAGGTCGGACGGGCGCGTCTCGGCCGAGAGCTGGAACGAGGCGTCCTGCACCTCGAAGTCGAAGCCCATCTTGCGGCCGGTGGAGATGCGGTCGAGATCGTCCTGACCCAAAGTGGCGAGGCCCGAACCGACGAGCGCATAGTTGCCGAGCGTGATGTAGGCCGCATCCTTCGGGTCGATCGAGCGATAGCCGCCGCCGAAACGCGTCTTGACCATGACGCGGCCCGGCTCCTCGACCACTGGCCACAGCATGGCCTTGACGCCGTTGGCGAAAGTCAGCTCCTCGATTTCGAGGAGGCCGGTCGGCACGTCGCTGACGGCCTTCTTCGGCGCGCCGATCGCGGGCAGCTTGTCGAATGAGATCGGCTTGAGCGCGGTGCGCACGCTGGCGTCCGCCTTGACCGGCTCGGACAGCGCGAGTTGCAGCGCCTTGTCGGTGGCGGCGCCGTCCTTCTGCACCGTGAACAGCGCGCGGGTGACGTTGCCGGTGAACAGCTTACGAGTGTGCTCCAGCACCGCCTGCGGGGTGAACAGCGGCTTGGACTTGCGGAAGATGTCCAGCACGTCCTGCGGCGCGGCCACCGTCTCGCGGATGTCGAGCGCGTTCACCAGATCGTCGGCGATCTTGCTGCCCGGCAGGATGCGCTGCTGCTCGACCGGGACCTGGAAGGCGACTTCCATCTCCGCCGCCTCGCGGTCGATCTCGGCCTGCGTCGGCGCACGGGTGAGAGCATCGGCGATGACCGCGCGCACGTCGCGAAGGCTCGCCTGCCAGTCGTCGCCCAGCGGGGTCACCGACACGAATGTCGCATCGGCCGAGCGCGAGACGTCGTCCTGATTGACCGAGGCGGAAAGGAAGCTGCCCCCTGCCCGCGCTTTCGATTCAAGGCGGCGGTTGATGATCGCCTGCGCCAGCGCGTCGGTCATCAGGCCCTGATTATAGGGGATGTTGTCGATCACCTGCCGCCACGGGCGCAGCACCGCGTACATTAGCGAAGGCGGCAGGTCCGGCTCGACCAGCACGCGGGTCTCGCCGACCGGGTTCCTGGGATCTGCGCCTGCAGGTGCCTCGGGATCGCCGAAGCTGGGCGCCACGGCCTTGGGACCGGGCACCTTCCAGTCGGTGAACCACTTCTTGACGTAGCTTTCCAGCATCGCCGGATCGACGTCACCGGCGACGATCACCGCGACGTTATCCGGGCGATACCAGCGCGAATAGAACGCCCGCACGCTTTGCGGCGTCGCCGAGGTCAGCGATTCGAGCGTGCCGATCGGCTCGCGGTTCGCCAGCGGCTGCCCGGCATAGAGCACCTTCTGCATCGCGTCGGACACGCGCTTGGAGGCACCGCCCCGCTCGCGCATTTCCGACAGCACGATCGGCAGGTCCTGCTTGAGATTCGAGGCCGAGAGCGTCGGCGCGGTGACCATGCCGCTCATCAGCTTGAACGTCTCGTCCAGCGAGGTTGGCGTAGCATTGGGCAGGTCCAGCTTGAACACCGTCTGCGTGGTGGAGGTCACCGCATTGGTGTCGCTGCCGAAGGTCGCGCCCAGACGCTGGAATGCGGCGATCGCGGTGCCCTCGGGAATATACTTCGACTGGCGGAACAGCATGTGTTCGAGCAGGTGCGCATAACCGCGCTCGCTGTCGGTCTCGTAGAGCGAGCCCGCATCGACGCGGATGCGGATCGAGACCTGCCCCGGCGGCACGCCGTTCTTGCGGACCGCATACTTCACGCCGTTCGACAGTTCGCCGAAGTGCCATTCCGGATCGTGCGGAATGTCGCTGCCGCGATAGAGCCACGGATCGGCCTGACCGACAGAAGGCGCCACGATCGGCGCAGTGTCGGGCACAGATTGCGCCTGCGCCTGCGCCTCCGGCACCAGCAGGAGCGGGATCGGAGCCTGGGCAAGAAGAAGCAGGCAGGCGAGCGAGCGAGCGGCGCGCGTGGGGGTCGTCATTGCGCAAGGTATAGGGAGGGCTCTCCTTAAGGGCCAGTGAATAGCGCGGTCATTTCGGCGCTCGTTTCGACGCATCCATGCCCGTTGGACACTTGACCCTCCGGACACTTCACCTAAATCGCAATCATCATGTTCATCGAAACCGAAACCACGCCCAACCCCTCGACGCTCAAGTTCCTGCCCGGTCGGCAGGTCATGACTTCGGGTACGCGCGAATTCCTGTCGCCGGAGGATGCGGAAAGCTCTCCGCTGGCGCAGGCGCTGTTCGACCTCGGCGACGTGGTCAGCGTGTTCTTCGGCGGCAGCTTCGTTGCGGTTACTGCGGCGCCGGGCGTCGAGTGGCCGTCGCTGCGCCCGCAAGTGGTCGCGATCCTGCTCGACCACTTCGTTTCGGAAGCGCCGCTGTTCACCGGCGGCGACGCCAGCGGCTTCTCGGTCCCGGCCGAGGACGATGACTATGGCGACGATCCCGCCGACGCAGACATCGTCGCGCAGATCAAGGACCTGATCGAAAGCCGCGTGCGCCCGGCCGTCGCCAACGATGGCGGCGACATCATCTATCGCGGCTTCCGCGAAGGCGTGGTCTATCTTTCGATGCAGGGTGCCTGCTCGGGCTGCCCCTCGTCGAGCGCGACGCTCAAGCACGGCATCGAAAGCCTGCTCAAGCACTACGTCCCCGAAGTCAGCGAAGTCCGCGCGGCCTGATCGGCGCGATGACGATCCGGCGCGGGATATTCGCGTGACGGCCGCCTCAACTCTGGTGATCGACAGCGCGACCGAGGCTTGCTCGGTCGCGCTCTTCTCCGGCGACACCCTCGTCGCGGGTATTTTTCAATCAATCCATCCGAATGCGGGGGTCAAGAACGGCCAGCAGAATGTCG
>JASGGD010000202.1:0-8820 GCA_047605225.1 Novosphingobium sp.
CACCACCGACTGCGTCGGCGGTCCCCCTCCCCATCCCTTCGGGACAGGGAGGATTACTCGTCTCGATCCATCGGTCGCTATTGCGAATCAAGGATTGCCCCGCAGCCCGGCGTTCCCTATCGGCAGGGATCACGTTCCACACCGAGGTTGTCCGATGACGAGTTTCCAGGACCGCGAGCGCGCCGAAGAAGCGAAGTTCGCTCACGACGCCGACACGCTGTTCCGCATCCAGGCCCGCCGCAACCGCCTCGTCGGCGAGTGGGCGGCAGAGCGCATGGAGCTGTCGCAGGCCGAAACCGACGCCTATGCCAAGGCCGTGGTCCAGGCCGACTTCGAGGAAGCGGGCGACGAGGACGTCATCCGCAAGCTGCTGGGCGACCTGACCGCCGCCGGCGTCGATACCACCGAAGCGGAAGTGCGCGCCGCGCTCGCCGCCAAGCAGGTCGAAGCGCGCCGCGCTTTCCTGGGCTGAGGACTATCCGATGGGCATGACCGCTACCGAAATCGAGACCATGATCCGCGCCGCGCTGCCGGACGCCGAGGTCACGATCACCGACCTCGCCGGAGACAACGACCACTACGCCGCGCACGTCGTCTCGGCCGCCTTTGCCGGACGTCCGCGCGTCGCGCAGCACAAGATGGTCTACGAAGCGCTGGGCGGCCGCATGGGCGGCGTCCTTCACGCCTTGCAACTCACCACCGCCGTCCCCAACTGACGTCGCATACACTTAAGGGTTTTACTGAAATGTCCGACGTCAACGCCCGTATCGGCGACATCGTAAAGAGCAACGACGTGGTCCTCTTCATGAAGGGCACCCCGCTGTTCCCGCAGTGCGGCTTCTCCAGCCGCGCGATCGCCATCCTCGAACACCTCGGCGTCCCTTACGAGACTGTCGACGTGCTGCAGGACATGGAAATCCGCCAGGGCATCAAGTCCTACTCGGACTGGCCGACGATCCCCCAGCTCTACGTCAAGGGCGAGTTCCTCGGCGGCAGCGACATCATGATGGAGATGTACGAGGCCGGCGAACTGCACCAGCTCATGGCTGAAAGCGGGATCGCCGCGCAGGGCTGATCTGAGGGCAGTACCGGATTACGAAGGCTCGGGAAGCGACTCCCGGGCCTTTTGTGTGTCACTCGCCATCTGTTCGTCATTGCGACCGCAGCGAAGCAATCCAGGGCGGTGTAATGCTGCTCTGGATTGCTTCGCTGCGGTCGCAATGACGGTGCAAGCCAAGATCGACCATAGTTCAAAAATAGCGATGTATGGGGAACCCCGGGGAGGCGGGGCCGGGAGACTGTCCGGCCCCGCCTCTATCGAGACTGCTTCTCTCGGGTTACGATACCCCATAAGCATGGCTCGTGCCAGTTCTGATTTTCGGCGAAAATCAGCCATTTCCCCGACCAACATGTCAGCCGGCGCGTCATACCCTGTAAGTTCTGCCGACACTACTCCGTGAGTCGCCCGGCGATTTTCCGCTTGCGGCACCCTTCCCCAGCGGCAAGATCGGTCGCGATGATCCAGACTGTACCTTCCGACCAGCCGATGCCGATAGACGGCCCTGCCGTCGTCCCCGCCGCCACGGTCGTGGTGTTCCGCCACGCCGCCGACGGCGGACCGCCCGAACTGCTGATGCTCCAGCGCTCGGACGGGATGCGCTTCGCAGGCGGCGCAGCGGTGTTCCCCGGCGGCCGCGTCGATCCTGCCGACCGCGAACTCGCCCGCCGCCTGCTGCCCGACGAATCGCAGGAAATTACCTCCGCCCGCATCGCCGCGATCCGCGAGACACTGGAGGAAGCGGGCCTGATGATCGCCACCCGCGCGCCCGTCACTGCCCGCGAAGCCGCAGACGCGAGAGCGATGCTGCTGGAAGTCGGCCGCCTCGACATCGTGCTCGACCGCTTCGGCTGGGAACTGGACCTGCAGGCGCTGACTTTCTTCGCCCATTGGTGCCCTATGTGGGACAAGGCCTTCGACACGCGCTTCTTCGTGGCCGACATCGGCACCGGCGCGGTGGACGTGACGGTCGATGCCACCGAGAACTCACGCCTGTTCTGGACGAGCGCCGCCGATGCCCTCGCGATGGCCGACCGGGGCGAGATCTCGGTGATCTTCCCGACCCGGCGCAATCTCGACCGCCTTGCGCAATATGCCGACCACGCCGAGGCGCTTGCAGACATCGCGACCCACCCCGTCGTCCGCATCAATCCCGAGATCGAGATGCGCGAGGACGGCGAATGGCTCGTGATCCCCGACGGGCTTGGCTATCCGGTGCTCGGCCAGCTCAAGGCGACGGCGCGACGCGGCTAGGTCAGGCGGATGCGTGCGATCCGTGGGTCGCGGCGATGTGCTCGAGGACCGGGCCATAAAGCGGCCGGTCGAACTCGACGCCCGCCAGATCGCTGCTCACCCAGCGCACGACGCCGGACATGCCCTCCATGCCTGAAGGCCGCACGATCAGGCGCGCTCCGACGCGGAAATAGATGCCGCGCATGCGCAGGCAGCAGCCCTCTGCGGAGATGTCGGAAATCTCGCCGTCATCCCTGAGGCCGCTCTGCGTGCGGCACTGGACGGCCAGCGCAACGGAGCGGCGCTGTGATCGTCGGGGGAGAACGGTGCGGGTCATGCGAAAGGCTTACACCCGATTGGTTGATCATCGATTAAGCGGAAAATGGCGCGCCCGACAGGGTTCGAACCTGTGACCCCAAGCTTAGAAGGCCAATGGCTTATCACGCTATTTCAACCCCTTGGACTGCGCGTGTGTCACGGAATGTGACCAGACGCCATCTGATACGCGATCGAAAGCACTGCGGTGCTCGGTCGGCTCGATGTGCGCATACCGCATGGTGACCGACACGTCGGAGTGCCCGAGAGCATCGCAAATGTCCGCGATGTCGGCACCGGCCATGCGCGCCCAGGATGCGAACGTGTGGCGCAGGTCATGGAACCGGAAGTCGTGCAGCTTGGCGTCCTTGACCGCCGTTTCCCAACGGCGGCGGAAGTTCGTCGTATTGAACACCCGGCCGCGTCTCGCGCTATCCGTCGCCAGCATCGCGCGCATGGGCGGTGTCAGTCGGACTGTATGCAGCTTGTCGCCCTTGATCGTGACGGTCACCATGGCGCTCGACAGATCGACCTCGCGCCAGACCAGCGACAGGATGTTGTCCTTGCGCAGGCCGGTGGCGACTGCAAAGCGGATAATCCGCTGCAACTCGGGATCGCTGACGGCCAGCAGAGCATCGAACTCATCGCGGCTCAGGAAGCGGATGCGGTTCGGCGGCTCCTTGGCTCGCAGGCGCTTCCATGCGAGCGGCGGCACTTCCTGCGCGTGCATGACGCGGGCGTGGTTCAGCGCGGCCTTGAGGCAATTGAAATCCCGGTTGATCGATTGAGGCTGCAATCCCTCGCCCCGGCGTTTGGCGCGATAGTCGAGGATATTGGCGTTGGTCAGATCTGCGATCAGTGTGTCCGGACCCAGCAAGCGACACAGCGCCTCCAGTTTGCGGAACACGAACATTGACGATCGCTTGAATTTTGCGTGCTCGGCCCAATAGGCACCGAAGCAATCGCGGATGCGCCATGGGTCTTTGTGCGTGCGGCGGTTCGCTTCCTCGTATCGGCGCTCGGCCTCTACCGCTTCGGCTTTACGCCGGTCTGTTTCACCCGTACTTCCTCGAAATCGAGAACCGTTGAGCGTGAACGAGTACTGCCAGAACGGCGAGCCTTCGCGCTGGTGGAGAGACATTCACGCGACCTTTCGATGAATTGAGCCAAGTCCGATTCGGAATAGCGGACGGTGCGGCCAATCCTGACGAATGACAAATCGCCCTGCTGCCGGGCTTTGCGTAGAGTTCGGGTGCAGACGTGAAGAGCCTGCGCGGCCTGGTCCTCGGTCATGAGGTTCGTTTCAGCCATCACTCCCCTCCCTGCCCGGTAGCTGGGGGTGCGGGAAGGCGCCATGCGGTAGGTTGAAGGCTCATGCACTCGTCATCGTTCGATTCCCAGCAAGCGCCATCGGACCAGCAGGGCGGGTGTTCGCCTTCGTACTCGGCAACCCACTGGTCGCATGACCCATCCTCATTCTCGCTGCCGTCTGGGATCAGCCTGGCCCACATGGTCATGCGCCCGACGCGGATTTCCAGAGGCGTATCGTAAGGGATATGCTCGTCCATCCCCCTCCACCCTGAGAGGCGTTCTTCGGTGGTCATGCTGCAAGCCTCCTTGTGGCTTCCTCGATGCGCCGACACGCCGTGTCGAAGTGCGCAGGGTTGTGCTCAATGCCGACGAACCGCTTGCCCGCGCGCAGGGCTGCAACGCCCGTGCTGCCGGTGCCCATGAAGGGATCGCAGACCGATTCGCCCGCGACGTTGCGGATGATCTTGTCCATGACGGCGTCAGGCTTGACGGTCGGGTGGTTGAAGTCCTTCGACTGTCTCGAGCGGGCGTCGACGATGCGCTTCAGATCGGCGATCTCACCCGCTGGGTGATGCCCGCGGTTCCACGCATGCAGGTAGATCTCGATCTCCGGCAAATAGTGCTTGTTCGCAACCGGCATCGGGGTGAGCTTGCGCCACGCGCAGAGCGCGAACCGATGAAACGAACCCGCGAGGTGCGCCGTCAGCTTCGGCACTTGGTCATTGCTGCAGAACGTCACCACACTGCCGCACAGGAGCGGGTTGATGATCCTGTGATCGAAGTCCTGATCCAGCCCTTCCTCCGCGATCTGGTCGAGGTAGGGCCGGTCTGCGCGGAACTTGCCGCCGCCGGCCGTCTGCAGCAGGTAAGGCGGGTCCATCACGTCGCCGTCGAACCAGCCCAGCGTCGGGCGGATTTCGTAGGCGTTGCCCAGATAAAGGGTTGCGTCGCCGATCTGTTCGATACGGTTCATGCCGCCCGCGCCTCCTGCGCGATAGCCGCCTCGGCAGCTTCCTTGCTGTCGAACTCGGTTACGACCTGGTCATCATCGCTGTCCAGTGCGTCTTTCTCCGCACCGGTCAGGACATGGACGGCGCACCAGATGCTCGGCATAGGCCCGGCGCAGTCGATCTGGATAACGTGCTTGCCGGGCTCAAGATCGAGGTATTCGATCACCTCAGCCGGGCTGTCGTTGCAATCCTCGCTGCTGTAGCCGTCAGCATAGAACCACTGCGGGACGAACATCTTGCGGAGGCGTTCGATCTCGTTGGCGGCCTCTTCCTGCAGCGCGATCTGGTTGCGCATGGAAAGCACGCGCGTGTTGCGCAGGCGGTCGATCAAGCTGTCGGCCATCAGTAGTCCCCTACCGAGGTGACGACGCAATCCTCGTCGAGGATGATCTTCGTCCCGCACGCCACATAGGAGCGCAGCTTCTGCTCAAGCCCGACAGCGCGCCCGATCCGCTTGCGGCCCAGTTCGTCTCGGTCGTTGCCCACGCTCGCGGACGCAATCGTGCCATCGTCGCGGATGAGCAGGCTGAAACGGCACTTGTGCCAGTCGCTGTGCTTGATCGAATTCTGATCGTCGAGATAGACCCAAGTCGAGCCGTAGCTCTTCTCCTGGACGATCACCGTGATGACGCGGCCATAATGGTCGCCGCCCTCGAATTCCTCACGCATGTAGTCGGCGATCTCGGAGAGCTTCACCTCCTTCGGTGCCAGCTTGAGCAGTTCGTCCATGTCCTTGGACAGCTGCCCAGAGACGAGATCGGAGACGCGGCTCTCGATCTGGGCCTTGAGAATGCCCTTCACCGTCTCGCCGTAGGCCGGCAGGTCAAGCTTATCGACGCGCAAAGCATCCTCCACGGCCTTCTCGATGAGCTTGCCGGTGTCGCTGTAGCTGCGTAGGGCGCGGTCCACGCTCTCAACGATCAGCTTTTCGACGCGGGCATTCACCTCCTTCTCGATGAAGTCGGGCGTCATCTTCGCGGTTACGGCTGCGCTGATGAGATTGGTCAGGGTATCGGTCACGCCGCTTTCCTTTCGACAGGATCGGTGAAGGTGATGTCGTGCTCGGCCGCGAAGGCATGCATGCACTCAATGAGATCGGAGAATTCGGACTTGCTCAGACGGCTCGACTTGAAGCCAAGAGGGATCACGCCGCGCCCGTCGAGCGTCGGCTCAAAGCTGCAGGTGAACCCGGCGGCATTCATGAACAGCGCCTTCCAAACTTCGGTGGAGAGCACCCGGCCCATCGGCTTCGCGCGGGCAATGTCCGAGAGCATGGCCCACATCTTCGCGTTTTGGTCGCTGGTCCGCGCCGCTTCCTTGATGTTGACCACGGCACCGGCGGGCGCAGCCTCGATCAGCCGGTGAGCCAGCGCCCGCACCGAAGGGTTGGCGAGCGTGATCGTCTGACCGCCCTGCTTAGCCATCGGCTCTCTCCCTTTTCGCTTGGCGGATCTGTGCGGCACGCGGCGATGCTTCCGCGAACTGGTCGAGCAGCGTTTCTACGTCCTGCCCGGTGCGCAGCTTGTAGGCTGCCCAAAATGAGCGCTCGCCGTTCAGATGCTGGTCCGAGTGATGGCACTCGTGGCAGAGGCTCACACAGCGCCAGTCGTCCGGCTTCTGACCCATGCCCGCGCCGCTGCCGATCCGAACATGTGCGACCTCGATCGCCACGTCAGAGCCGCAGTTGCAGCAGGCATGAGAGCGCACGAAGTCACGATGCGCGGTGGACTTCCACCGGCTAGCGCGCTTGGCGGCCTTCGGTATGCGGCGGGGGAGAGCCATCAGTATGGTCCCACCCAGGTGGGAAGTGACTGATCGCCATATCCCCACTGGCCAAATCCAGCTTTGAGAATTGCCTCAAAGCCCTGATCTTTGGCCGACGTGAGTATCTGAGCAAGCGCCACCACGCCGATTTCTTGGTCGATGGTGATGACGCAGTGGTTGCCCACGCGCAGCCGCACCACATCATCCCGATCCGTTTCGCTGATCGTGACGAAGCTGCCGCCGTTGTTCCCCTCGCCGGAGAACCGATTTGCACACTGGTGCTTTGCCATCACCAGATGCTCGCGCTAGAAAGAAATGGAATCTCGTCATCGATGTCGTCAGCGAACCGGCCGCCATCGGTCGGGAACGAGTTGTTAGGACCACGGCCCCAATCGCTACCGCCGCGCGAACCGTCAGGCTCACGCCCCCAGTCGCCACGGCTGTTGCCGCCGCGCTGGTCGTTGCCGCGAGACTGGCGCTGGCCTCCGCCCTGCCCTTCGTTGTCGGGCTTGCTGTCTAGCATGGTGAGGACGCCGCCGAAGGGCGTCAGTACGATCTCGGTGGAGTACCGATCGTTCCCGTTCTGGTCGCTCCATTTCCTCGTTCTGAACTCGCCGCTGATGGCGATGCGGCTGCCCTTGCGAAGGAAGCGCTCGGCAACCCCGATCAGACCGTCGTTCTGGATAACGATAGACACCCATTCGGTACGTTCACGGCGCTCGCCAGAATCGCGGTCTTTCCAAGAGGATCCGACAGCCATCCGCATGTTGCAGATGCGACCTCCAGACTGGAAGCTCTTGACCTCAGGGTCAGCCCCGAGGCGGCCGGTGAAGGTGCAGATATTGATGTCGGACATGTTCAGACCACCTGCTCGGGACGAATGGTGAAGCCGGGAATGCCGCGCACGCGCGTCGCCTCGACGCGGGCGTCACGGGTGGCCCAGCGCTGGATGAGGCCGTGGAATTCGGCCATGAACTCGGGGTTCTGCTTGTAGTGGCCGTAGGCGAGAGCCCAGCTATTCGGGGCGTCGATCAGATCGGCGTGGTAAATGGTCCGCAGCGTGACGGCGCGCTGGCCCTCACCGGCATCGACACGGACCTTCTCCTTCGCCACTGTCTCGGCGGTGCGCAGCAGGGCCTTGGCATCGGCAAGCGCGTCCTCGGCCTTGTCCATGACGGCAAGGTCCGTGGTTTCCTTCGCCTCGGTGCGGAGAGCGATGGCTTCCTGCGCGGCGGCGAGCGCGGCATCGGCGGCGGCCTGCTCGCGGGCCTTGCGCTCGTCCTCAGCCTTCTGCAGCCATGCGGCAGACAGGCGGCCGGTCGCGGCAATGGCCTTCGTCAGCTTGCCGTCAGGCGTGCCCTTGAGGCCGCTGGCGACATAGCCGTTCTGCCATGCCTGGATTTCCGAGATCGCCTCGTTGTGCGGCTTCTTCTCGGTCGTGGCGTTGTCCTTCACCAGCGCGACAGCGGTCTGCAGGTTGCGGTGAAGGGTGCCGACCGCTGCGGCCTGCCCTTCGGTCTCGATCGCCACGCCATCGGCCCAGTTGCCCGCCTCGGTGAGCAGATCGGCGACATGGGTGTCGATGGCGTTGCGGCCCGAAGGCTTCGCTGCAGCGACTTCCGGCGTCGGCTCGGGCGGGTGGTTCCCGCCGATGACGGCGCGCGGGTTAGCATCATCGCCACCGGCGAGGGCCTTGGCCTCCGCTTCTGCGGTGAGCTTGTCGACGTGGGCCTGCAAGGCGTCGATCTCGGCGGTACGCTCCGGCTCGGAGCGGCGCAGCTTGTTGACCGCGTTCTTCGCATACGAGAGCGGCATGTCGGCGATCACCTTGTCGCCGGAACTTGACCTGTAGATCATCAGTTTGCCTCCACCAGCTTACCGCCCTTGGCGCGGTACATCGTGTCAGGCTTGAGGCCGTCCTTGCCGATGCAGCCGGTCGCGAAACCGATGCATTCGTGGCGGCCATCACGGACCTTGAATTCAGCAATCGAGAGCCAAGCTCCATCCTTGCCGCTGACGGTGGCGTTGATGCCCGCGCAAGCCACAACGCCGCGCTCGCCTTCGGATTTAATCTTGGCGTCGTCGCCGCTGCTGCCGATCTTGGCGTAGTTGCCGCTGCTGCCGATCTGG
>JASGGD010000203.1:0-8768 GCA_047605225.1 Novosphingobium sp.
AGGGCGGTCCATGCTGCCCTGGATTGCTTCGCTGCGCTCGCAATGACGATAAAGTGAGTCAGTCCCGCCGCAGGATCATCGCGCCGTAGCCATAGCCGCCGTTGGACACGATGCAGGTCCGCGCGTCCCGGACCTGTCGTCCGCCGCCACGGCCCCAGAGCTGCACAGTGGCTTCATGGATATGCCCGTAGCCGTGGAACCTCCCGGCCGAGAGCTGGCCGCCGCCGGTGTTGAGCGGCAGTTCGCCGCCCAGCGCGATCCGCTCCCCGCCCTCGGTAAAGCGGCAGGCCTCTCCCTTGGGCACGAGGCCGAGCGCCTCCAGCCACATCCACACGTGGATCGAGAACCCGTCGTAGATTTGCGCGCAGTCCATATCGGCGGGTGTGAGGTCGGTGCGCTCCCACAACATCGCCCCGGCGCGGTGGGCGGCGGGCAATTCGGTGAAGTCGCCCTCGTGACGCCCGACCCACAGGCCACCCACCGCCATGCCCATCGCCTCGATGTGGAGCGGGGGATTGCGTAAGTCCTTGGCGGCATCCCGGTGCGACAGGACGATCGCGGTCGATCCGTCGATATGGCTGTCGCAGTCGAACAGCCTGAGTGGCGAGGAGATCACGCGCGCCGAAAGATAGTCGCCGAGGGTCAGCGGCTTGCGGTAGATCGCGTTGGGATTGTGCGCGGCGTTGGCGCGGCCGTTGACGGCGATGGCGCCCAGTTGCGCCTCGTCGGCGCCATACTTGTCGAAGTAGGCCTGCGCATAGAGCGCGAACATGTTGATCGGCGAAAGCGCGTTGTAAGGCACGGTCCAGGCGTTATTGCCGTCCACCCGCTCGCGCGTGCCGGACATCAGGGTGGAGGCGCGCGAGGCGATGCGCGCCTGCGCCTGTGCGACGCTGCGGAACACCACGACATGACGGGCGAGGCCGCAGTCGATGGCGGTCACCGCGTTGAAGATCGGGGCCATATGACTGAACCCCTCGGCCGAGGCGAGTATCCAGCGCGGCTCGATGCCCAGCACGGCGGCGGCTTCGGAGGGGCTGACCGGCGCGATGCCGCCGCCTTCGCTGCTCTTGCCGGGATAGGTGGCGATCCCGTCGATGTCCGAGGGGGAGAGCCCCGCGTCGGCGATGGCGGCAAGGCAGGCGTCGGCGGTCAGTTGCAGCGCCGTGCGCGGGGACGGGCGGCCGACTTCGGACTGCGCCGCGCCGGTGATGCACACGTGCTTTTCGGGGAGGTGGGTCATGCCGTGTCCCCTTCGTTTTCCGGCCGGAACATCGGCAGCCAGACGTCGTCGTGGCGTTCGAAACTGACCGTCAGCGGCATGCCGATGCGGACATCCTTGGCAGCGAGGTTGGTGAAGACGTAGAGCCCTCTCTGCTCCGCGAGTTCGACCACGCCGAACACGAAGGGCACTGCCAGCCCCGGCATCCATGCCTCATGGTTCACGGTGTAGCTGGCGAGCCGGCCCTTGCCCGAAACCGGTTCCGGTGCGACCGCCTCGCTGCCGCAAGTGGAGCAGCGCGGGAAGGGCGGGTGCTGATAGGTGGCGCATTGCCCGCAGCGCTGGATGCGCAACCGCCCGTCCTCACCAGAGGTCCAGTAGAACGCGGTTTCCGGCTCCAGCTTCGGCAGCTTGCGCATCAGAACACGACGCCCTGCACCTTGAGGTCGATGATCTCGTCCTCCGAGTAGCCTAGCGTTTCCAGCACCGCGTCGCTGTCCGCTCCGAGGTCCGGCGATCGGGTGGAGGACAGCGGCGCGCCGTCGAACACCATCGGCAGGCCGACCATCGGAATCTGCGTGCCGTCGCCGTAATCGATGCGCTTGAGATAGCCGTTGGCCTGTGCCTGCGCATCGTCCTTCATTTCGCCCACGTCCTGCACGACGTCCCACTGGCCGTACTGGCGCGAAAGGATCGGTTTCCACTCGGCGAGCGTCCTGCTCGCAAACAGGGCCTTCACTTCGGCGTAGCAGGCATCGATGTTCGCCTTGCGCGCAGCCGCATCGGCGAAGCGCGGGTCGGCGCCGAGGTCCGGTCGCCCGGCGACTTCGCAGAACGGCGCCCAGTATTTGTCGGCCTGCAGCATGCACAGCGCGATGAAGCGCCCGTCGGCGGTGCGGTAGTTGCTCACCAGCACGTTGTTGGGCTTGTCAGCGGGCGGCTTGGGAAACTTCTTCACCCCGTCCGCCGTCGCCTGGCAGACATAGCGCTGCATCGACCACAGCGCCGTGCCCAGCAGCGATACGTCCACGCTCGACGCCTCCCCGGTCAGTGCCCGCTTGGCGATCGCCGCGCAGATCGCGCCCGATAGCATCGCACCCGAGAGCGTATCGCCGAACGCCGGTCCCGGCGGGCCGACCGGATGCGGCGCGTCGGGCTCGGTCAGCGAGGAGGAGATGCCCCCGCGCGCCCAGAAGGTGATCGCGTCGTAGCCGCCTTTCTCGCAGTCCGGGCCATTGGGGCCGAGTGCGCTGCCGCTGGCGTAGATGAGGTTGGGATGCTCGGTCCGGATCGTCTCCGCATCGATCCGCATCGTCCGGCGCGCCGGGGGCAGCAGGTTGGTGAGGAACACGTCGGCATCCTCCAGCAACCGGCCCAGCACCGCGCGCCCCGCCGCCTGCTTGAGGTCCAGCGTCACCGAGCGCTTGCCCCGGTTGTAGCTCTCCCACGAATAGTCGATCCGGCTGTTCGCCAGCCCGCCGATCGACAGTCCCCTCAGCGGATCGCCAGTCGGCGGCTCGATCTTGATCACGTCGGCGCCGAGGTCAGCGAGCATCCCGCCACAGGCCGGTACGAACGCCCACATCGCGACTTCGACGACCTTGATGCCCTCCAGCGGCTTGCCCATCGGCCTCTCCCGTTCTGTTACCATAGCTTGACCGATAAAATTCTATATTGCGAAGAATGGACCGAAATGGCGAATTAGGTCAAGCCGAGGGAACAGATATCGGGAAAGGGAAAAGGCATGTCTCAAGTCCTCGAAAGGCCGCGCCCAGCGCAGCCGCAAATGACGGTTCCGGCGACGCTGGAGCAGGCGCTCGATCCGCAATGGCTGGCAGGCGCGCTGGCGCATATCGCCACAGGGCGCGGGATTGCACGGGTGCAAGAGGTAGAAGTGATCCGCACCGTCGCCACCAAGGTGCGCTTCGCGGTGACTTTCGATGACGGAGAAACGCGGGGTTTCTGCCTCAAGGGCCTGCTCGACGTCGATGCCATGACAGCGCGCGGCGGGCCGACTTGCGTGCTCGAGTCGGATTTCTACAACAAGATCGCGCCGGTCATCGGCGTGCGCGTGCCCGAATGCGTCGCCACCGTGATCGACCGCGAGGCGCAGCAGGCGGTGACGATCATGCGCGATCTCATCGTCGATGGCGCGCGGTTCTGCTCGGCGCTCGATCCGTTCACGGCGGACGATGCGCTGGAGAGCCTCGGCCAACTGGCGCTGCTCCATTCCCGCAGCGATTTTCTCGAAGGCGCCGACTGGATACGCCCGCGCGCGGCGGACCTCGCGCAGATGCGCTACGTCACGCCCGAGGCGCTGCAGGAGTTGCTGGATGGCCCGCGCGGAGAGAACCTCTCGCCCCGCGTGCGAAGTGCCGCCAATCTGGCGGTGGCGGTCCGGGAACTCGCCGCGCGCGATGCCGCCCGGCCGCAGTTCATGATCCACGGTGACGCCCATGCGGGCAACGTCTTCAGGACAGAAGAGGGCATGGGCGTGATCGACTGGCAACTGCTGCAGCGCGGCGGTTGGGCGCTCGACGTGGCCTATCACCTGAACGCGGTGCTGCCGACCGAAGTGGCGGAGGTCGAGGAGCGGCGCCTGCTCGGCGAATATCTGGCGATGATGCAGGGACATGGCATGGATATGCCCGGCGGAGAACAGGCCTGGGCGCAGTACCGTGAGGCGGTGACCTACGGTTATTACCTATGGTCGATCACCCGCCGGGTCGATCCGCCGATTATCGTGCAGTTCGTCGACCGGCTCGGCAAGGCAGTCATGCGGCACGACAGCTTCGGCCTGCTCGGCGCCGTCTAGCGCCCTGACCCTGGCGTCCTGACCCGGGCCGTCCGGCGCGAAGCGATAGAAGAACCCCGCGCGCGGCAAGCGCGCGGGGTTCCGTTCAGCAGGATCAGTTGCCGAAGGCGTACTTCAGCCGCAACCCGTATACGCGGGGCACGCCGTACATGAAGTCGAGGATGCCCGTGCTGTCGTAGCTGCCGGTGGAGGTGACGCGATAATGCTTGTTCGTGACGTTCTGCGCGAAGAGCGTCAGGTCGAAGCCGGTGCCGGCCACTTCGTTGATCCCTGCGTTCAGGTTCACCAGGCTGTAGCCGGGAATGCTGGTGTAGCCATCGACCCGCTGGCTGGCGGTATATGTGAACACCGCTCCCAGGTTCAGTTCGCCGACGCCTTCGCCAAGCGAAACCGCGTAGTCGCCCGAGAGCGAGAGCTTGTGCTTGGGTGAATATGTCAGCGGTCCGCCGATCTGGCCGCGCGGGATGATCTGGAGGAACGGGCTGTCGGCCGAGAGCGTGGGCGGGATCAGTTCCTTCAGCTTGGTGTCGAGGTAGGTATAGCCGGCCGAGAGCCGCAGCCCCTGGAACGGTGTCACGCCCGCGTCCACCTCGACGCCGCGGATCACCGACTTGCCGGCGTTGATGATAGCCGCGCCGCCGGCCAGCCCGCTGTCGGGCTTGGGGATGAGCGCGCCGAACACCTGCTGGTTCGAGAAGTCGTTCCAGAATCCGGCGACGTTGAAGTAGCCTGGAAGCCCCCCGCGGAATGTCAGCTTGGCACCCACTTCATAGGCGTCGACCTTCTCTGGCAGCGCGGTCTCCAGACCCGGGTTCGTGAAGTTTACCGTGCCCTGGCGATAGCCGCGTGCATACTTGGCATAGACCAGCGTGTCGGGAGTGGGCTTGAAGTCGATATCGACCAGCCAGGTCGGCTTGTTGGACTTGTTGACGATGTGGGTGCCGCAGGCGGACAGGTCGCCGCCGTTGGTGCGCAGGTTGACGTCGGCGTGGTTGAGGTTGTCGTTGCAGACCCATTGCGAAAGGACGGTGCCGACGGTCGGCACGGTCGCGAAGACGCGCCGGTTGCTTTCCGAATAGCCCGATATCTTGTCGAAGGTCCAGCGCCCGCCCAGTGTCAGCGCCAGCTGGTCGGTAAAGTGGTAGGTGCCCTGCGCGAAGATGCCGTGGTTGTCGAAAGCGAGGCGCGTGCGCGATTCGGAAATGATCGTGCCGGCGAACGGCGAACTGTCGGAAAGCGGTATGCCGCCGGTGCAGTTGAGAATGCCCGGATCGACGCAGTTCCCGTAGATGCCGGTGCGCTGCTGGTTGAAGCCGAGCGGGCGGCTGAATTCGAGGTAGCCGCCGACCACGAAGTTGAACTTGCCGTCTGCCGAACGTCCCTGGACCTGAAGTTCTTCGGTAGTGGTCGACCCGGCGGCGGCATCGTGGCCGGGCTGGGTGCCGAGCTGGATGTAGTCGAACGGCTGGCCGACCTGCGGGCCTCCGCGCGCGGCGTAGTAGCGGGTGATGGGGGTGTCGGGCACGAAGAAGTTGTCGCTGTCGAGCTGGAACTGGCTCTGCTCGCGATATTCGCCGTAGCTTATAATGTTCTTGATCGTGATCGTGTCGCTGGCTTGCCAGGTCGTCGTGTTGATCGCCTGCCAGGTGCGCAGGAAGATGCGAGGGTCCGGATCGCTCACGTCGACGTCCAGCGGACCGTCGCCGCGCGCGTTCTGGCGGGCGACCTGGTCGCAGGCCGCCAGCGAGGTGTAATAGCGGCTCATGTTGTATTTGCTGCCGTTCGGGTTGATCGCGGAGATCGTCGCCGGATTGATCGTGCGCGGATCGCCGGGATTGGCGTCACAACCTTCCAGGCGGGAGGCGTAGCCGTTGGTGTCCGAACGGCTGTAGTGGAAGATCGTGTAGTTCTCCAGATTCGGCGTCAGGTCGGCGACCACGCTGAGACGGCCGTAGAAGTAATTGATGTCGTTATAGTCCTTCGGGCCGACCCCGGACTTGTTCTTCATGTACCCGTCGCGCTCGTTGCGATCGATGGACAGGCGGACCTTGAAGGTGTCGGCGAGCGGGGCGTTGAACACGGCCTGCACGCGCTTCTGGTCGTAATTGCCGTAAGTGCCCTCGATCGAGCCTTCGAGCAGGTCGGTCGGCTTGGTGGGAACCAGCAGCACGGCGCCGCCGGTCGTGTTGCGCCCCTGAAGGGTGCCTTGGGGGCCTTTGAGTACCTGCACGTTCTGCAGGTCGGTAAAGGTGCCGGCGCCGACGGTGTTGCCGCCCGCCGTGCCGCCCTGTGCGCGCACGCCCACGACGTCGGCGAAGTAGACGCCCACGGTCGGCGCGGTCGAGGCGTCCTGGTTGAAACCACGGATCGAAAACGTCGATTTCTCAGGTCCGTAACGGGTGTTGACCGAGAGCGACGGGGTGAACACCGCAAGGTCGGAGGCGACGGCGATGTTGCGCTTCTGGATCTGGTCGCCGGTGAACACGGTGATCGAGATCGGCACGTCCTGCAGACGCTCCTCGGTGCGGCGGGCGGTGACGATGATCTCGTCCGGATTGATGCCCTGCGCCAGTGCCGGGCCAGATGCCAGTCCCGTGAAAGCGACTGCCGGAACCGCGACGCTGCTGGTCAGCCGGTTTCTGAAATTCCTTGCTCTCATGACCTCTCCTCTCCTCCGGAAACATTGTTCTCATTGACGACAGACGGTTCTGCGGGACGGCCGGCTCTTGCCGGTCCGCGCGGGAGAATTCGGATAATCGAAGACGGAGAAACGCCCGGGTCCGGCATGGCCGGCCAGCGATCGACGCCCCCCTTGCGCCTGTGTTCTCTCCCTGGTGCCGGTGCCCGGCAGACCTTATTTGCCTGAGGGAAACACTACGAATCCCCCGTCTGTTTGCAAGGATAGCTGCGAGAGGTTCGGTTCACAATCGGGAACTACATATCGGAAATGCGAATCTACGGCGCATCGTGGCGCGATTGTAACACCTGTTCAGCGCTTCATGCCGCAAGGGACACGTCCAGCAGGGCAAGAGTGCCGTTCCAGGCAATTCGATGTGCCGCTGCGTCATAGGCGATCCCCTCGGCGATACCGTCGTGATCGGGATCGGTGAAGGCGTGCCGGGCCTGTGCGAACTCGGTCGCGGAGTAGTCTGCGGCGGCGTGATCGAGTTCCGCCCGCAGGGCCTCGAAGTCGGCGCGCGGGACGTAAGGATCGCGCCCGCCGGTCCAGACGGCGATGCGAGGCACGACGGTTCCGGGCTCGGCCGGGGCATGGGTGGCGAGCAGCCCGTGGAAACTTGATACCGCGCGCACCGGCGCTGCGCTGCGGGCGAGTTCGAGGACGCACTTGCCGCCGAAGCAGTAGCCGATCGCGGCCACCCGCTCGGGGTCGACGCCGGGCAGGTCGCGCACTGTCTCGAACCAGGCGACGACGCGCTCGCGCAGCAACTCGGGACGGGCCATGAGATCGGCGAAGTACCGGCCCGCCGATTGCGGCGTCGTCATGTCGGCACCGCGTTCGTACATGCTGCAGGCGACGGCAAGGTAGCCGTGGTCGGCGATGGCCCGGACGGCGGCCTCGAAGCTGGGGCCGGGGCCGGTGGCGCCCGGGATCATCAGCACGGCCGCGTGTGGGCCGTCGCCTCGTGGCCGGGCCGCGAACCCTTCGAGGATGACGCCTTCATGGTTGCAGGCAATCGGCTCGAATCGATGTTCCATGGGGCCGGGTTCTCCCAATAGTCGCATTTGCGAATGATATGTCGCCAATCGGAATGATCCTGACCCTGAACCATGTCAAAGGTTGCGCCGTCTTGCGCGCCCGTGCGATCACCGGACGATGAGGCGCAGCGGATACAGGCAGGAGCGCAAGCCGCGCTGGAAGGTCGCGGCGTTAGTCCTGCTGATCCATGTCGTGGTCATCGCCGGGCTGGTGCGGGCGTTCACGCCGGACCTCGCGGTGAGTGTCGCGCGTTCGGTGACGCGGGCCTTCACGATCGCGGCCGAGCCTCCACCACCGCCCGAACCGAGCCCATCGCCTGCACCAAGCAAGGCGATCCCGCGCGAGGAGGGCGCTGCGGCTCCGGCCGGTCGCAAAGCGGACCCGCGCCCGGTTGCTGTGCCCACGGCGACGGTCGTGATCCGCCCGACACAGGCGCCGTCGGTCGCGGGCAGGGGCGCCGAGAATGCTGCCGGGGCTGCTACGGCCGGCGATGGCTCCGGGGCGGCAGGCGTGGGTGCCGGTACCGGAGCCGGTTCGGGGGGAGAGGGCGCCGGCGGGGGAGGGGGCGCCTCACCCACGGTGAAGGTCGCGGGCGACATCAATTCGGCGAAGGACTACCCGCGCCGCAGCCGCGATTTGCGGGTGGGGGCTTCGGTAACGATCGACCTGAGGGTCGGGGTCGATGGCCGCGTCACCGGCTGCCGGGTGGTCCAACCGAGCCCTGACCCGGAAGCCGACCGTGTGACATGCGAACTCGCTTCCCGCCGTTTCCGATTTCGCCCTGCAAGGGATACTGCGGGGAAAACAGTAGAAGCGACCTTTCGCTGGCGTCAGCGCTGGTTTTATTGACGCAATACACAACCTGTAACGTTGCATTGCAGCAATCGGCGGCTATGACCATCGCACCGGTATCCGTCACGTGACGAGCGAAACTTCTTATATGTCGATCCTTGTACCTGTAATTCTCTGCGGCGGCAGCGGCACGCGCCTGTGGCCGCGCAGCCGGGCCGCGA
>JASGGD010000204.1:0-8579 GCA_047605225.1 Novosphingobium sp.
TTCACGGCCAGCGGTCCCGGATCAAGTCCGGGACGACGATCAGCCCCGCACCTCCATCGTCATCGTCAGCGCCTCACCCGGCTCCAGCGCCGTCATGCCGCCGTCCGGTCGTCCGAAAGCATCAGGCATCGCCGTGGTCGGCTCAAGGCAGAGGAAGTCCTCCCCCGGCGGAGCGTAGAGGTGCAGGAACCCCGCCTCGGGTGAGGTCACGCTGACGGTCCCTAGGCACGCCTCGCCCTGCCAGCCGAACCAGCAGTTGTCGGTCAGCGCCACGGGATCGGGCACCGCTCCGGTCGCGAAGTCGCCGAAGCTATCCGCAGGCGCTGCGTCGCTCGGGATCATCCGCGCGTCGCTCAGCCAGACGCCCTCGGCGGCGAAGGTCACCTTCGCATCCGGGGCGCGCACGAAGTAGGGATGCTGGCCGAGCGCGCAGGGCATGACGCGCGCGGACTGATTGGTGATCTCCAGCGTCACGCGCAGCGCGCCGTCCTCCAGCACGAACATCTGCCTGGCGGACCAATCCCACGGCCAGTGTGCATCCGCCGAATGCATGCACGCGAGGACCGCGCGGTCGGCCTCCTCGCTCCGCACCATCCACGGCATGATCCAGCCGAGACCGTGGATCGGATGCTCGAAGCCCGCGACGTTGCGGGGCAGGGTGTGGCCCTCTCCCGCGAAGGAGAAGCGCCCGTCGGCGATGCGGTTGGCGTAAGGCACCAGCGGGAAGCAGGCTGCGTCCAGCGGGCTCGCGGCGTCCGCAGGCGTCGGGCGCAGGATGTCCCTGCCTCCGACCGCGAAGGAACCGATCGACCCGCCCAGATGGGGCAGCAGCGTCGCTTCGCTGCCGCCCGAACGCAGTCGGATCAAGCCGCCATCTCCTCAAGCGTGCGACCGCGCGTCTCGGTGACCATCGCGCGCACGAAGAAGAACGAGAGGAAGGCGCTCAGCGCGTAGAACCCGTAGGTCAGCGGCAGGCCCAGCCCGGCGGCCATCGCGGGGAAGCTGACCGAGATGCCGAAGTTGGCGATCCACTGCGCGAAGCCCGAGACCGCCAGCGCCGAGCCGCGGATCTGGTTGGGGAACATCTCCCCCAGCATCACCCACATCACCGGCCCCCAGCTGACGTTGAAGAACACGACATAGGCGTTGGCGGCGATCAGCGCCACGGTGCCGGTCCGGTCCGACAGGGTCAGGTGTCCATCCACGAAGCTGCCGCTGGCGAAGCATATCGCCATCGTGGCAAGCGTCACCGCCATGCCCGCCGAGCCGACCAGCAGCAGTGGCTTGCGCCCCAGCTTGTCGACCAGCAGCACGGTGACGAGGCAGGCGAGGATCGAGAGCGTGCCCGACAGGATGTTGATCAGCAGCGCGTCGCTTTCGGAAAAGCCGACCGACTGCCATAGCACCGCGCCGTAGTAGAACACGATGTTGATGCCGACGAGCTGCTGGAACACGGCCAGCCCGATGCCCGCCCAGACGAGCTTGCGCAGGCGGCCGGTGGCAGGGTCCTTGAGGTCGGCGAAGCTCGGGCGATGGTGGTCGGCGGCGATGGTGAGGAGGCTGGCGCGGATGTCGGCGATCATCTTCGCGGCCGTTTCCGCGCCGAAGATGCGGGTGAGCACGGCCTGCGCCTCGGCCTCGCGCCCGCAGGCGACGAGGAAGCGCGGGCTTTCCGGGATCATGAACAGCGCGAAGAGGTAGATCACGGCCGGGATGACCTGCATCCAGAACATCCAGCGCCAGGCGGGCAGGTCGAGCCACAGCGGGTCGGTGCTGGACCCGGCGTGCTTCGCCAGCGCCCAGTTGGCGACGAAGGCGCCGGTCAGGCCGGTGATGATCATGATCTGCTGCAGGCTGGAAAGCCGTCCGCGGATCGAGGCGGGGGTGACCTCGCTGATGTAGACCGGCGCCAGCACGCTCGCCGCGCCGACGCCGACGCCGCCGATGAAACGGGCGATGATGAACAGCAGCGAGCTTGTCGCCGCGCCCGCGCCCAGCGCGCTGACGACGAACAGCGCCGCGCCGATCATCATGACGCTGCGGCGGCCCCATACGTCGGCGAGGCGGCCCGCCACGAAAGCGCCTACCGCGCAGCCCAGCAGGATCGCGCCGACGTTGAGCCCGGTGCCCAGCGCAGAGAGGTCGAAGGCGCTCTCCAGCCCGTCCTGCGTACCGTTGATGACGCCGCTGTCGTAGCCGAACATGAAGCCGCCGATCGTCGCCACCGCCACGATCATCGCGACAAAGGCCATGTTGACCTTGCCGCCGTACTCCACACCAGCAGGCGCGCTGCCCATGTCTATCGCCGCCATTCGCTCACATCCTCTATGCTTGTTCTTGTCGTTACCGGCCGCTCAGGCCGCAGGGTATCCCGGCGGCAGACCCGGCACGTCCACCGCGAAGGTGAAGAGGTCTCCGGCATGGGGTTGTGCCGCCAGTTCGGCCGCTGACAACCCCTTCCGCGCGCTCGTCGCATAGACGGTGCGAAAGTCCGCGCCGCCGAACGCGATCTTGGTGACGTTGGCGACCGGGAACTCCACCCGGCCGAGGAACGTGCCCTCCGGCGCGAAGCGGGCGACACCCCAGCCGCCGAACAGGCCGACCCAGACGGTGCCCACGCTGTCCACCACCGGACCGTCGGGATAGCCCATCCCCTCCGGGATGCGGGCAAAAAGCCGCGCCTCGCCGGGATGCCCGTCCGCGCCGATTTCGGCGGACAGGATCAGCCGCTCCAGCGTATCGACGAGGTAGACGGTGCGGCCATCGGGTGAGAACGCCGGGCCATTGGTGATGACCATCGGCTCGGGCGAGAGCGCGGTGCAGGCGCCGCCGTGGAGGCGGTAGTAGCCGCCGCTCGGCGCTTCTTCGGCATTGTCCATGGTGCCCAGCCACACCGATCCGTCCAGGTGGACGGCGGCGTCGTTGAGACGGTTGCCGGGCAGGTCGGGCTCGATGGCGTGGAGCAACGCGAAGGCATCCTCCTCGAAGCGATGCACGCCCGCCCTGGCGCCGACCAGCAGCGCGCCGTCGGCCAGCGGGATCACCCAGCCGGGTTCCTCGGGAGCCTCGACGGTGGCCAGCGTACCGCTTGCCGGATCGAAGCGGTGGAGCTTGTGGCCCTTGATGTCCACGAACCACAGGCAGTCGCGCGCGGCGTCCCACACCGGACCTTCGCCCAGCCTCGCGCCAACCTTGCAGGCAACCTGCGGCGTCATCTCAGCGCCAGCCGGCATCGACGAAATACTCGTGTCCCGTGCACATCTGCGCATCGTCGGAAGCGAGGAACAGCGCCAGCGCCGCCACGTCGGCGGGCTGGACGCGCGCTTTCAGGCACTGCGCGTCGAGGATCTCGCGCTCGCCCTCGGGCGTGTACCACTTCTCCTGCCGGGGCGTCTGGACGTTGCCGGGCACGATCGCGCAAACGCGGATGTTGCGCTCGCCCAGTTCGCGGGCCATGGCCCGGGTCATCCCCTCGATCGCGGCCTTGGCGGTCTGGTAGAGCGAGAGCTGGTCGAGCGCGAGGTGCCAGCTGATCGACCCGAAGTTCAGGATCACGCCGCCGCCCGCCGCCTCCATGAAGGGCACGGCGGCCTGCGCGGCGAAGAACAGGTGGCGCAGGTTCACCGCCATGCGCTCGTCCCAGTATTCGGGGGTCACGTCCTCCAGCGCGTGCCGGTCGTCGTTGGCGGCGTTGTTGACGAGCACGTCGAGCCCGCCCAGAGCCGCGTGCGCCGCCGCGACTTCGGCCTTCACGAAGTCGAGGTCCTTCAGATCGCCCGCGACGAAGCGCGGCGTGAAGTCCACCGTGCCGTCGAGGCTCGCCACCAGCGTCTCGGAAGGCCCGGCGGCGATGTCGACGAAGGACACTTTCGCCCCCTGCCGCGCGAACGCCTCGACCAGCGCGGCGCCGATCCCGGAGCCGCCGCCCGAAACGAACACGCCCTTGCCCGCAAGCGAGGGAAAGCGCGCAGCCAGCGCGGTGGGGGAGGGCGTCGTGGTGGTCAACATGGCAGTCCTTCGAAATGCAGATATTCATAACCGGGCGCAGCGCATTCCGGCCCCAAATCCCGTTCGTCATTGCGAGCGGAGCGAAGCAATCCAGCGCGGTCCATGCTGCGCTGGATTGCTTCGGCGGCTTCGCCGCCTCGCAATGACGGGGAGGAGGGATCAGGCAAGCGCATCGGCTTTCACGCCGAGCAGCCCGCGCGCGGCGAGGTTGCGGTAGAGGGCGGAAATCCCGGTTTCCCACGCAGGCGCCTCGTGCGAGGTGGCGACGGTGTTGATCAGCGTGCCGAGGCGGGCGCTGGAGATCGTCACCACGTCGCCGACCTTGTGCGTGAACCCGCGTCCCGGCGCATCGCGGTCCTGCGTCGGCGCGAACAGCGTGCCGAGGAACAGCACGACGCCGTCGGGATAGTGGTGCTCGGAAAAGCATTGGCTCAGCAGGTCGAGCGGCGGGCGGCTGATTTCCGACATGCGGCTCTCGCCTTCGAGGAGGAAGCCTTCCGGCCCCTCGATACGCAGCAGCACTTGCGCGTTTTCAACATCGGCCACGGTATAGCCTGTGTCGAACAGGCGCACGAACGGGCCGATCGAACAGCTGGCGTTGTTGTCCTTCGCCTTGCCGAGTAGGAGTGCCGAGCGGCCCTCGAAATCGCGCAAGTTGACGTCATTGCCCAGCGTCGCGCCCACGGCCTTGCCGCGCGCGTCGGAGAGCAGGACGATCTCCGGCTCGGGGTTGTTCCAGTCCGAATCCGAGCGCACGCCGATCGTCGCGCCCGATCCCACGGTGGAGAGCACCGGCGACTTGGTAAAGACTTCCGCGTCCGGCCCGATCGCGACTTCGAGGTATTGCGACCACATGCCGTCCTCGATCAGCGCCGCCTTGAGCGCCGCCGCCTCGGGGCTGCCCGGCACGACCGAGCGGATCGAGCCGCCGATGCGCTCTTCCAGACCGCCACGCACCGCCTGTGCCTTGTCGGCATCGCCGCGTGCGCGTTCCTCGATCACGCGCTCCAGCGCGGAGACGGCGAAGGTCACGCCCGCCGCCTTCACGCATTGCAGGTCGATCGGGCTGAGCAGGGTGGCGCTTGCCAGCACCGCCTCTGCGGTGCCCAGCGCCTTGCCCTGTGCGGGATCGAAGGCGCCCGCATCGACGAGGTCGGCGACGGTCGGCGCGACGCGGCTCATGTCGTAGATCGCGCCGCCGCTCAGCAGCACCGGCGTCGGACCTTCGCCAAGGTCGAGGCGGCCGAGGAACAGGCCGTCCTTCCAGTCGGCGGGGAGCAGGGAGAGTGTGTCGGTCATGCTTGTATGCCTTTGTTCAAATCAGCATCGTCATTGCGAGGAGGCGAAGCCGACGAAGCAAATCCAGCGCGGCGCAAACCGCCCTGGATTGCTTCGCTGTGCTCGCAATGACGAACCGGAAGGTGCCATGCGTCGCCATTTTGCCCGCCCGGCTCACAACGCCCTGAACTTGAAATTGCTGAACCGCGCCTCGCCCTGTCCGGCCGAGTAGAGCCCCGGCCGCAGCATCAGGAAGCCGCCGCGCACATTGTGGTGATAGCCCGAGACCTCCATGCCCCGGTCGAAGCGCTTCCACGTCTTCCCGCCGTCCCCGCTGGTGTGGAACGAGACGATATGGCGGTCATTCCGCACCCGCATCAGCATCTTGCGGCCATGATAGTTGGCGGGACGCCCACGCTCGATGCCGTACTGGTGCGTGACGAACTTCGCCGCGTCGAAGCCCAGCCCGCAGTAGAGTTGCTGGTCGTAGAACAGCAGCAGGCCCGCAGTGACGCCGGGATCGATGTCGATCTCGCAACTGAACTCGTAAGCCTGATCGCCTGCGATCAGCAGCAGCGGCGAGGAATCGACCGGCGCCTTGCCGGTGGCGGTCAGGTGCAGCGTGTTGTTCGTCACCCGCGCGCGGTCGCGCTCTGTCGGCGAGGGTTTGAAGAAATTCCAGCGCCGCCCGATCTCCAGCGTCGAGAAATCGTCCGACAGCGGCATCCCGTGCGGACCGGCCTTGCGGCCGCCCTTGGGCGCGCGGATCGGCTTCGACAGGTCGCCGCCTTCCATGCGGAACCAGCCGTCGGCGGTCCAGCTGACGGGATCGAGCAGGGTCTGGCGGCCGAGCGTCCAGAAGTCCTTCTCGTAGCCGTGGTAGACCGACCACCAGTCCCCGGCAGGCCCCTCGAACAGCGTGGCGTGCCCGCGCGACCACCAGGCTTGCGACAAGTCGGTGGTGCGTACGATCGGATTGTGCGGGCAGTTCTCCCAGGGGCCGTGGATCGACTTCGAGCGCGCGGCGATCACCATGTGCCCGGTCGGCGGCCCCGCCGTGCCGCCGACGGCGGTGACGAGGTAGAAGTATTCGCCGCGCCGCACGATCTTGGGGCCTTCGGGGGAGAAACCCTCGACGTCCCAGTCCTCCGGGTAGTGCCAGGGATCGTAGACGTGCTCCACCGCGCCGACGGTCGAGAGGCCGTCCTCGGCCAGCCGGATGCGGTCGCCGCCCGAAAGGAACAGCCAGCGCGATCCGTCCTCGCCGACCGCGTGGCCGGGGTCGATATGGTCGGGCAGGCCGAGGCTGACGGGTTCGCTCCACGGGCCTTCGGCCTTGTCGGCCCAAACGACGTATTGCGCGTTCGGCGTGGCCTTGACGGTGAAGTAGATGAAGAAGCGGCCGCCGTGCTTGCTGATGTCCGGCGCCCAAACCGAGCCGAGGTTCTTCGTCAGCGCGGCGGTGAGGGGGCGCCAGTTGATCAAGTCCGCCGAATGCCACACGACCAGACCCGGATAAGAATCGAAGGTCGAGAAGGTCATGTAATAGTCCTTCCCGTCCCGCATGATCGTCGGGTCGGGATGGTCGCCCGCCATCAGCGGGTTGAGATACGTGCCGTTGCCCTGATCGGGAATGCGCTGGTCGTCGAAGCCGCGACGGTACTTCGAGGCGCCGTCCGATGCGGGCTTCGCAGCCGAGGATGCGGCGGTTGCAGCGCTCGCACTGCCTGCCAGCGCGGTCAGCGATACCGCGCCGCCTGCTGCGCCCATACCTGCCGCGAACAGGGCCTCTCGGCGGTCGAACTTCATGCCTCTCTCCGGTTCTGATCTGATTTATGCTAGCGCTATCATTTGTGAGCCAAGTGTCAATGAAAATTGCAGGAACGCTTGATCGTGCCAGCGCAGGCCATACAAGCCTCAGGATGCACGAAACCCCTGCCAGACCGCGCGACGGCGACCCCACCATCGAGGACGTGGCCGCCGCTGCCGGGGTGTCGATCCGCACCGTTTCGCGCGTGCTCAACAAGTCGCCCAAGGTGAACGCCGAGACACGCACGCGGATCGAGGCGGCGATCGCGGCGCTCAACTTCCGGCCGAGCGCACGGGCGCGGGCGCTGGCGATGCGGCGCTCGTTCCTGATCGGGCTGATCCACAACGACCGCAACGCGCTGGTGCTCGATTCCATCCAGCGCGGCGTCGTCGCCCTGACCGCGCCGCGCGGCTACGAGGTGATCGTCCACCCCACCCCGCTGGAGGCCGAGGCGGCGATCCGCGACGTCCTCGGCTTCGTCGAGCGGTCGCGGGTGGACGGGCTGGTGATCCTGCCGCCGGTCTCGGGCGTGTCGGGGTTGGCGGAGGCGCTGGCCGAGGCGCAAGTGCCGGTGGCGGCGCTGTCCTCGGTGCCGATCGCGGGCTTTGCCGACGTCATCGTCAGCGAGGAGCGGGCGGCAGGCGCGCAAGTCGCGCGGCATCTGCTCGATCTGGGGCACCGGCGGCTGGGCATCGTCAACGGGCCTGCGGATACGGCCTCTGCCATGGAGCGCCGTGCGGGCTTCATCGAAGAGGCGACGCGCGCCGGGGCCAGCGTGGCCGAAGCGCCGGGCGACTACGACTTCGCCTCGGGAGTGGCGGGGGCGGAGCAGCTTCTGGCCCTTGCGGAGCGGCCGACCGGCATCTTCGCGGCCAACGACATCATGGCGGCGGGCGTGCTCAAGGTCGCGGCGGCGCGCGGGATCGCGGTGCCTGCGGGGCTGTCGGTGGTGGGCTTCGACGGCAGCCTGTTGACCCGGATGCTGAGCCCGGCGCTGACCTCGGTGCTGCGCCCCTTCGGCGACATGGCGGCGGCGGCGGCAGAGCGGCTCATCGCACGGATCGAGGGTGGCGAGCCGCCGGAGCCGTACGACGTGGAACTGCGCGTGGTTCCGGCGGAATCGACGGGGCCTGCGCCGGGGTGACCGCCGTTAGGACTTGGGTGATGATCCTCTCCTCATTCGTCATTGCGAGCGCAGCGAAGCAATCCAGGGCGGCTTAGAACTGTCCTGGATTGCTTCGCTGTGCTCGCAATGACGAGGTGTGTGGGGTAGAGGAGATGCTTACGCCGCCACCGGCTCCAGCCGTCCCGCATCCAGCGCCGCCAGCCCGGCTTCCACCGCGCCGACGAAGCGCGCATCCGTGCCCAGATCGCCGAACACCTCGCGCATCGCCAGAACGCTGCGCCAGTCGCCCGCACGCTCCAGCAGCGGCGCGGCGAGGGGGTCGGTGATCGTGCGGCCGTCCCGCGCCGCGCCTGCAAG
>JASGGD010000205.1:0-8420 GCA_047605225.1 Novosphingobium sp.
ACTACTTCCGCATGTACCCCAAGCTTTCGGGCATGACCGGCACCGCCGCGACCGAGGCTCCGGAATTCTACGACATCTACAAGATGAACGTCGTCACCATCCCGACCAACGTGCCGGTGCAGCGCGTCGACGAGGAGGACGAGTTCTACAAGAACACGCTCGACAAGTTCGCCGCCATCGCCAAGCTGATCCGCGAGAAGTACGAGACCGGCCAGCCGGTGCTCGTCGGCACCGTGTCGATCGAGAAGTCGGAACTGCTCTCGGACTTCTTGAACAAGGAGGGCGTGAAGCACTCGGTCCTGAACGCGCGTTTCCATGAGATGGAAGCGCATATCGTCGCGCAGGCGGGTTCGCTGGGCGCGGTGACGATCGCCACCAACATGGCGGGTCGCGGCACCGACATTCAGCTCGGCGGCAACGTGGAATTCCGCGTCGAGGACGAGCTGCGCGACATGCCCGAGGGACCAGAGCGCGAGGCCGCGATCGCCAAGATCAAGGCCGAAGTCGGCGAGCAGAAGCGCCTCGTCCTCGCGGCGGGCGGCCTCTGCGTCATCGGCACCGAGCGCCACGAAAGCCGCCGCATCGACAACCAGCTGCGCGGCCGTTCGGGCCGTCAGGGCGACCCGGGCCTGTCGAAGTTCTACCTCTGCCTCGAAGACGACCTGCTGCGCATCTTTGGCCCCGACACGCTGTTCTCCAAGATGATGAACAGCAACCTCGCCGATGGCGAGGCGATCGGTTCCAAGTGGCTGTCGAAGGCGATCGAGACGGCGCAGAAGAAGGTCGAAGCGCGCAACTACGAGGTCCGCAAGCAGGTCGTCGAATACGACGACGTGATGAACGACCAGCGCAAGGTGATCTACGAGCAGCGCTCGGACATCATGGACGCCGAGGCGGTGGACGACGTCGTCGTCGATATGCGCCACGACACCATCAACTCGCTCGTCGCCGATGCCTGCCCGGCCGGTTCCTACCCCGAGCACTGGAACGTCGCGGGGCTCAAGGAGAAGGTGAAGGACATCCTCGCCGTCGATGCCCCGATCGAGGCGTGGATCGAGGAGGACGGCCTCGAGCCCGAGGATATCGAGCAGCGCATCACCAGCCTCGCCGACGCGCACATGGAAGCCAAGATGGGGCAGGATGATCCGGCCATCTGGCGTCAGGTGGAAAAGTCGATCCTGCTCGACCGGCTCGATCACTATTGGAAGGAGCACCTCGCGACGCTCGATGCGCTGCGTCAGGTGGTGTTCCTGCGCGCTTATGCCCAGAAGCAGCCGATCAACGAGTACAAGCAGGAAGCCTTCGGCCTGTTCGAGCGCATGCTCGACGGCATCCGCGAAGACGTGACGCGCATCATCTCGGTCAGCGAACTGCGCATGCCCGAGCAGACGCAGCTGCCGGAACTGCCCGACTTCCTGACCGGCCACATCGACCCGTTCACCGGGCTCGACAACTCGGCGGACGGCGACGGTTCGGCGCAGATGGCGCAGCTGTTCGGCAACCTTGCGGGCAGCCCCGAGGGTGTCGCCGCCGGTGCCCCTGTCGAGGGCAATCCCTGGGCCGATCTCCAGATCAGCCGCAATGCGCCTTGTCCTTGCGGTTCCGGCAACAAGTACAAGCACTGCCACGGCGCGTTGGTCTGAAATATCCGTAGTATTTGAAAAGGGCGTCGCCGGTTTCCGGCGGCGCCCTTTTTCATATGCATTTGATGGGCTTGCCCTACTCAATGTTCACAAGTAATCATAAGTAAAAGCCGTTCTGTTAATAATGTAACCGGCCTTGTAATTTTCCTGACAGGGTTGATTACTATTCGCCTGTCTTTGCGTGAGTTAGTTCCTCCTTTCGAGGCATCCTTGCCTCATCATCAGGGGGACATCATGTTTGGTAGTGCGACACCTAACACGCTTGCCGTGAACCCGAAGCGTGCCCGCATGGCGGTCAGCGCCATGGCCCTGACTGCATCGCTGGCGCTGGCGGCGCCGGCTGTCGGTCAAACCGTCGTCAATCCGGGCTTCGAGACCGGTGACACCACTGGCTGGGTCCTGACCGGGGGCAGTTGGACCAGCACGGTGCAATGGCCACCGGCGGATTCGACCTGGTCCGGCGCGCCCAATGCCTACAGCATCACCAATGCCGGGGACCTCGATCCGATCACCGGCACACCGACCGTCTTCGCGGGCAACCATGCCGTTCGCCTGAATGACATGAACCCGAACTACGGCGTGACCGCGCTTTCGCAGTCGGTCGCCAATTATACCGGGAACAAGCTCTACTACGCCTGGAACGCGGTGCTGGAGCCGTCGCACGGGGCCACCGACAGTCCCTCGTTCATCATCAAGGTGGTGGACAAGACGACCGGCAAGATCATCAACAACATCGCCTACAGCGCCTATACCGCGCAGAATACCACGATCTTCCGTCAGGCCGGCTACTACGTGACGAGCGACTGGAAGGTCGAGGATATCGACATGGTATCCGGTCACGATTACGACCTGCTGTTCGTGGCGCTCGACTGTCCTTACGGCGCGCATGTCGGCTACGTCTATGTCGACGGCTTCGGCAATGCCGTACCGACCGCCAACGCGAACGTCGATTTCGACCCGTCGACGGATATCACGCGCGGTTCCGACGTACTGATCCCGATCGGCGGCGACATTCCCGACATCGATCTCGCCAAGGCGTTCTACACGACGCAGGAGGTCAACGACGGCGACGTCAACCCGAACTTCGTGGGCGGCACGCTGCAGTTCGCCTCGGGCGGCGACGTGGCCACTGCGTTCACCGTCCAGAGCCAGGGCGGCACGATCGACAGCAACGGCTTCGACGTCGGACTGTCGGGCGGCCTCACCGGCGCAGGCGGCATGACCAAGACCGGGGCGGGCACGCTGACCCTGTCGAGCGTGATCAGCACCCTCAACGAAGGCTTCACCGTCGATGGCGGCGCGCTGCTCGTCAACTCTGCGCTCTCGGCTGCGAGCGTCACCGTCAACGACGGCGCGCGGCTGGGCGGCAGCGGCACGATCGTGGCCGATGTGACGGTCAATTCAGGCGGCACGCTGGCTCCGGGCAACAGCCCCGGCACGCTGGTCGTCGCGGCCGGTGACGTCACTTTCGCCGACGACGCGACATTCGAGGTCGAGATCGACGGCCGCACTTACAACGCGGCAGGCGGGGCGGGCACCTACGACCGTCTTGCGCTGACTTCCGGAGCGACGTTCCAGCCCAACGGCATCCTCGCCCCGACCTTGCGCGGGATCACCGGCGGCAACAACACCTTCACGCCGGTTGTTGGCGACACGTTCGTGATCGTCGATGGCGGCGCGGTCGGCTCGGGAGCGTTCGACTCCGTGACCCAGCCGAGTTCCGGCCTTGCGGCCAACACCCGCTTCGATGTGATCTATCGCCCGACGCAAGTGCTGGCGGCGGTCACGCCCGGCAGCTTCGCCACCTACGGCGCGGGTGCCGGGTGGAAGCGCAATGCGGTTTGGGCAGCGGCTGGGCTCGATCCCCTTCGTCCTGCGGCAGGCGCACGCAGCGGAACCTACTACCCGCTGTTCAGCGGCCTCTACGGCTACGACGGCGAGGAACTGGGCTATGCCTTCTCGCAAATCAGCGGCGAGATCCATGCCGATACGCTGCAGATGGCGATGACCTCGGCGCGCGATATCAGCCAGACCGCGCTGAGCGCCGCGCAGGAGCCCTGGGGTTGCTCACCCGCCGTGCAGACGCCCGGCCAGTTCACCGACCCGGTGCCGCAGGGCACCGACGACGGCTGCGGCGTCGAATCGACCCGCAAGGGCCCGACCGCATGGGGGCGCTACATCGGCCAATCCACAGAAGTGGGCGAGGACGGCATCGCCTACGGCTACGACCGCAAGGCCCATGGCGTGATCGCGGGTGTCAACGCGGTCAACGTCGATGGCACGCGCATCGGCATCGGCGGCGGCTACACCGACGGCGACATGTACAGCGACGTCGGCAGTTCGGCGGACATCAACACCTGGTCCGCCTTCGCCTATGGCGCTTATCGCTTTGGGGCACTCTCGCTGGGTCTCGTGGTGGGTTACAACGAGGCGAGCGTGGACACCGCGCGCAATGTCGGCCTGACCACTGGAAACCTGCGCGTTACCGACAGCTACAAGATCAGGACGCTGACGGCCGCGCTCGAGGCAAAGGCGGACTTCGCGCTTGGCGACCGCTCGGTGATCCGCCCCGTCGCCGGGATCGAGATCGCGCGCAGCAAGGCGGGTTCGGTGTCCGAAACCGGTTCCGGTGTGATCGGCCTGACGATGCCGAGCGAGAAATGGACGAGCGCACGGACCAAGCTGGGCGCGGAACTGGCGATCGGCGTCGGCAATCCGGTCGAGGCGGGTCTGTTCGGCAACTGGCGCCATGAACTCAAGGGTGCGACCGCGGTGCGCACTGCCGAACTGGGCGCGGCGAACTGGCTGGTGTCGAGCGTCGATGCCGACAAGGACTCGTTCGAGGCGGGCGGGCAACTGGGCATCAAGCTGAGCAACGCCATCAAGATGCGCGTCGAGTATGCGATCGTGCGGCAGGGTGACTACCACACCGACCGCGCGACGGCGGGCATCTCGGTCAAGTTCTGATTGGCGGAGGGGAGGGGCGCGGCTTCGGCTGCGTCCCTCTTCGCCATATCTCGGGCCATATCTCAGATTACCGGCATGAAAGGCTGCCGTACCGCCTTGGCCAGATAGAGTGCGGAGTCGGCCCGCTTCACCGCATCGTCGAGCGTCGCGTCGCCCGCTTCGACATGCCCGATCCCGATGCTCACGCCCCACCCGGACCCGGCGCCATGGTCGGCGAGGTGAGACTTCAGCGTCTGTGCGAAGGCATCGGCATCCTGCGATGGCGGGAGCAGCACGAGGAATTCGTCGCCGCCGTGGCGGATCACCTGACCCGCTGACTTCGCCGCCAGTTGCCGCGCCTCCTGCCCGATCGTGGCGAGGACCTCGTCTCCGGCGGCATGGCCGAAGCGGTCGTTGATCGACTTGAAATGGTCGACGTCGAGCGCGACGATCCCGGCGCCCGCCATGAGGAATTGCGGCGCGACATGCTCCAGGCCCGCCCGGTTCCACACACCGGTCAGCACGTCGCGCAAGGCGGCGTCGCGCAGGCGGGTCTGCACCAGTTCCACCGGGATCGCCAGCAGGCCGAGGTTCAGCACTCCCAGCAGCACCTGATCCGACAGCATCGCCAGCAGCGCGACCCATTCGTCGCCGGGTATCTTCCAGATCGTCGCGATGATCGAGAGGGCATAGCCGGGCAGGTAGCCGAGCATCGACAGCCCCGCCATGCGCCGTCCCGACGACTGCGCGGCATTGCCGGTGAAGGCGAGGATGTAGCCCGACAGTCCCATCGAGATCGACAGGCCGAGCGCGTCGCCCACGGTCTGCCACAGGCCGTAGGGCTTCACGACACCCGATGCGGCCAGCACCAGCGGCAGGGCATGGCCCAGCGCCGCGCTGGCGACGGGAATGATCATCCAGCGCGCGAAGGCGCCGCGTGCGTCGAGCAGCCGCGCGCCCGCGACCGGCAGCACGTTGGTCACGCCGAGCACGGCGTAGAGCAGGGTGACGATGACGTCGGTGCGCAGCGCGGTGGAGGAGAAGGTCAGGATCGCGCCGCTGTAAAGCAGCGAGGACAGGCCCCAGCACAGGAAATGCCGCTCGCTGCGGGCGCGCAGGAACAGCACCGTGAAGACGATGCCGAACGCCATCGAGGCGAGAATGCTGCACAGGCGCAGCGTATCGACGTCCGGAAAGCTCATTTGCGGGCCTTTATGGTCGAGGCCGTCTGCCAGCAAATGGTTAATGCATCATGGTGCGGGCCAGGAGTGCCGCCGTGAGGGCGTAGGCATTCAGCGTGCGGCTGGCTCACGGCTGAGGCGAGTCATGAGCAGCGCCGCGCGCTTGATCTGGCGGGGGAAGCTGGAAAGGTCGACGCGCTCCTCGGGCGTATGGTCGCCGCTGCTCGACGGGCCGAGCCCCGCCAGTCCGTCGACATATTGCGCGACGAAGCTGATGTCGCCCGCGCCGCGCTTCAGCGGATCGAGCGCGGGCATGGATTTCAGGCCGAGGTCGGTATTGATCGTGTTGAGCCGGTCCAGCAGCGCCTGATTGCCGGGCGTCGGCGCCATCGGCGGATAGCCGTCCTTGAAGCGGATGGTTGCGTTCGTGCGCGGCAGGTGGCGCGCGACGATGGCCTGCATTTTCGCCTTCACCCGCTCGACCTGCTCGGGCGTCAGCGCGCGGTAGTCGCCCTTGGCGATGGCGACGGGCGGAATGATGTTGGTCTTGCCGGTGGCGGTGACTTGCGCCTCGTCCGGGCTGAGCGCCGCCGTCGCGCCGCCGCCCACGATCCCGATGTTGAAGGTGAGGTTGGGTTCGGGCAGTTCCTGGCGGAAAGCGGTGATGATGCGCGCCAGTTCGAAGACCGCGCCGTCGCCGACTTCGGGGGAGAAGATGCCGCTCGAATGCGCGGTCACGCCGCTGGCGGTGATGGTGTAGTCCCCCGCCGAGCGCCTCGCGACCGAGCCGTAGTCCTGCCCCCCGTCGATCACCAGCCCCTCGAAATCGAGCGCGACGTCGGCCCGCTTGCCTGCCGCGATCAGGTCGGCGCGGGCGGTGCTGACGGGTTCTCCGGCGGCTTCCTCGTCGCCGGTGAGCACGACCTCGATATTGGCGCCCGCCAGCGTGCCCGCCGCTTTCATCGCCTTGAGCGCGGCGAGCATGACCACGACGCCGCCCTTGTCGTCCGCCGCGCCGGGGCCGTGCAACATGGTGCCCTCGCGCCGGGCGGTCTGGAACGGCGAACTCGGCTCGAACACGGTGTCGAGGTGGCCGATCAGCAGCATCCGGGTGGTGCCGGGCTTGCCCTTGTGCGTGGCGATCAGGTGTCCGGCGCGGTTCACCGCATCCATCGGCACCCAGCGCGTCTCGAAGCCCAGCGCCGCGAATTCTGGCGCCACCATGGCGTTCACCTTGCGCACGCCGTCGAGATTACGGGTGCCGCTGTTCTGCGCGACCAGCTTTTCGAGCAGCGCCAGATCGCTGTCCGCACCCGCGTCGGCGGTGGCCACGATCTTGCGTTCGGCAGGCGACAGCGCGGCAAGGGCCGGCGTCGCTGCGCAAGTGAAGGGAAGCAGGGTGGCGAGGGCGATGATGCGGGACATAAGAACACGATAAACGGGACGCCGTCCGGTGCAAGGCCATGGTGGACAGGCTCGGGCGAGGCGGGCATCGTCGGGCGGTCCATTCGAACGAGGCCGACTTATGCGCATCGCCGTCTACGGCACCCGCAGCTACGACCGGACGTTCCTGTCTGCCGCCAACGCGGATCATGGCTTCGACCTGCAGTTCCTCGACGCGCCCCTGACGCTTTCCACTGCCCGGCTGGCGGAGGGTCACGATGCGGTCTGCGTTTTCGTCAACGACATCGCCGACCGCGCCGTTCTGGAGGCTTTGGCCAAGGCAGGGGTGCGCCTGCTGGCTCTGCGGTGCGCGGGGTACAACAATGTCGATCTCGCCGCCGCTGAAGCGCTCGGGATCGCGGTCGTACGAGTGCCCGCCTATTCGCCGCACGCGGTTGCCGAGTTCACCATCGGCCTGCTGCTCTCGCTCGACCGCAAGATCCATCGCGCGTGGTCGCGGGTGAGGGAGAACAACTTCGCGCTGGACGGGCTGGTCGGCCGAAATCTCCATGGCCGGGTCGTGGGCGTCGTCGGCACCGGGCAGATCGGGGCTCTCGTCGCCCGCACGCTGCGCGCCGGGTTCGGCTGCGATGTGCTGGCGAGCGATCCCGTCGAGGACGCAGGGCTGGTCGAAATCGGCGTGCGCTACGTCGAGCGCGATGCGTTGCTGCGCGAATCGGAGATCGTCACGCTGCACTGCCCGTTGACACCGGACACCTATCATCTGATCGACGCCGCCGTGCTCGCGGCGGCGCGGCCGGGCCTCGTCGTGGTCAACACCAGTCGCGGCGCGCTGATCGATACCGTGGCTCTGATCGAGGCGCTGAAGCAACGCCGTGTGGGCGGCGTCGCCCTCGATGTCTACGAGCAGGAGGCCGGGGTGTTCTTCGACGACCTCTCCAGCGAGATCATCGACGACGACCTGTTGCAGCGGCTCCTGACGTTCCCCAACGTGCTGATGACCGGCCATCAGGCATTCCTGACGGAAGAGGCGCTGGGCGCGATCGCCAGCACCACGCTGCAGAGCGTGAGCGACTTCGCAGCCGGTCGCCCGCTACCGAATCGCATTCGATAGGCAACGGTAAGAAGCTGATATTTTGGAGGAATGTCCGCTGCGGTGACGACCTTGGTGGTCGTGATCTGGAGCGGAAAATGTTGGCTCCCCGAGTAGGATTCGAACCTACGGCCATTCGATTAACAGTCGAAT
>JASGGD010000206.1:0-8345 GCA_047605225.1 Novosphingobium sp.
CGTCAAGGTGCGCGGCACGCTGAGCAGCAACGACGGGGCGGCCGTGCTGACCTGTGCGGCGGCGGGCGCGACGGCGATCATGGCGCCGAACAGCGCGATTCCCGATGTCGTCGAACGATAAGCCTGCTTGGTCATCCCAGTCTCCCATGACGAGGCTATCCGCCCGGCATGCCGTGCCGGTGCGCGCCTCTTGCCTCGCTCATGAGCGCGCGGGCAGGCCGTTTCAAGCGAAATTGGTGACAGTCCGACAGGGAGCGCCAATAGCAAAGGGGCACCCCGGCGTGCGCCGGGATGCCCCAACCTTCCATCGGAACGCCAGGCCTCAGGCGGCCTTGCGATCCTCGGTCACGGCCTCCAGCGTCGGCTGGGTGCCGTCGATGGCGATGGTGCGCGGCTTCTTGTGCTCCGGCACCTCGCGGACCAGCTCGATGTTGAGCAGGCCGTCCGTGTAGCTGGCGCCCGTCACGCGGATCGTGTCGGCCAGCTGGAAGCGGCGTTCGAACGCGCGCTTGCCGATGCCGCGATGCAGGAACTCGCGGCCGTCGGGGCCGGGCGCCTCGGTGGCGCGGCCGGTGACGGTCAGCACATTGTCCTGCGCGGTGAGGTCCAGCTCGTCGCGGGTGAAGCCGGCGGTCGCCATGGAGATGCGGTAGGCATCCTCGCCGACCTTCTCGATATTGTAGGGGGGATAGGCCTCGCCCTCGCCGCGGGTGGCGAAATCCACCAGGCGGTTGAGGTTCTCGAAGCCGATGGAGCTGCGGAGCAGCGGCGCGAAATCCAGGGTACGCATAACGATCCGATCCTTGTGCCAAGCGATGGGACAATCGAGCCGCGGCCCTTGCCGACGACCCGCCACGAACCGCCCCGTATCGGCAACGGCGCGTGGCGACGAACCAGATGGGATCGCTTGAGGCGGTTTCAAGGGGGTGAGACGCCGGTGAAGAGCGGTGGCAATGCCCCTTGGGCGGCAGCGCGCGCTACATCGCGGGCAGCGTGCGTCCCTGCTGATCGCGCGAGACGGCGGTCGCGATGGCGATATCGCCGACCACGTTGACCATGGTCCGGAACATGTCGAGCAGCCGGTCCACGCCGACCACCAGCCCGATACCCTCGGGCGGCAGGCCGGTCAGCGCGAGGACGGCGGCAACGGTGGGAAGCGATCCGGCGGGCACGCCGATCGTGCCCATGCCGGCCAGCGCGGCCACCGCCAGCACCATGCCCTGCTTGCCGAGCGAAAGGTCCATGCCGAAGAACTGGGCGATGAACAGCACGGTGACGGCGGTGTAGATCGCGGTGCCGCCCTGATTGGCGATGGTGCCGACGCCCAGCACGAGCCGGGCGACGCGCGGCGGCAGGCGCAGGTCCAGTTCGGCCGCGCGCAGTGCGCTGGGCAGCGTGGCGTTGGACGAGGATGTGCAGAAGGCGATGACGGCGGGCTCCTGCACGCCGCGCAGGAACGCCGCCGGGGTCACCCCGCCGCGCATCCACACGACCGCGAAGAAGGTCAGCATGACCTGCAGCATCAGCGCCGCGACCACCACGCCGACATAGGCGCTGAGATAGAGCAGCAGGTGCCAGCCGAACACCAGCGTCAGGTCGAACATGAAGGCCGCGACCGCGATCGGCGCCAGCCGCGCGACATAGCCGAGCACGTGCATTCCCGCATCGAACACCCGCTCGCTGGTGGCGAGCACGCGGCCGCTGCGGCGGGTGCGCAGGAAGGTCAGGGTCATGCCGACCAGCACCGAGCCGACGATCACGATCATGATCGGTCGTTCCACGGCGGCATAGGAGAACAGCGCGCCGAACCCTCTCGGCGGCGCAGAAGAATGGCCCGCCGCAAGCAGTTGCTGGCCGATCTCGGCGGGCACCACGTCGCCGGGGCGGAACAGGTTGACCATGGCCAGTCCGATCAGTCCTGCCGCCAGCGAAGCCGCCAGCATGTGTGCCAGCGTGGAGAACAGCAGCCGCCGCATTCCTGCCATGTTGCGCAGGCGCGCGGTGCCGCTGACGATGGCGGAGACCAGCAGCGGCACGATCAGCAGGAACAGCGCGAAGAGGAACGCCTGCTCCACCGGCTTCACCACCCAGCGCATCAACAGCGTGGTCGCGGGCGAGTCGCTGGCGAACAGCCCGGCCAGCGTGCCGCCGCCCATGCCGAGCAGGAAACCCGCCAGCAGCCGCACCTGCAGGTGAGGGCGCAGGCGCCTGCGCGCATGGTCGGCGGAAGGGGGGAGAGGCGGGGGGGCGGTCTCGATCATCGCAGTGACCGAACGAAAGGATTTGCGGACATCGGTGATCCTGTTGCCGCGCCCGAAGGCGCCTGGCTCATGGTAAGGGTTCTGCCGCGAGAACCCTGTCAGCAAGCTGTCGCGAGCGCGAAATGTTGCGCCTCCGATTGAGTGCTGTCGGCATGTTCGTCGCCCCGGTCGTCAGGGCTCGGCGGCGCGGCGAAGTCGATTCCGGCGAGTACGCCGCGACCGTCGGTGCCGGGCTCCAGCCGGACCTCGGCTCCCATGCGTTCGGCGAGCGCGCGGACTATCGATAGACCCAGGCCGCTTCCGGTGGCACCGCTTTCGCTGCGGGCGCGGTAGAAGCGTTCGAATACGCGCTCGCGGTCCTGCGGGGCGATGCCGGGGCCGTCGTCCTCCACTTCGATGCGCGCGCGTCCGGCGCGGTGCAGCACGCGTACGGTGACGGTGCCGCTGGGGCGGTTGTAGCGCACCGCGTTGTCGAACAGGTTGCCGATCATCTCGGCGGCGAGCACCGGATGGCCGCTGGCGAGAACGGGGCCGTGATCTGGCGCCTCGAAGCCGATGTCGAGGCCGTCCGTGCCCGGCTGGTCGATCCGCGCGGCGACGAGGTCGGCGGCGACGGCGGCAAGGTCGAAGGTGGCGTCCTCGGCGATGCCCTGCTCCTCGGTACGGGCGAGGGCGATCAGCTGCAGCAGCAGCCGTTCGAGCGAGAGCACGGCGTTGCCGATGTCGTCCAGCGCCGCCGCACCACGCGGCGAGGCGGGGCCGTAGCGCTCCAGCACGTCGAGATGAACGCGCACCACGGCAAGCGGCGTGCGCATCTGGTGCGAGGCATTGGCGGTGAACTGCTTGAGCGAATCCACCGCGCGCTCGGTGCGGGCGAGCAGGGCGTTGAACGATCGGGCCAGCAGCCGCGCCTCGCGCGGGGCGTCCTCCTCCAGTGCGAGGCGGAACTGCGGCGGCGGTTCGCGGCGGGCAGTCTCGATCTGGCCGGTGAGCGAGGCGAAGGGCCTGAGGCCCCAGGTGATCGCCCAGTAGAACAGCAGCACCGCCGTCATCGCGATCAGCACGCCTGCGCCCAGCACGCGCAGGAAATAGGTCTGCTGGTAGGCCCAGCGGTCGTCCACGAAGTCGGCAACCTGCACCACGACGGCATGGCCGTTGCGGTGGAGGCGGCGGATCTCGGTGGCGATGCGCACCGGCTTGCCGCCCAGCGTGCCGTCGCGCAGGTAGCCGGGCTGTATCACGCCGTCCGCGTCGCGCGGGTCGACGTAGCCGCCGGTCAGCGGGGTGTTGCGGTAGGTGCGCGGGAAGCTGGCGGCGGGCAGGCGCTGCGTGGTGCGGCCGGTGCGGGTGTCGTACTGGGCCGGCGGGACGAGGCCGCGCTCGCCCGCGATCAGCTCGGTGCCGTCCCAGATGCTGTAATGCGTGACGGGCGCGGAGCGGCGCTGGAGCAAATGGACGGCCAGCGGCAGCAGTTCCTCGCGCACACCGTCGCGGGCATCGACCGCGCGGCTCAGCACGCGCACAGAGCCGACGAGGATACGGTCCGAAGTCGCAGCGCCCGAGCGCTTGATCATCCAGCAGGTGATGCCGCCGAAGGTCACCGCCAGCGCCAGCAGCGGCACCATCACCGCCGCGGTCAGGCGCGATCGCAGCGAGGCCATCAGGTCTCCAGCATGTAGCCGAGGCCCCGGATGGTGCGGATCGTCGGCCCGTCCGGCATCAGCTTGCGGCGCAGGCGGCCGACGTAGACCTCCAGCGCATTGGGGGCGACGGCGTCGGCGAAGTTGAACACCTCGGAATTGAGGCGCTGCTTGGTGACGACCTTGCCGGGGCGCCCCATCAGCGTCTCCAGCACAGCCATTTCGCGGCGCCGCAGGTCGAGCACCGAGCGCTTTAGCTCGACGACGCGGGTGGAGCGGTCGAGGCTGAGGTCGCCGACACGCAGCACCGGGTCGGCGGTGCCCTGGCTGCGCCGGATCAGTGCGCGCAGCCGCGATTCCAGCTCGCGCGGGTGGAAGGGCTTGGAGAGGTAGTCGTCGGCCCCCCGGTCCAGCCCGGCGATGCGGTCGGACACGGCATCGCGCGCGGTCAGGATCAGCACCGGCGTCGCGTCGCCGCTGCGGCGCAGCGTCTGCAACACCTCCAGCCCGTCGATGTCCGGCAGCCCGAGATCGAGGATCGCGGCATTGTAGGTTTCGGCGGCGAGCACATCGAGCGCTTCCTCGCCGGTGCCGACGACGTCGACGACGAAGCCGCCCGCGCTCATCGACGCTTCCATGCCGCGCGCCAGGCGCTCGTCGTCTTCCACGATCAGTATCCGCAACAACTCACTCCCTCGCACGAGTTGCGGCATCCCCTTTCCCTGTCTGGGTACTCTTCAGGTGCCGTTAGGTGCCTTTGAGTGCCGCTTGTGCGTCGTTGTGTGTCGGCCCTGCTCCGACGCAATTTCATGCCGTTTGATTCGGCAGTCTGTGAACGGAACCTGTCATCAACCTGTCGCGCCGGGCAAGATTCTTTTTGGAAAAGAACCTGGGAGTGACAGCTTCGTGACAGGTGAAGGCCCTCAGCTTTCGTGTGTCGGGAGGGGAAACCTCGACAACGAACCGGGTCCGGTTTCGCAGCGCGCACAAGATCGCCAAGGTATCGGCGGCATCGCGGGCGGAGCATGGGCCGGCTGCAACAGGGGGCAATCATGGCCACTCACTACGGTCGCGCTGCATTCTTGATTTCCGTATCCTTGTTCGCTCTGCCGCTGGGGGCGCAGGCACAGGAAACGGTTCCGCAACAGGCGGTTAGCGAGGGCGTGGGCGACATCGTCGTCACCGCGCTGCGCCGCGCCACCCGCGTTCAGGACACCCCTGTCGCGATCACCGCGCTGTCGGAGAAGTCGCTCCAGAACCTCGGCGCCACGGGCATCGCCGACGTCGTGCGGCAGGTGCCGGGGCTCAACCTGATCGCCGGTGAATCGGGCCGCACCCGCATCTCGATCCGCGGCATCCAGACCGCGGGCGAAAGCACCGTCGGCCTGTATTACGGCGAGACGCCGCTGACGGGTCCGTCGGGCACCAGCTCCGATCCCTCGGGCGTGACGCCCAACCTCAACCTCTTCGACGTCGAGCGCGTCGAGGTGCTGCGCGGGCCGCAAGGCACGCTCTACGGCTCGGGCTCGATGGGCGGCACCTTGCGCGTGATCTTCAAGAAGCCGGACCTCACCAAATACGAGGGCGCCACCGAATTCGGCGGTGAGGCGGTGGAGCACGGCGAGTTCGGCTATTCGATGAAGGGCGCGGTCAACGTGCCGATCATCTCCGACATGCTGGCCGCGCGGCTCGTGCTTTATCGCCAGCAGAACCCCGGCTATGTCGACGATCCGACGATCGGCAAGCAGAACCTCAACCGCTCGACCCTCGAAGGCGCGCGCTTCCAGCTCGGTTTCCAGCCGACCGATGCGCTCAGCATGAACTTCATGACGATCGTGCAGACGCAGAAGTTTGACGGCACCTCGCAGTGGGCGCCTTCGGTGGGCGAGTTCGTGTCCGAGCAGAAGGTCGCCTCGCCCGCCTACGACAAGCTGCAGCTCTATGCGCTGGAGACGAAGTGGGAGACCGGCATCGGTACGCTGGCGCTGAACAATTCGTACTACCGCTGGGACGTGCGGCAGACCAACGACAACTCGGACAACTACGCCAGCATCGCCGCGTCCAACCGCTATTGCGGGCTGTTCCAGAATACTTACGGCGGCTCGCTGCTGCAGGGCACCAGTGCCGGGGCGACGACCAGTTCGAGCACTTGCGCCAGCGATGCGGGCGGGCTGACTTCGGCGCAGTTGCAGGCCGATTACCAGAACTGGGCCGCCGCACAGCAGCCGATCGGCAACTACCAGCCGCGCTTCGTGCGCAACTACGTCAACGAACTGCGCCTCAGCTCGAACGGCAAGGGGCCGCTCACCTACACCTTCGGCGTGTTCCGCGAGGATCGCGACGACCGCGTCGATACGCTCGTCTTCGCAGGCATTCCCGCCACCGGCGAGCCGCAGCAGCCGACCGTCGATCTCGGCTCGCGCTACGTCACCGACGTGGTCAAGCAGACTGCAGTTTACGGAGAGATCAGCTATCATCTCTTCGAGCCGCTGACGCTGACGGCGGGCCTGCGCTACTACGACTACAAGAAGACCGTGGGCGGCGAGAACCTTGGCTACAACTACTTCAACGGTCAGGTGCCCAGCGCCTACGCAGAGGTTTCGGCCAATGCCAACGGACTGATCCAGAAGTACAATTTGGACCTCAAGATCACCCCGGACGTGATGTTCTACGCCACCGCATCGCAGGGCTTCCGCCCCGGCGGCGCGAACCTGACGCCGGGCATCCCGGAATCGGCGCAGACTTACGCGGCGGACTCCTTGTGGAACTACGAGGCGGGCTTCAAGACGCAGTGGTTCGACCGCAAGCTGACCTTCAACATCGACGCCTACCGCATCGACTGGAACAACCTGCAGACCTCGGTTCGCGCGACGTACGGCAACTTCTCGTACATCGGCAACGTCGGTTCCGCGCGGATCGAGGGCGTCGAGGTCGAGGCCAGCGCCACGCCGGTTTCGGGGCTCTTCCTCAACGCCAGCTTCCATTACGTGAAGCCGCGCCTGACCGCCGATCAGGTCAGCGCCGAGGTCACGGCATCGGGTCTCAAGGGCGACATCCTGCCGCTGATCCCGCGCACCACCGCCAGCGCCGGGGCCGAATACACCTTCCCGGCCTTCAACGACCTCGAGGGGCTTCTGCGCGCGGACTGGACCTACACCGGCAAGATGACCTCGCAGATCCGGCCGACCAACAGCCTTTACCGCGAGTTCGGCAAGTACTCGATGGTGAACCTGCGCGCCGGTGTGCAGAACGACCGGATGGGCGTGTTCCTCTACGTGCGTAACCTGTTCAACAAGATCGGCGTGAACTCGATCTCGAGCGCGGCGGGCGTGCCGGACTACTGGGCGACGACCGCCCCGCGCACGCTGGGCGCGACGATCTACAGCAACTTCTAAGTCTTTTAGAATACAGGGGATTTGACGATGCGTATCACACTGCTGGCCGCAACCGCCGCGATCGCGCTGGCCGCTCCGGCGGCGCAGGCCGCCACCACAGAGGGCAAGGGGGTAGAGGACAAGGCCGCCGCCACGCTGCTGGGCGGGGCGAAGTTCGCCAAGGCCAAGGAATCGCTCAAGGGCGATTACGACAAGATCATCCAGGACATCATCACCCTGACCGAGATCGAGGCCCCGCCGTTCAAGGAAGACGCGCGCGGCGCCGCCTACATGGCGATGCTCAAGGCCGAAGGTCTCACCGACGTCGAGCGCGATGAGGTCGGCAACGTCATGGGCTTGCGCAAGGGCACCGGAGGCGGGCCGCTGATCGTCGTCACCGCGCACCTCGACACGGTGTTCCCCGGCGGCACCAACGTGAAGGTGCGGCGCGAGGGCAACGGGCTTTACGCGCCCGGCATCGGCGACGATACCTCCAGCCTGCCGGTGCTGCTCGCCTTCATCCGCGCGATGAACCGGGCGGGCTACACCACCAAGGCCGACATCCTGTTCATGGGCAACGTCGGCGAGGAAGGCCCGGGCGACCTGCGCGGATCGCGCTACCTGTTCCAGAAGGGCAAGTACAAGGACGCGATCAAGTACTTCATCTCGTTCGAGCCGGGGCAGCCGGGGCGCATCACCAATGCCGGCACCGGATCGCGTCGTTATAAGGTGACGTTCAACGGGCCGGGTGGTCACTCGATGGGTGACTTCGGCATCGTCAATCCCGCTTATGCCATGGCCAACGCGATGGTCGGCTTCGGCAAGATCAAGGCGCCTGCCGAGCCGAAGACGGTCTACAACGTCGGCATCCTGGAGGGCGGCACCTCGGTGAACTCGATCCCCTTCGCCACCGCCATGACCATCGACATGCGCTCCAACGGCAAGCCCGAACTGGACGCGGAGGAGAAGCAGTTCCTCGCCCTGCTGCAGCCTGCGGTGGATGCGGAGAACGCCGCGCGCTCGACCGCCAAGGGCAAGATCTCCTACGACGCCAAGCTGATCGGTGACCG
>JASGGD010000207.1:0-8179 GCA_047605225.1 Novosphingobium sp.
CCGCTCCGGATTGCTTCGCTGCGCTCGCAATGACGAAGGTACGCCCTCTCAACCCAGCCCGATCAGCGAAATCTGCCGTCCGTAGCTCAGTTCCCCGCGATGAGTGGCGCGGCGGAAGGAGTAGAACCGCTCGGGCTCGGCATAAGTATCCAGCCGCAGCCCTTCGGGATGCCCGATCCCGGCGAGGCGCAACCGGCACAGCACGTAGCCTTCGAGGTCGAACTGGAAATGCCCGGGCCGCCCTTCGCGGAAGAACCGCGCGTTGGGCAGGTCGTCGGCAAGGAAGCGCTCGCGGAATGCCGCGTCCACCTCGTAGGAGTCTTGCGCGATGCACGGCCCCACCGCCGCGACGATGCTTTCCCGCCGGGCGCCCAGCGCCTCCATCGCGGTGATGGTGGCATCGGTTACGCCGCCCAGCGCCCCGCGCCAGCCCGCATGGGCCGCGCCGATGACTCCCGCATCGCGGTCGGCGAAGAGCACCGGAGCGCAGTCGGCGGTGAGGATGCCCAGCACCGCGCCGGGCCGGTCGGTGACGATGGCGTCGGCCTTGGGGCGATCCTCTTCCGACCATGGCTCGTCACCCAGCACCGCGCAGTCGGCCGAATGGACCTGATAGACCGTGACCAGCCGCGCGCCGGGTAGCACCGCTTCGGCCGCCAGTGCGCGGTTGCGCTCGACGAGGTCAAGGTCGTCGCCCGAACCGCGCCCGACGTTGAGGCCCGCCACTTCGCCCTCGCTCACCCCGCCCCGGCGGCCGAGGAAGCCGTGGGGGATACCTTCGAGCAGGGCGGCGCGGTTGACTTCGACCGGCTCAGCCAAGGGACTTCGACACCTGCTCGCGCACGTCGCGCGAAAGGTCGGGCAGTGCCGCGATGCGCTCCAGTTCGGCGCGCATCATCGCCGCACGGACCGGCTCGATCCGGCGCCAGCGGCCGAGCGAAGGCACGAAGCGCGCCGCCGTCTGTGCGTTTACGGAATCGAGACGGCGGATCAGGTCGCCGATCAAACGATAGCCCTCGCCGCTCTCGTCGTGGAACGCCTTGGGGTTCACCGCCGCCGCCATGTAGAGCGCGCGCACGCGGTTGGGGTTGGTCATCGTGAAGTCGGGATGCTCCGCCAGCGCGGCGATGTGCTCCAGCACCTTGGGGTTGAGCGCGCCCGCCTGCAGCGAGAACCACTTGTCGATGACCAAGGCATTGCCTTCGTAGCGATCGTGGAAGTCGGCCAGCGCCGTCTCGCGCTCGGGCGCGTCGAGGTTGGCGAGGACCATGAGCGCGCCCTGCCGGTCGGTCATGTTGTCGGCCGCCTGATACTGCGCGAAGGCACGGGCAGCGCCCTCGGCCGGATCGCCGCAGGCGATCAGCACCAGCGCCTGCGTCTTGATCTTGCGAGCGCCGCGCGCGGCCGCCTCGCGCGAATAAGCCACGGCGAGGGCGCGGTCGTGCAGCGCCTTGAGCGGGGCGGCGAGTTCGCGGCCCAGCCATGCCTTCAGCGCCTCGCGCTCGGCATGGATCGCGCCGGGGTCGGAGACGGGGAGCTGCTCGGCAAGGTAGGTCTCGGCGGGCAGGATCATCAGCTCGCCGCGCATCAGGTCGTCGAGCGCGGGGTCGGCGATCACCGCGCCGAAGGCCTGACCGATGGCGGCGCGGCCCTCGGCTCGCGCGGCGTCATCGAGCTTGCCCGAGACGGCGGCGACGAGATGCTGGACGACGAGGCCCTGCATCGCCTCGTAACGGGCGAAGGGATCATCGTCATGCGCGGCGAGGAACACGAGGTCCGCACTGTCGCGTTCGAACTCGATGGCCACCGGAGCGGAGAAGCCGCGGTTGATCGACAGCACCGGCGGCTTCGCGAAACCGTCGAAGGTGAACGTGTCGCTGTCCTTGTCGAGCACGATCAGCTGCTCGCCGGAATGGGTGCCGGTATCGCGGTCGAACAGGGCGACGCGCAAGGGGATCGGCATGGCCTGCTTCTCGGGCTGTCCGGGCGTCGCGGGGACCGTCTGGGTGAGTTTGAGGACCGCTTGGGTGCCGTTGTGTGCCATCTCGGCTGCGACCTGCGGCGTGCCGGCCTGCGAGTACCAGAGGCGGAACTGCGTGAGATCCAGCCCGGCGCCGTCCTCGATCGCCTTGACGAAATCCTCGCAGGTCGCAGCCTCGCCGTCGTGCCGGTCGAAGTAGAGATCGGTGCCCTGGCGGAACCGTTCGAGGCCCGCCATGGTGCGCATCATGCGGATCACCTCGGCGCCCTTGTTGTAGATCGTCGCGGTGTAGAAGTTGCTGATTTCCTGGAAGGAATCGGGCCGGATGGGGTGTGCCAGCGGGCCGGAATCCTCGGGGAACTGGGCGATGCGCAGGACGCGCACGTCCTCGATCCGCTTGACCGCCTCGCTGCCCATCTCGGCGCTGAACAGCTGGTCACGCAGGACGGTGAAACCTTCCTTGAGGCTCAGCTGGAACCAATCGCGGCAGGTCACGCGATTGCCCGACCAGTTGTGGAAATATTCGTGCCCGATGACGCCCTCGACCGCGTCGTAATCGCCGTCGGTCGCGGTCTCCGGATCGGCGAGGACGTAGCGGGTGTTGAAGACGTTGAGGCCCTTGTTCTCCATCGCGCCCATGTTGAAATCGGACACGGCGACGATGTTGAACAAGTCGAGATCGTACTCGCGCCCGAATGCCTCTTCATCCCACTTCATTGAATTGATGAGGGAATCCATGGCGTGCTGGGTGCGGTCCTCGTCCCCCGGACGGACCCAGATGTTGAGATCGACCTTGCGGCCGCTCATCGTCGTGAAGGCCGCGTTGTTGGCGATCAGGTCGCCCGCCACCAGCGCGAAGAGGTAGCTCGGCTTGGGCCAGGGATCGTGCCATTCGGCCCAGTGCGTACCGTCCTCGCCCTCGCCGCTCGCGGTACAGTTGCCGTTGGCGAGGAGGATCGGGAACTGCGCCTTCTCGCCGCTCATCCGCACCGAATAGGTGGAGAGCACGTCGGGCCGGTCGGGGAAGAAGGTGATGCGGCGGAAACCCTCGGCCTCGCACTGGGTGCAGAGCATCCCGTTCGAGGCGTAGAGGCCCATCAACTGGCTGTTCGCGGCCGGATTGAGCGCGGTTTCGACCTCGACCTCATGCGCCTCGCCGCTCAGTTCGACGAGAAGGTCGGAGCCGTCGAGGCGCCAGTCGTTGACGTCGAGCCCGTCCACCCGGACCGCCAGCGGGGCGATCTGGTCGCCGTTGAGGCGCAGCGTCGAAGTACCGCTTCCTGCGGGATTGCGCGTAACCGAGAGCTTGGCGACGACTTTCGTGGCGTCGAGGCCAAGGCTGAAATCGAGCGCGACCTCGGGGACCAGCCATGCGGGCGGCAAGTAGTCCTCGCGCCGGATCACCGGAGGTCCGACGGGCGGCGGCGCGGCGTCCGCGACTTGGGTGTTCTCGGCGGGCTCGGAGGGTCTGCTGGCGATGTCCATGCCTGTTACTTAGAGGCTCGGCGGCCGATTGCCAGCGGGGGAATCGTCATTGGCGATCCACCCGCCCCCAACCCCTCACGCAAGCGGGAGGGGAGCGAGACTTGCGAAGCCGCAGGCTGACCTGGTCGCAGCGGGGTGGGCATCGCGCGCCACCTTCGCTAGCTATGGACCATGCGCCGCCTGTTCATCTTCGGTCTCGGCTACACCGCCGGTTTCATCGCCTCGCTGTTCGAGGCGCAGGGCTGGGAAGTGGTGTCGACCGGCAGCGAGGGCACCCTCGCCTTCGACGACGAGGGCAGCGTGCGCCTCGCGCTGGCGGATGCCGATCACGTGCTCTCCTCGGTCCCGCCGGGGCGCGAGGGGCGGGGCGAACCGCTGGATTTCGTGCTCGAACGCTACGGCGACGCGTTAAGAGGCAAGGCGCTGTCGTACTTGTCCTCCACCGGCGTCTACGGCGACACCGGCGGCGCTTGGGTGGACGAGAGCGCACCTGTCGGCACCGGCCGCCGTACCGCCCGGGCAGAAGCCGATGCCGAATGGCTGGCGCTGGGCGCGCGGGTCTATCGCCTGCCGGGGATCTACGGCCCAGGTCGCTCGATGCTGGAGCGGTTGGCGGAAGGGCGTGTCCACCGGATCGACCTGCCTGATCAGGTCTTCAGCCGCGTCCATGTCGAGGACATCGCGGCCGGAGTAATAGCCGGGATCGGGGCGCCGCCGGGTGCCTACAACCTCGCCGACGATCTGCCCTGCGCGCAGAACCGGCTGGTGGAGGAAGCGTGCCGCCTTACCAGGACGCCGCTGCCGCCGCTGCAGTCGCTGGAGGAGGCCGATCTGTCACCCATGGCGCGGGCGTTCTATGCGGAGAACCGGCGCGTCGCGAACGGCAGGGCCAAGCGCGTGCTCGGCTGGCGGCCGCGCTATCCCACCTATGTTGAGGGCCTAGCCGCGCTTGCGCGTCGCCAGCGCGATCACTAGCCCCGCCAGCGCCAGCACCGCACCGCCGACCGCAAGGCCGGTCCAGCGATAGCCCTCGAACAGCGTCGAAAGCGCCATCGCCACCACCGGCACCGCGACGCCGTTATAGGCCGCGCGTCCCGGCCCCAACTCGCGGATCAGCATGAAGTAGAGCGGGAAGGTCACCACCGACCCGGCGATCGCCAGATAGGCGATCCCCGCCAGATATTCCCAGCGCGTCTCCATCACCGGCGCGCCGACGGTGACGAAGCTCCAGCAGGCGTCGATCGCCGCGCCCAGCAGCATCGCCCATGCCAGCATCGGCACCATCGGCTGCGCGCGACCGACGCTCGTGCCTTGCAGGATGTTGGCGGTGGAAGCGCTGAGAATGCCCGCGCAGGTCATCAGCACGCCCAGCGCCACGCGGCCCTCGGGCGGGGCGCTGCGGTATTCGTGGACCATCAACAACGCGATCCCGGCGACCGCCACCAGCGAGCCCCCGACGAAGCCCGGCGTCACCTTCTGGCCAAGGAATATCCGCGCCAGCACTGCATTGGGCAGCATCAGCAGCGCGTAGCAGACGGCAACCAGTCCCGAAGTGAGGTGGATTTCGGCCTGATAGACGAACTGGAAGTTGCACACGAACTGGCTCAGCCCGACCAGCAGCGCCAGCCCCATGCCCTGCCGCGAGAGGCGCAGGCTGTCGCGCCGCAGCAGCGCGAGCACCAGCATCCCCGCGCCCGCCAGAGCGAAGCGGTAAGTGATCGACCACGTCGGCGGCACCGATCCGACCTGATCCTTGATCACCAGCCAAGTCGAGCCCCAGATCGCCGTGACGACAAGGAAGGCGAAGATCACCTTGCTGCGGGAAGCAGGCTCCTGCGCCTCGGTCACAGCGCCGCCAATGCGCTGGCGAGTGCGGAGACGTGCGCGTCCTTCGCGTCCCACGAGGTTACCAGCCGCGCGGCGTCGTCGCCCCAGTCGTAAAAAGCGAAGCCCTGCGCGCGCAGCACCTCGCGCTCGGCAGCAGTGCAGGTGAGGAAGATTTCGTTCGCCTCCACGGCATGGAGCAGGCGGCCCGGCACGGCGGCGGCGATTTCAGCGGCGGCGGCGTTGGCGGCGCGCGCATTGGTCAGCCACAGGTCGCCCTCCAGCATCGCGAGAATTTGTGCGGCCATGAAGCGGCCCTTGGACTGCAGGTGCCCGGCGCGCTTGCGGCGGTAGCGGATCGTGCGCGCGGCCTCGACGTCGAAGAAGACGATGGCCTCCGCGCTCATCCCGCCGTTCTTGACGAAGCCGAAGCTGAGGGCATCGACCGCGCCTGCCGCCTCTGCGGCAGAGCAGCCGAGATCCGCCACCGCATTGCCGAAGCGCGCGCCGTCCATGTGCAGGCCGAGGCCGCGCGCCTTCGCGAAAGCGGCGATCGCGGCGACCTCTTCGGGGCGGTAGACGCAGCCGTACTCGCTCGCCTGCGTGATCGAGATCGCGTGCGGCTGGACCTGATGGACGTCGTCGCGGATCGGGTCGATCACGGCGGCGAGGGTTTCGGGCGTCACCTTGGCGCTCGCCCCGTCCGCCAGCAGCAGCTTGGCGCCGTGCAGGAAGAAGCCCGGCGCGCCCGCCTCGTCCATCTCGATATGCGCCTCGCGGTGGCAGACGACGGCGCCGTGCGGCGGCACCATGGCGGCGAGGGCGAGGCAGTTGGCCGCCGTCCCGCTCGCTACCCACAGCACCGCGCACTCGCGCCCGAACAGCGCCGAGAACGTGGCGTCGAGCCGCTTGCTCAGCGCGTCGTTGTCGTAGGGCGCGTCGGGGGCGTCGGCGTCCATCATCGCCTTCCAGACGGCAGGATGGACGGCGGCGGCATTGTCGGACGTGAACTGCATGGCCATATGCCCTGTGAGCGCGCGAACGCTGCGTCAAGCGCGCAACGAGGAGAACCGCCCCATGGTCGGCGTCACCATTACCAAGCACGAGTTCGGTTCGGCCGGAGAGTACCACGCCCACGTCGCGGACAGCGAGCATATCGGCCGCCTGACGTGGACCGAACGCGGTCTGGTCCGCCATGCGGAACATACGCTGGTCCCCGAGGCGATCGGCGGGCGCGGCGTCGCGGGTCGGCTGGTCGAGGCGATGGTCGCCGATGCGCGCGAGAACCACTTCCGGATCGCGCCGGACTGCAGCTATGTCGCGGCAGCGTTCAAGCGGCATCTGGAATGGGCTGACGTGAAGGCCTGAGAGCCCTTTCCCGAAAAAGCGATCAATATCGCCGCATGCACCTGTATGTCACCGCGCCGAGCATGGGCTCAGCCCCCGATCGCTCTTCGCGCGTCCTGCACATAGCTGGTACGCTTTACTGCACCGAGGAATAGGGAACCGATCACTCTGCCCGGCCAGCGCATAGGGCGACGCACTTGCAGGAACAACACCACGCGAGCGGTGGAAGCATGGTTCCATGCCTCATGATCGTTGGTTTCGTCAAAGACGAAGAATTCTCCCTCCTTCCAGCCATGGTCCCGATCGGCGACGCGGATGCCGCAGGTCTGCGCATCGCCCGGCACCATGAGGCCGAGGTGGACGTTGAGCATGGCTTTGGTAACACCGTGATGGCGTGGCACGTCCGTACCGGGCTCGAACACCGAGAAGAAGGCGACGACGACGCCGGGCACCCGGTCGATCAGCGCGGCGGTCTTCGGGCACTTCGCGCGGTTGACGGGAGAGTCGTAACCGTAACCCTTGAAGAAGAAGCTCTTCCAAGCAGCGGTCGGCGCGATGCGGCGATGGTCGGGAGATATTTTAGCGAAGGCCGGCACGGCGTCACGCTCGGCAAGGACGGCGCGGGCTTCGTCTCGGATCGTTTTCCACTCTTCGCGCAGAACCTCGATACCGGGAACCTGCTTGGCGTCGAGAACCGGCGTGGTCGGCAGCAGCGAGAAGCGCTCGAGCCAGCGATTGAGCGGCTTGCGCAGGCGCTTGCCGTACTTGACCGCCGCGCTGTCTGCGGCCTTGTCGAAGGTTTCGTATGGCGGCGCCGGAACCACTTCGGCCCGGGGTTGCAATACGTCGATAGTCTCGTGTTTCACGGGGCATGGCTCCTTGGCTTGCCCCCGTCCCTGACGACCGCCGATGCGAACCGGAGTTTTCCCCAGACCGACCCGCACTTTCGCGCCGCCACAGGTCAAACGAAAAGGCCGGGGGAGCGTTCCCCCGGCCTTCGCGATTTCTGACGCCTGGGTGACGAAGCGGATCGAAATCCGCTTCGTCTGGAGCTTCTTAGAAGCCCATGTCACCCATGCCGCCCATGCCGCCGGGCATGGCAGGCATTGCGGGCTTGTCGTCGGCGCGCTCAACGATACCGGCTTCGGTCGTGATGAGCAGACCGGCAACCGACGAGGCGTCCTGCAGCGCGGTGCGCACGACCTTGGTCGGGTCAATGACGCCGGCGGCCTTCAGGTTCTCGTAGACGTCGGTGGCGGCGTTGAAGCCGATGCCTTCGTCCGACTGGTCGAGCAGCTTGCCAGCGACGACGGCGCCGTCGTTACCAGCGTTCTCGGCGATCTGCTTGACCGGTGCGGTGATCGCCTTGCGGACGATGTCGATGCCGCGGGTCTGGTCTTCGTTGGCGCCCTTGAGGCCTTCGAGAGCGCGGGTCGCGTAGAGCAGCGCGGTGCCGCCACCGGGGACGATGCCCTCTTCAACGGCGGCGCGGGTCGCGTGCAGCGCGTCGTCGACGCGGTCCTTGCGCTCCTTCACCTCGAC
>JASGGD010000208.1:0-8121 GCA_047605225.1 Novosphingobium sp.
TTCGCCCCCCTTGTTTGGCTTCGGTGCGAACCAATTCACGACCGACAGGCGTGCCATCCCCGGCCTCACGGGAGGAGAGCCCGCGAGGCCGGAGCCGTCTAATCTTTCGCCAGCAGCAGAGCCGCCGCGAGCGGGCCGCCGCCGGAAGTCGCCACCGCCACTCTGGGATCGCCGGGAATCTGCCGCTCGCCAGCCTTGCCGCGCAATTGCGTCACCGCCTCATGCGCGAAGCCGAAGCCGTGGAGCCGCCCGGCGCCAAGCTGGCCGCCCGCCGTGTTGAGCGGCAGATCACCGTCGCGCGCGATGCGGGTGCCGCCTTCGATGAAGCGGCCGCCTTCGCCCTTCTCGCAGAAGCCCAGACCCTCCAGCCAGGTGATCGGCAGATAGGCGAAGCCATCGTAGAACTGCGCGGTGTCGACGTCGTCCACGGTGTAGTCGGTGTGCTGCCACAAGTCGCGCCCGGCATCGTAGGCGGCGGGCCACTCAACCTGATCCCACGAATAGCGATCGACCGAGCCGGACATGGCGGCGATGCGGATCGGCTCGCATGTGACCTCGTCGAGCGCATCGCCGGCCGAGACGAGCACCACGGTGGAGGCGTCGGAGAAGCGGTCGCAGTCGTAGAGGCACAGCGGGGTCGAGATCATCCGCGCGGACATGTACTTGTCGAACGTCAGTTCCTCTTTCGTGATCGCCCGCGCGCGCGGATTGAGCATGGCGTTCTTCGAGCCGTTGATCGCGATCTGGCCCAACTGCTCGCGGGTCAGCCCGTACTTGTGGACGTGGCGCGCGGCATACTGCGCGGTCCAGCAGGCGGCCGAAGTCGCCCAGAATGGTGCGGTCCACTGCGAGGCGCCGGAGACGGTGTCCGGCCGCGCGGGCATGTAAGTGGCGGGGTCGGCCATGCCGCCCGCCTCGTAGACGGTGCGGTAGCACAGCACGTGGCGACAGATGCCCTGCTTCACTGCCCATGCGGCCATGCCGATCGCGGAGAGCTGCGCCGGTTGCTCGAGCCCGCCCATCTGCCACTTCGACTTGATGCCGAGCGCCTCGATCACCTCGTCGGTGCCGACGGGCGAGAAGGCGAGGTAGCCGTGGCTCTTGCCGGGGAACGAGAACACGCCGTCGATCTGCCCGAAAGTGAGGCCCGCCTCGGCGACCGCCTCCCTCGCGGCGTCGAGCGTCAGCAGCAGCGGATGGCGCGGCAGGCGCACGCCCACCTCGGACTGGCCGACGCCGGTGATGTAGGCTTCGCGGGCCATCAGCCGACTTTCTCGAAAAGGGGATAGAAGATGCCGTCCTGTTCCTCGAACACGACGCGAACCGGGTCGCCGAACGCGACCTCCTCGACCGTGCAGTTCACGATATTGGTGGTGAGGTAGACGCCGGGCACCCCGTCGAGCGCGACGCGGGCGATGACGTAAGGAACGGGCAGGTCCTTCGCCCATGGCTGATGGTTGACGGTGAAGGTGTCGATCACTCCGGTCCCGGCGACGGCTTGTGCGGCGACGTTTTCGGACTGGCAGTGGCGGCACAGGATGCGGGGAGGGTGGGTGTACTCGCCGCAGTCGCCACAGAGGACGATGCACAATTCGCCCTCGGCACCGCCGGTCCAGAACGCGGTGTTCTCCTGATCCAGCTTCGGCCTCGGTCTTGGTGGGCTCATGTGTCGCTCTCCCCGGCCTGTGTGTTGCTGTGTACCGTTGAGTGCCGTTAAGTGCCGCTGTGTGCCGTCAGGTCAAGGCATGGGTCCAAGGCATCGCGGCGACGTTCGCCACAATGCCTTGCGCGCGTTTTCAGGTCTGCGGCGTGCGGGGATGGGCCAGAAAATCCCGGATTTCCGCCGCGATTCTCCCGGGGATCTCGAGGTTTAGCATATGGCCCGCGCCGTCATGGTCGATCCGGGTCACGTCCTGTCCCTTGGCCGCGATCGCCTCGGCGATCATCCGGAAATCAGGGGTGTCGCGCCCGCCTGTCAGCAGGAGGGTAGGCATCGAGAGTGCGCCCAGCCGCTCGCTGTCGGGCAGGGCGGGACGCTGGGGATCGAGCACCCACTGGTCGCCGTGATAGGCCTGGATGGCGGCCTGCATGGCCGCGGCGGCAGGGGTTTCCCGCAAGGCGTCGAACAGTGGGTGATGCCACCACAAGTCCCGCGCCCGCGCCATTTCTCCGGCGCGGGCGGCGCGGCCGATGGCCTTCCAGCGCTCGATCCAGTCGCTGGTCCAGGTCCAGCCGACCATCAGCGGGCTGACCAGCACCAGCCGCCGCACGCGCTCGGGATGATCGAGCGCGAAGTTGAGCGCCGTCGCCCCGCCCAGCGACATGCCGCAAAGATCGACCTCGACGATCTCCAGGGCATCGAGCAGGGCGAGGAGGTCGTCGGCATGGGAATAGGCGAGCCCTTGTGCCGTAGACTCGCCGAAACCGCGCTGGTCGTAGGCGATCAGCGGGAAGGCTGCCGGCAGCGCGGCGGCGAGCGGATCCCAGTCGCGCCGGGAACCGCCGAAGCCGTGGACCAGGACCAGCGGCGGCCCATCGCCCTCACGCCGTTCCCCCGCGAGCACGGCACCGTCGACGCGAATGCGAAATCGTGTGGTCATTCGCTGAGCTTAGGCTGCTAGGCCCACGCCCCGCAATGACCGCATATGTTCAGGCGGAGCCCATGTAGCGGCCGCCATTGGTGCTGATCGTCTGCCCGGTCATATAGCTCGCTTCCTCGGAGGCGAGGAATGCCGCCGCCGCTGCGATGTCCGCCACTTGCCCCAGCCGTCCCACGGGAAGCGAGGCGCCGTAGGCGTCCGCGTCGATCGGCGCGCCGCGCAGCATCGGCGTATCGATCGAACCGGGCGGGATCATGTTGGCGGTGATGCCGGTCTTGCCCAGTTCCATCGCCAGCGCCTTGGTCAGCCCGAGCAGGCCCCCCTTCGAGGCGACGTAATGGCTCTGCGCGAAGGAACCGGACTGCGTGGAGGAGGAGGTAATGTTGATGATCCGGCCCCAGTTCGCGGCCAGCATATCGGGCACGATCTCCTTCGTGACCAGCCACGGCCCCTTGAGGTTGATGCGGATGACTTTGTCGAACTCCTCGTCCTCCACGTCCATGAATGGCGTGAAAGGGGCGATGCCAGCGTTGTTGACGAGGATGGTGATGGCGCCGAACTTCGCGCGGGTTTCGTCGGCGGCGGCCTTGATCGCGGCCTTGTCGGAGCAATCGACGGTGATCGCCAGGGCCTTGCCGCCGGCGGCCTCGATCTGCTTCACGGTCTCGGCGGCGCCTTCGGGATTGAGATCCCACACCGCGATGGCGGCCTTGTCCTCGGCCAGCCGCAGCGCGATGCCGCGACCGATACCGGAACCCGCACCGGTGACGACGGCAACTTTGCCGTCAAGCGAACGTGTCATGTGCAATACTCTCCCGGATCATGATGCTGAACGGGTGAACAGCATTTGGGCCGGGAGAGTCAAACCGCCTAAGCGATACGTACTTACATCTTCTCCGCGAAGCTGCCGTAGCGGCCGCGATGGAACAGCATCGGCTCATCCTCGCGCACGGTTTCCATGCGCAGGACTTCGCCGAGCACGAACCAGTGGTCGCCCGCCTCGGTCACCGAGTAGAGCTTGCATTCGATCGCGGCGATCGAGTCGGCGATGACCGGCAGGTTATGCTCGGAAATGACGTATTCCACGCCGACGAACTTCGCCTCGCCCTTGGCGGTAACGGCCTTGCAGACAGGCCCCTGATCGCTTGCCATCACGTTGACGCAGAAGTGCCCGGCTTTCTCGATCTGAGGCCAGGAGGTCGAGGACTTGTCCGGGAAGAAGCCGACCAGCGGCGGATCGAGCGAGACCGAAGTGAAGCTGCCGACGACCATGCCGGCGGGCTTGTCGTTGTCGAGCGCGGTGATGACGCAGACGCCGGTGGGGTAGCTGCCCAGCACCTTGCGGAATTCGGCTGGGTCGATGGTGGTCGTGGTCAAGTGCAAATCCCTGTAGTTGCCCACCGCACAGCCGGAAACGGGCGGTTCATGGCTGGAGGACTTCCTCCATGTCGCGCACCGTTTCGTCAAGCCACTGGCGGAATAAAGCCACGCGCGGCGACTTACGGATGTCCTGGTGAGTCACACACCAGAACGTGCGGGTTATCCGGCACTCGGGCAGGACCTGGACGAGCCGGGGGTCGCTCTCGGCCATGAAGCAGGGGAGCACGCCCAGCGCCGCCCCGGCTATCACCAGCTGCATTTGTGCAGTGATGCTGGGCGAGCGGATGTTCGCCTTCAGTCCTGCGTGAATCTCGTCGAGATAGCGCAGCTCGGGAGCGTAGAGCATATCGGGCACGTAGCCGACGAGGGCGTGCGCGCTGGCCAGTTCGGCAGGGCGTCGGGGAGTGCCGTGCGCTGCCAGATAATCCCGCGATCCATAGAGGCGCAAGGTGTAGTCGGCCAGCTTGTGGGCCACCAGCGGGCCGGTGCGCGGCCGCGAAAGCATGATGGCGACATCGGCTTCGCGGCGGCTGGGGCTGAGGAAACCGCTGTTGGCGACGAGGTCGATGGCGAGGCGCGGGTGTGCCGCCTGAAAGCGCGGAAGGTGCGCGGCGAGGAACCACGAACCGAACCCTTCCGATGCGCTGATCCGCAAGGTTCCGTGAAGGCCGTCGCCGCCAAGCGCGTCCTCGCCGATGCGCCCGGCTGCGCTCGCCATCGCCTCGACCGCCGTGAGCAGGGTTTCGCCCGCTTCGGTCAGTTCCTGTCCCGAGCGCGACTGTTCGAATAGCCGCGCGCCGAGAGCGGCCTCCAGCCTGCGCAGACGCCGTCCGGCGGTGGTCGGATCGACGCCGAGCGCCCGCGCGCCTGCGGCCAGTTGCCCCGTCCGGGCGATGGCTAGGAACGCCTGGTAGTCACTCCAGCTGATCGCGGGTATCGTCACGACGCTATCACACCTTGGGCTGCATATTTGCAGTTGTCGATGGCGCATTTTCAGCTTGCCTGCAATTCCCTGTGCGGCCACCTAGCGGTTCAAAGGTTATGCGAAAGGAAGAGGCATGCGTTTGATCGACCACTTCGTCGTTGGCGGCGCGGGCGGCGAAGCCGCGCGGCATGGTGACGTTTTTAATCCCAGCACCGGGCAGATCCAGGCGCGTGTGGCGCTTGGCGACCTGGCCCTGCTCGACAAGGTCGTGGCGACCGCGCAGGAGGCACAGGTGTCCTGGGCCGCCACCAACCCGCAGCGCCGCGCGCGCGTGCTGTTCCGCTTCAAGGAACTGATCGAGCAGAACATGCAGGCCCTGGCCGAAATGCTCGCTTCCGAGCACGGCAAGGTGATCGACGACGCCAAGGGCGACATCCAGCGCGGTCTCGAGGTCGTCGAGTTCTGCTGCTCGATCCCGCATATGCTCAAGGGCGAGTACACGCAGGGCGCCGGTCCGGGCATCGACGTCTACTCGATGCGCCAGCCGCTCGGCGTCGGTGCGGGCATCACCCCGTTCAACTTCCCGGCGATGATCCCGATGTGGATGTTCGCCCCGGCCGTCGCGGCGGGCAACACCTTCATCCTCAAGCCGTCCGAGCGCGATCCTTCGGTGCCGGTGCGCCTTGCCGAACTGTTCCGCGAAGCCGGTGCGCCCGAGGGCGTGCTGCAGGTCGTCCACGGCGACAAGGAGATGGTCGACGCGATCCTCGATCACCCGGGCATCGCGGCGGTGAGCTTCGTCGGCTCGTCCGACATCGCGCATTATGTCTACAAGCGCGGCGTCGACGCCGGCAAGCGCGTGCAGGCGATGGGCGGCGCCAAGAACCACGCGATCATCATGCCCGACGCGGACATGGACCAGACCGTCAACGACCTCATGGGTGCGGCTTACGGCTCTGCCGGTGAGCGCTGCATGGCGCTGCCGGTCGCGGTGCCGGTGGGCGAGGAAACCGCGGAAATCCTGCGCGAAAAGGTCGTCGCCGCGATCGACAAGCTCAAGGTCGGCATCTCCACCGATCCCGAGGCGCAGTACGGCCCGGTCGTCACCGCCATCCACAAGAAGCGCATCGAGGACTGGATCCAGACCGGCGTCGACGAAGGCGCGGAACTCGTCGTCGATGGGCGTGGCTTCAAGCTGCAGGGGTACGAGGAAGGCTTCTTCGTCGGCCCGTCGCTGTTCGATCACGTCACGCCCGACATGAGCGCCTACAAGGAAGAGATCTTCGGCCCGGTTCTGCAGATCGTGCGGGCCAAGACTTTCGAGGAAGCGATCGAACTGCCCACGCGCCACCAGTACGGCAACGGCGTCGCCATCTTCACGCGCAACGGCCATGCCGCGCGGGAGTTCGCGGGGCGCGTGCAGGTCGGCATGGTCGGCATCAACGTGCCGATCCCCGTGCCCGTCGCGTATCACAGCTTCGGCGGCTGGAAGCGTTCGGCCTTCGGCGACCACAACCAGTACGGCATGGAAGGCATTCGCTTCTGGACTAAGGTGAAGACCGTGACGCAGCGCTGGCCGGACGGCGGCGCCGCCGGAGACAGCGCCTTCATCATCCCGACGATGGGGTGATGCAGTCTGGGACGGGGGCAAGGTCGGGGCCAAAGTCAGGTGCGGGGGCTTGTGTTCCCGTCGCCCCGGCCGGCGGCGGGAACACGTGGGGCCTTGCAGGCGTTGCAGCGGCTACGGCCGTTGCACCGAAAGGAATCCCCATGCCTGCACACGCCCCGCGTTCCGCTTTCCTGCTGTCCTTCCCACTGCTCGCGCTGGCGGCCTGCTCGTCCGAGCCCAAGGCACCCCAGCCTTCGGCTTCGGCGACCGAGACCGAGGAAGTGTTCCAGGAAACGCCGGCTCCTGCCGAAGCCACCGATGCCGGTGCGGACGGCGTGGCGAGCGCATCGGAAATTCCCGAGACGATCCGGGGGCGCTGGGGCCTCGTCCCGGCGGACTGCACCAGCACGAAGGGCGATGCCAAGGGCCTGCTCGAAGTCTCGGCCGACCAGCTCAAGTTCTACGAATCGGTAGCCAAGCTCGGCGAGATCAGGGAAGCAGGCGAAAGTCGCATTCGCGGCACTTTCGACTATACCGGCGAAGGTCAGAGCTGGACCCAGGACGTCGTGCTGGACGTACAGGATGACGGCAAGACCATGATCCGGCGGGACTACGGCAAGGACGCCATGCCGGGACCGCTCACATACACCCGCTGCACCTGATGGCGGCGGCGAAGATACAGGGATAGAGATGACCGAACAGTTTGGCCTCACCGAAGACCAACTCGCGATCCAGGAAGTGGCGCGCAAGTTCACTGCCGACCGGATCACGCCTTTCGCGGCGGAGTGGGACGAGAAGCATCACTATCCCGTAGATGTCTGGAAGGCCGCGGGCGAACTGGGCTTCGGGGCGATCTACGTGTCCGAGGAGAGCGGCGGCACAGGCCTTGGTCGTCTCGATGCGGCGCTCATCATGGAGGCCATGTCCTACGGCTGCCCGGCCACAAGCGCCTATATCTCGATCCACAACATGGGCGCGTGGATGATCGACAAGTTCGGCGACCAGCAGCTCAAGGACCGTTATCTGCCGGACCTCGTGCCGATGGAGAAGATTGCGTCCTACTGCCTGACCGAACCCGGTTCGGGCTCGGACGCAGCGGCGCTCAAGACTACGGCGCGCCTTGATGGCGATCACTACGTCCTCAACGGCACCAAGCAGTTCATTTCGGGCGGCGGCGTCAACGACGTCTACGTGGTCATGGCCCGCACCGGTGAGCACAAGTCGCGCGGCATCTCCTGCTTCGTGGTCGACAAGGACACCCCCGGCGTCAGCTTCGGCGCGCCGGAGAAGAAGCTGGGCTGGAATGCCTCGCCCACTGCGCAGGTCGTGTTCGAGGACGCGCGCATTCCGGTCGAGAACCGCGTCGGCGCCGAGGGTGACGGCTTCAAGTTCGCGATGGCGGGCCTCGACGGCGGCCGCCTCAACATCGGCGCCTGCTCGCTGGGCGGCGCGCAGCGCTGTCTTGACGAGGCGGTGGCCTACGCCAAGGACCGCAAGCAGTTCGACCAGCCGATCGCCGAATTCCAGAACACCCAGTTCCGCCTTGCAGACATGGCCGCCGAACTGGAAGCGGCCCGCGCGCTGCTCTACCTCGCCGCCGCCAAGGT
>JASGGD010000209.1:0-8100 GCA_047605225.1 Novosphingobium sp.
TCGAGAAGGACCGCGCCCTGCTGCGCCGGTTCCAGAAGATCGACGTGAACGAGCCGACGATCGAGGACACGATCAAGATCCTCAAGGGCCTGCGCACCGCGTTCGAGGATCACCACCGCGTCAAGTACACGCCCGATGCGATCAAGACCGCCGTGGAGCTTTCGGCCCGCTACATCAACGACCGCAAGCTGCCCGACAAGGCGATCGACGTGATCGACGAAGTGGGCGCGATGCAGATGCTGCTGCCGCCCAGCCGCCGCAAGAAGACCATCACCGCGCGCGAGATCGAACAGGTCATCGCGACGATGGCCCGCATCCCGCCCAAGTCCGTCTCGTCGGACGACAAGAAGGCGCTGGAGAATCTTGAGCGCGATCTGAAGCGTGTGGTGTTCGGCCAGGACAAGGCCATCGGCGTGCTCTCCACGGCGATGAAGCTGAGTCGCGCCGGCCTGCGCGATCCGGACAAGCCGATCGGCTCGTTCCTGTTCAGCGGCCCCACCGGCGTCGGCAAGACCGAAGTGGCCCGCCAGCTCGCCTCTATCATGGGCATCGAGCTGAAGCGCTTCGACATGTCGGAATACATGGAGCGTCACTCGGTAAGCCGTCTGATCGGTGCGCCTCCGGGCTATGTCGGCTTCGACCAGGGCGGCCTGCTGACCGACGCGATCGACCAGAACCCGCACTGCGTCCTCCTGCTCGACGAGATCGAGAAGGCGCACCCCGATCTGTTCAACATCCTGCTGCAGGTGATGGACAACGGCCGCCTGACCGATCACCACGGCAAGACCGTCGATTTCCGCAACGTGGTGCTCATCATGACCACCAACGCGGGCGCGTCGGACATGGCCAAGCAGGGCATCGGCTTCGGCGACACCTCCAAGGCGGATGCTGGCGAGGAAGCGGTGAAGCAGATGTTCACGCCGGAATTCCGCAACCGCCTCGATGCGATCGTGCCCTTCGCGTACCTCGCCAAGGACACCATCAGCCGGGTCGTGGACAAGTTCATCCTCCAGCTGGAACTGCAGCTGGCCGACCAGAACGTCCACATCCAGTTCGACTCGGATGCGCGCGCATGGCTGGGCGACAAGGGCTACGACAAGCTCTACGGCGCCCGCCCGATGGGCCGCGTCATGCAGGAGAAGGTCAAGCAGCCGCTGGCGGAGGAACTGCTGTTCGGCAAGCTGGCCCACGGCGGTGAGGTCCACGTTTCGTTGAAGGACGATGCGCTGAACTTCGAACTGACCCCCTCGGCGCCCAAGGTGTCGAAGGCGAAAAAGAAGGCGCCGGTGAAGCGGGCGAAGAAGCCCGGTCCGCAGGCGGATACCAACGCCGACGATTGATCGGGGCGATTTTGCCCACCCCTGCCCCCTCCCGCAAGCGGGAGGGGAATGAGAGGCCGGTGTTTCGCCCTCCCGCCTGCGGGAGGGCCGGGAGACTTACGAGCGAAGCGAGTTAGTCGCACCGGGGTGGGCGCGCAACCACACAACATAAGGAGGCCGGGAACCACACGCGTTCCCGGCCTCTTGTGCTATCCATGCCCCGCGATTTCTCCTGGATCAGACCCGAACCCTGGGGAATCCACGTCGTCCCCGCCGACTGCTGGATCGACCCGGCCCGGCCCGTCGACCGCGCGCTGGTGACGCACGGGCACGCCGACCACGCCCGCGGCGGCCACGGCGCAACCTTCGCCACCCCCGAAACCCTCGCCATCATGAAACTGCGCTACGCCACCGAGGACGGCGCGGTTCCCGTCCCCTACGGAGAGCGGATCGCCCTGCCCGGAAACGTCCACGCCACCTGGATCCCCGCCGGACACGTCCTCGGCTCCGCGCAGATTCTGCTGGAGCACGCGGGCGAGCGGATCATCGTCACCGGCGACTTCAAGCGCCGCGCCGATCCCACCTGCCCGCCCTTCGAAGTCACCCCCTGCGACGTCCTCATCACCGAGGCGACCTTCGGCCTCCCCGTCTTCCGCCACCCGCCGGTGGAGGAAGAAATCGCCAAGCTCCTCACCGCCCTCGCCGCCAACCCGGAGCGCTGCGTGCTGGTCGGTGCCTATGCGCTCGGCAAGGCGCAGCGCCTGATCGCCGAACTGCGCCGCGCCGGGCACAACGACACGATCTGGCTCCATGGCGCAATGGAACGCATGTGCCGGTTGTATGAGGAACTGGGCGTCGATCTGGGCGACCTGCAACTGGTGTCGGACGCCAGCAAGGAGCAGCTGACGGGCGCGGTGATCGTCGCCCCGCCCTCGGCGCTCAACGATCGCTGGAGCCGCCGCCTGCCCGATCCGATCACGGCGATGGCCTCGGGATGGATGCGGGTACGCCAGCGCGCGCGGCAGCGGATGGTGGAACTGCCTCTGGTGATCTCCGACCACGCCGACTGGGACGAACTCACCCAGACCGTAGTGGACGTGAACCCCGCCGAGACATGGATCACCCACGGCCGCGAGGAAGCGATGCTGCGGTGGTGCGAGCTGAACCAGAGGAAAGCGCGGGCGCTGGCTCTGGTAGGGTATGAGGATGAAGATGATTGAAGAGAAGTCCTGGGGCCATCGCCCCAGACCCCTTTACTGTCGTCGTCGCGCGTGCAGCCGCCTCAGCCCCACATGGCGCCGCAGGCTATTTGTCTCCCGGCTCACCGTGGGCGCGAAACGAGGCCGCACGCGTACCCTCGACGGTATGGGGGTCTGGGGCAATGGCCCCAGAACTTCTACTTTCTAAATGGAAGCGTTCGCCGCCCTTCTCGACGCGCTGGTCTACACCCGCAGCCGCAACGCCAAGCTCAAGCTGCTGGCCGACTACCTGCGCGACACGCCCGATCCGGATCGCGGCTGGGCTCTGGCCGCGCTGACTGACGGGCTCGATTTCCCGGCGGTGAAGAGTTCCACCATCCGCAACCTGCTGACCGAGCGGATCGACCCGGTGCTCTGGACGCTCAGCCGCGAATACGTGGGCGATTCCGCCGAGACCGCCAGCCTGCTCTGGCCCGAGCCCGCAGAGGCCCCCACCCCGCCTACCGTGTCCGAGGCGGTCGATGCGCTGTCCCGCATGACGCGCGCCAGTGTCATGGTGGAACTGCCGAAGCTGCTCGACCTGCTGGATTCGAACGGCCGCTATGCCCTGCTCAAGCTGGCTACCGGGGCGATGCGGATCGGCATTTCGGCGCGTCTCGCCAAGACCGCGTTCGCGCAGGCCTTCGACGTCGCGGTGGAGGATGTGGAGGAGCACTGGCACGGCCAGACGCCGCCTTATGCCCCGCTGTTCGACTGGGCCGCGCACGGGGCGGAGCCGCCCAGTTCCGACGACCTGCCGCTGTTCCGCCCTTTCATGCTGGCGCACGGGCTGGAGGAAACCGAGGTCGATCTGGCCGACTATGCCGCCGAATGGAAGTGGGACGGTATCCGCGTGCAGGTCGTGCGGGCGGGCGGCGAAACGCGCGTCTATTCCCGATCCGGCGACGACATTTCCTCCACCTTCCCCGAGGTTGCCGAGGCGCTGCATATCGACGGCGTGCTGGACGGCGAACTGCTGGTGCGCGGTACCCATCAGGGCGGCGAGGAAGGTGGCGCGGCGAGCTTCAACGCGCTGCAACAGCGCCTTGGCCGCAAGACCGTCAGCAAGAAGATGCGCGAGGAATATCCCGCCTTCGTGCGCCTCTACGATGTGCTGATCCTGGAAGAGCAGGACTTGCGCCCCCTCCCCTGGAGTCAGCGCCGCGCCGCGCTGGAGGCGCTGGTGCCGCGCCTGCCCGCCAGCCATTTCGACATCTCCACCGTGATCCCCGCCACCGACTTTGCCGACCTCGCCGCCATCCGCGAACGTGCGCGCGACGATGCGATCGAAGGGGTGATGCTCAAGCGGCGCGACAGCCCCTATGTGGCGGGGCGCAGGACCGGGCTGTGGTACAAGTGGAAGCGCGATCCGCTGCTGATCGACTGCGTGCTGATGTATGCCCAGCGCGGCTCGGGCAAGCGCAGTTCGTTCTATTCGGATTATACCTTCGGCTGCTGGGACGGCGATCCGGATAGCGGCGCGGAACTGCTGCCGGTGGGCAAGGCCTACTTCGGCTTCACCGACGAGGAACTGAAGTGGCTCGACCGGCATGTGCGCAATCACACCGTCAACCGCTTCGGCCCGGTGCGCGAGACGGACAAGTCGCTGGTGTTCGAAGTGGCGTTCGATTCGGTCCATGCCAGCAAGCGCCACAAGTCCGGCGTCGCCATGCGCTTCCCGCGCATCAGCCGCATCCGCGCCGACAAGCCAGCGCATGAAGCCGACCGCATCGAAACCCTGCGCGCCCTGATCCGCGATTGACCGCGATCAATGCGCGCATGCGGACGATGCGCTATCGGGGCAGCATGGAACAGCCCTCCCCGGTCCCGGACACTCCCTACCACCGCCTCGGCGGCGCGCCGGTGTTCGAGGCGATTGCCAACCGCTTCTACGACCTCATGGAGCAGGACCCGGCCTATACCGAACTGCGCGCGATGCATGCGGCGGACCTCACGCCGATGCGGGCCTCGCTGCCGAAGTTCCTCGCCGGTTGGGCAGGCGGCCCGCGCGACTGGTTCGAGGCGAACCCGGGCCGCTGCATAATGAGCCTGCATGCGCCCTTCACCATCGAGCCGCTCACCGCAAACCAGTGGGCCGAGGCGATGGAGCGCGCCATCACCGACGTCGGGCCGGAGCCCGCGGAGATAGCGGCGTCGATGCGGGACGTACTCGGGCGGATGGCGCGAGGTATGGGCCGCAGGTAATTCCTCCCCGATTCGGGGAGGGGGACCATGCGAAGCATGGTGGAGGGGCACGCGGCGGATTACGAGTGCTCTGAGGACGGCGCTTCCGGCAGTGCGCGTAGGGAAGTCTGGCCATCCCGAGGGTGCCCCTCCACCACCCTGCAGGTGGCCCCCCTCCCCCGTTGGGGGAGGAACTTGCTTATCCTACCCGGAACTGTTTCTCGCGCGATGTGGCACCACGCAGCAGTTCCAGCCGCGAGGGCGCCACGCCCAGCGCGCGGGCGAGCAGGTCGCGCACTGCCGCGTTGGCCTTGCCATCCTCCGGCTTTGCGCGGACTTTGGCCGTGACTCGGCCCTCGGCGATTTCCAGCGTCTCGACTTTGGCGCCCGGCGTCACCCGCAAGGCCAGCGTGCCGTCCGCATCGACCAGCGATCGCAGCGCCTCGGCATCGGGCAGCGCCGCCCGGGGCCGCGCCATCAGCCGTTCAGCCCGAGTGCCTCGGCATGCAGGCGGCCGTTGACGACGTAGCCCTGCACGCTCTTTCGGTTTGCGGCGACGGCCTCGTCGGTCAGGTCGCGCAGGTACTTCGCCGGGCGGCCCATCCACAGCTGCCTTGCGCCGATGCGCTTGCCGGTCAGCTGCGAGCCCGCCGCCAGCATGCCGTCGCTCTCGACGTGGCTGCCGTCCATCACGATCGCGCCGAGGCCGACGAAGGCGCGGTCCTCCAGCGTGCAGCCGTGCAGCATGACCATGTGGCCGATCAGCACGTCCTCGCCGATGATGGTGGCGTAACCTTCGGGGCGCGAGGGCTTGGGGCTGTCGCAGTGGACGACGGTGCCGTCCTGGATGTTGGTGCGCGCGCCGATGACCACGCGGTTGACGTCGGCGCGGATCACGCAGTTGTACCAGATGCTGGCGTCGGCGCCGATCTCGACATCGCCGATGATGCGGCAGCCGGGCGCGATGAAGGCGCTGGAGTGGATGCGCGGGGCCTTGCCGTTGAAGGGCGCGATAGTGATGTCAGTACGCTCGGTCATGGATTCCCCGTCAGCCTGCTCCAGCGGACGTACGGCAGGATGGAGGCGTGATCGTCCGTCCAGGGTTCCGGCGCCCGTTCTTCGAGCCTGTTCCATGGGGTATCCGGGCGCTGTCTTGCAAGACTGTCCAGCACGCCCCGGTCCGCCGAAAGCGCGATCCAGCGCGAGGGGGTGTAGCGCACTTCGTCCTCGGGAAAGTCCAGTCGCGAGAGTGCCGTGAGCCCGCTCGCGCGCGCATTGGCGCCGACTACCGGCGCGAGGTCGATATAGCGGTTGGAGATGTGCAGGATCAGCAGGCCGCCGGGCGTCAGCGCGCGGCGGTAGACCGCCAGTGCCTCGGTCGTCAGCAGGTGCATGGGGATCGCGTCGGAGGAGAAGGCGTCGATCACCAGCACGTCGAAGCTGCGCGGCGCGACGTGTGCCAGTTCAAGCCGCGCATCGCCGATCACCACGCGGGCCTTGGGCGTGCAGTCTTTGAGGAAAGTGAACTGCCGCTCGGTGGAGAAGCGCAGCACTACCGGGTCGATCTCGAAGAAGGTCCAGTCCTGCCCCGGCTGCGAACGGCAGGCGAGCGAGCCGGTGCCGAGCCCGACGACGCCGACGCGCGCATGCGGCCCCTCGATCGCGGGCACCGCCGCCAGCGCGAGGGCGACGCCGGAGCCCGGCCCGTAATAGGTCAGCGCATCGTGGGCATGCGCTGGATCGAGCGCCTGCATCCCGTGCAGCGTCGTGCCGTGCGCCAGCGTACGGAACCGGCCTTCCGCATCGTCGCGCAGGGTATAGATGCCGAAGTAGCTGCGCGTGCGCTGATGCTCCAGCGTGGCCCGCATGGTCCAGAAGCCGCCCTGCCCGACCATCGCGATCAGCAGCACGGCCGCGAAGCCCCAGCGCCAGGCCATGACCATGATGCCGAGGCCGACGAGGAACACCGTCAGCATCAGGCTGAACAGCGCCTCCTCCGGGTCGAGCATCGTCTCCAGCAGCTCCCAGCCGAGGAATCCCGCGAAGGCCAGCACCACGCCGAGCGCGATCAGGGCCATACCGGGCTCCAAGTCGGCGTTGTCGCGCCAGTTCAGCAGCGGGCGCAGCGGCATCAGCAGCGCGGTGGCGAGGACTAGCAGCGGGTGCTCCCAGGCCCAGTCGAACACCAGCGGCGCGATCAGCGCGGTGAACACGCCGCCCAGCGCTCCGCCCGCCGACATGACGAGGTAGAAGCGCGTCAGTTGCCCCTCTTCAGGCCTCAGATCGTAGAGGCGCGCGTGCAGCGTGGTCGCCACGCAGAGCAGCAGCAGGCAGGTGCCCGCCACCGCCCACAAGGTGCCCGAGCCGTTCGACAGCATCGCGTAGCTGCCCATGAACAGCACCACCACCGGCGCGACACGGCTGATTACAGTGGCCAAGCCGCGCCGGTCGGAGAAGGCGATCACGAAGCTGAGCAGGTAGAGCCCGAGCGGGATCACCCAGAGCAGCGGCATCGCGAAAATGTCGGTCGTGAGATGCGTGGTGGTCGAGAGCATCAGCCCCGAGGGCACCGCCGACAGCGCCAGCCAAAGCGCGATGGTGCGCGCAGGGGTACGCTCTGCGCTCCCGACTTGCACGACCGGGACGGGAGCATTGCGGCGACTGAACCCCACGAACGCCACCAGCAGCACCAGCACCGCGAAGCCGCCTGACCACGCGAGGCTTTGCAGCCGCACGCTCAGCAGCGGCTCGGCCACCAGCGGATAGGCGATAAGCCCGGCGAAGCTGCCGAGGTTGGAAGCGGCATAGAGCGCCCACGGTGCGCCCGCCTCGGGCGAGGCGGCGAACCAGCGTTGCATCAGCGGCGCCTGCGCGGAAACGACGAAGAATACCGGGCCGATGCTCGCGCCCAGCAGCAGCGGCACCCATGCGGCCTCGGGCAGTCCGGCGATGCGCGGCAGGTCGATGAGGCCGACCGGAAGCGTCAGCGCGGCGACCAGCAGCAGCGCGAGGTGGATCATGGCCTGCCGCTTCAGCGCGAACCGGCCGAGCCAGTGGGCATAGGCGTAGCCCGCCAGCAGCAGCGCCTGATAAACGAGCATCGCGCTGTTCCACACGTTCGGCGCGCCGCCGAGCCGGGGCAGCGCCATGCGCGCCACCATCGGCTGGACGAGGAACAGCAGGAAACTGCCGACGAGGATCGTGGCGACGAACAGGCCGCGGCGGGCTGGCAGGGCTGGGGTGGCGGTGTCCTTCATGGCGGCATTACAGGTACTTGCCGAGGGGCACGAAGGATAGACCTTCACTCGTCATTGCGAGCGCAGCGAAGCAATCCAGGGCGGCTCAAGACTGCCCTGGAT
>JASGGD010000210.1:0-8063 GCA_047605225.1 Novosphingobium sp.
GAACGAGATAGCCGATTTCGCGCAGGAATGCCTGGTATTCGCCCTGCTCGATGGGCCTGCCCGCCCGCTCGCCATGCCATGCGTCGATCTGCGCCTGCAGCGAATCGCGCTTGTCGAGCAGCGCGCGGTTGCGCGGGGCGAATTCGGCCACAAGTGCGGCAAAGCCCGCCCAGAACGCGGCGGCGTCCTGCGCGATGGGGGGCAGGACCTGCTCCTCCACGAACTTCGCCAGTCCTGCGTCGACCTGCAGCCCCGAACGATCAACCCTGTCAGTCATTGCCTTCCTCGCACTGGTTCGAACGCACACGAACATCGTGCCACGTCCACGTCAAAAACCAAATTGCCCTGGGGAAGGATGTGCGCCGTATGACCGATGCGCGCGCCGTTGGCAACTGCGCCGAAAGTATCGTCACGGATCAGGCGGTTGCAGAACGGGACGCCATCCGGACGTTCCACGGATTTCCTTAACCGTCGGAAACCCTTACATTCAAACCCCTGTTAAGCACGAGACTCGGCGGGAACGCAGAGTTGGCACGAACGTTGCTGAACTGAGGCCAATGCAAAGGGATGGAAATGCTCCGAAAAGTCGGTCGCCTGTTCGTGATCAAGAGCAACTGGGAAGCCTACATGGTGATCTATGCGCTTGCCCTCGGCGCGATCGAGCGCGGCAGCGTCTATCTCACCCGTTTTCCGGGCTTTGGGGGCAAGTTGCTGTTCCTCGCCTGCACCGGCGCGGTGTTCATGGCGGGCGCCAAGATCCTCGACTGCATCAAGTACGAGAAGGCCGCGCTGCTAGCCAAGACCGAAGCGCCTGCCCCGCAGGACCTAAAGGAAGCGGCCTGACGTCGTCCCGGACTTGATCCGGGACCGCTGGCTGTCTTCAGGCAAGACCTTCCGGCAAGGCGCGCATCGCGAAGTGGACTGTTCATGGCCAGCGGTCCCGGATCAAGTCCGGGACGACGAGAATTCTGGCATCGATGTAGGGAAAGTAGGGCGATTCTGTTGATAGGCTCGCCCCCAGCCCCCGGAATCCGCTTCTGTTACCCGGTGGGTCCAACCGTGTTCTAACTTTGTAACTTCAGGGCGTTAGCCCCTAGAATTACGCCGCGAGAGCAAGTGCTTCGTTGTCGTTGGCACTTATGAGTTTTGAGCCTTGAACGGGTTACTCAGCCCGGAAGAAAACACCGCTTTTCAACACACGTCGATCCTAGTTCGGCCCCGTCATCACCCCTGCGACAACAGGGTTGCCTCCATTCGGAGACGGGTGATGGTGGAGCCGCCGGGTACCGCCCCCGGGTCCGCTGCGTCTATTGCACGGGGCAATTTATCCTCATAGCCGACCGAGGCCGGCAGGAGCCCATATAGGGGCTCCCGCCTGAATGTGAAGTGAAAGTGAAGCTCACCCCTTCTTGCGCAGTTCCTCGAGGATTTCCTTGAGCGCGACCAGCTGCGGATCGACCGGAGCCTCGGGCGCAGGCGCGGCAGCGGCAGCTTCGGCTTCCTGCTTCTTCACCGAATCGATCATCTTGTTGACCGAGCGCACCAGCAGGAACAGCACGAAGGCGATGATGAGGAAGTTGACCACCTGGGTCACGAACTCGCCGTAGCCGATCATCGGCACGCCTGCCGCCTTGAGCGCGGCATAGTCCGTCAGGCTGCCCTTGTAGTCCGCCGGAACTTCGCCCAGCTGGAGGAAATACTTCGAGAAATCGATGCTGCCGAACAGCCAGCCGATCACCGGCATGATCATGGTCTCGTTCAGCGAGGACACGATCTTGCCGAAGGCGGCGCCGATCATCACACCGACCGCGAGATCGAGCACGTTGCCGCGCGCGATGAACTTCTTGAATTCGTCTACGATTGCCATGCGCCTGGTTCCCCTTCTGCCGGCCTATGGATTTATGCCTGAGTGCTTTTTGGCACACTCGGATAAGCCCCTCAAACGTTTGTTAACCGTGAGGGTTTCCCGCAGTGTCCTTGATCCGCCGTGTGCCCGCGCTATCTATCGCGTGGAAGCCATCGGTTCGTCCGGTGCGCGTGAGGAGGAATACCCCGATGTCGCTCATCAACGCCCGCCGCATCAGGACCGGCCTGGTTCTCGGCGCGGCCCTGTCGCTTAGCGCCTGCGGCTTCAATTCGGTGCCGACCAAGCAGGAAGCCGCCAAGGCCAAGTGGGCCGATGTCGAGGCCGCCTTCCAGGAACGTTCGAACCTCGTCCCCAACCTCGCCGCCGTCGCCAAGGGCGCGGCCGAGCAGGAGAAGTCGATCCTCGTCGGCGTGACCGAAGCACGCGCCAAGGCGACGTCGGTGCAGGTGACGGCCGACGACCTGAACGATCCCAAGAAGATGGAGCAGTTCCAGCAGGCGCAGGCGAATCTCGGCGCCGGGATCGGCCGCCTCCTCGCCAGCGTGGAGGCCTACCCGGACATCAAGTCCAGCACCAACTATCAGATGCTGCAGAGCCAGCTGGAAGGTCAGGAAAACCGCATCCGCGTGGCGATCCGCGACTACAACGGCGCGGTTCAGGACTACAACACCGAAGTCCGTACCTTCCCCTCGATGATCGGCGCGCGCCTGCGCGGGGCCGAAGTGCTGGTGCCCTACAAGGCCGTGACGCCCGGCGCCGAAGCCGCCCCGAGCCTCGAAGGAAAGCTCTGACCTGATGGCCCGCGTCCGGGCCGTATCGCTGGCCGCGCTCCTGTGCCTGCTAACCCTCGTTTCGGGGGCCGGCAGTGCATGGGCGCAGGCGGCGCAGTTGCAGTTCCCCAAGCTGACGGGGCGCGTCGTCGATGCCGCGAACATCATCCCGGATGCCGAAGAAGCGCAGCTGACGCAGAAGCTGGCGGCGCTGGAGAAGCAGTCAAATCGCCAGCTGGTGGTGGCGACGATCCCCTCGCTCGATGGCTACGAGATTTCCGATTACGGCTACCAGCTCGGCCGCGCCTGGGGCATCGGTCAGAAGGGTGATAATAACGGCGCCATCCTCATCGTCGCGCCCAACGAGCGCAAGGTGCGCATCGAGGTCGGCTACGGCCTCGAAGGCACGCTGACCGACGGGATGAGCTTCCTCATCATCAACCAGCAGATCGTCCCCCGCTTCAAGGCCAATGATTACGCTGGTGGCATCGAGGCCGGCACCGAGGCGATCATCAAGCAGCTGACCCTGCCCCCGGAAGAGGCGCAGAAGATCGCCGCGCAGGCCGACAAGGCGCGCGCGGACGATGGTGACGACGTCTCGATCGGCACTGTCATCTTCATTCTCTTCGTGATCTTCTTCTTCGTCCTGCCGATCATGCGCGCGGCCAGCCGGGGCGGGCGGCGCAGCCGCTACGGCGGCATCGACACGCCGATCATCTGGTTTCCCACCAGCGGAGGCGACAGCTGGGGCGGTGGCGGCGGTGGCTGGGGCGGCGGAGACGGCGGCGGCTTCTCCGGAGGCGGCGGCGATTTCGGTGGCGGCGGCGCGAGCGGGGACTGGTAGGCCATGGCAAAACCCACATACCTCACGCCCGAAGACCACGAGCGCGTCCGCGCCGCCGTGGCCGAGGCCGAACTGCTCAGTTCGGGCGAGATCGTCACGATGCTGACCGATCGCTCGGACGGCTACACCGACGTCGCGCTGGTCTGGTCGGCGTTCGTCGCGTTCCTCGCCCTCTCCGCTCTGGCGATCGCGCCCGACTTCTACATGGGCCTCTACGATTCGCTGATCGCCGACTGGGGCCATGAATGGTCGCCCGGCATGATCCTCTCGCTGGCGCTGGGCGTGGCGACGGTGAAGTTCGCAGGCATGACGGTGCTGCAGCTGTGGCAGCCGCTGAAGTTCTTCCTGATCCCAGCGCCCATCCGCACCACCCGCGTTCATGGTCAGGCCACCCGCGCCTTCCGCATGAGCGCGGAGCGGCGCACCACCGGGCGCACCGGCATCCTCATCTACGTCTCGATGCGCGAACACCGCGTCGAGATCCTCGCTGACGAGGCCATCGCCAGCAAGGTCGAACCCGGCACCTGGGCCGATGCCATCGCCGCGATGCTGGGCGAACTGCGCGAGGGCCGCACCCCCGACGCCATGATCGCCGGTGTCGGCAAAGTCGGCGCGATCCTATCCAGCCACGTCCCGCGACTGCCGGACGACGTCAACGAACTGCCCGACGGAACCATCGAACTATGAGCGAAGCCGACCACTACGATGCCGACCTCCCCGTCGAGACGATGTGGGAAGGCCGCTTCATCACCGCGAAGAAGAAGGGCCGCTGGGAATACGTCAGCCGCGCGCGCGGCATCCGCGCAGCGGTGATTCTTGCCGTCGATGCGGAAGGTCACGTCATCCTCGTCGACCAGTATCGCGTGCCGCTGGGCAAGCGCTGCATCGAACTGCCTGCAGGCCTCGTCGGCGACGACGACGACAACGCCGACGAACACGCCGCCACCGCCGCCGCGCGCGAGCTGGAGGAGGAAACCGGCTACCACGCAGGCCGCATCGAGAACCTCGGCGAGTTCTACTCCTCGCCCGGCATGGTTTCGGAAAGCTTCACGCTGTTCCGCGCGCACGATCTGGTGAAGGTCGGCGAAGGCGGCGGCGTCGATAGCGAGGACATCGTGGTACACCGCATGCCACTTTCCGGGCTTGCGCAGGCTCTCGAAAAGTGGCGCGGCGAAGGTTATGCGATCGACGTGAAGATGCTGACCTTGCTCGGCCCGTCCATCCTCGCCTGACATGCGCACCAGCCCCGGCGTCTGCCAGCGCAAGGCGCGCTACGCCAGCGAGGCCGAGGCGCTGGACGTTGCGTCGCGAGCGCCCTTCCCGCTGCGGCCGTACAAATGCGGGTTGTGCCGCAGGTATCACCTGACCAGCCGGACCAAGGGCATGAAGCTGCCCAAGTTCGAACTGGAAAGGCGGTCCGGCAATTCCTCCCCGAGCTTGTCTCGGGGAGGTGGCAGCCCGAAGGGCTGACGGAGGGGGAATTTTCCACCCTCGCCCCCTCCACCACTCGCTTCGCGAGCGGTCCCCCTCCCCGAGCAAGCTCGGGGAGGAATTTTGGATTACAGTGTCGTGAAGATCGCGCCGAAATCCTTGCCGCCGTTGCCGGCCTCGACGAAGGCTTCGTAGATCCTGGTTGCGTGCTCGCCCATCGGTACCGTCGCGCCCGCCGTCTCCGCACCGCCCATCGCAAGGCGCAGGTCCTTGAGCATCAGCGCCGAGGCAAATCCGCCCGCATAGTCGTTGTCGGCCGGGCTGGCAGCGCCGACGCCGGGTGCCGGAGTGTAGTCGTTGAGCGACCAGCAGTAGCCGGTGGACTTGGAACTGATCTCGTAGAACTTCTGCGGATCGAGGCCCGCCTTCTCGGCCAGCGCCAGCGCCTCGCAGGTGCCGATCATGTGGACCGCCAGCAGCATGTTGTTGCACATCTTGGCGACCTGCCCCGCGCCGCTATCGCCTGCGAGGATGACAGCCTTGGCCATTGGCTCGAGCACGACTTTCGCCTTCTCGAACGCTGCCGCCGAACCGCCGACCATGAAGGTCAGCGTGCCGCCGTTGGCCGCCGCGATGCCACCCGAGACCGGCGCATCGACCATCTCGTAGCCTGCCGCGACCGCCAGTTCGGTCACTTCGCGCGCGGTGGCGAGATCGATGGTCGAGCAGTCGAGGAACAGCGCGCCCGCCGGGGCCTTGCCGATCACGTCGGCGGTGTAGACCGCCTTCACGATGCCGCCGTTGGGCAGCATGGTGACGACGGCTTCGGCGTCCTTCACCGCGTCAGGAACGGCGGTGTAAGTGGAGCAGCCGTTCTCGGCGGCCTTGGCCAGCGCATCGGCCGAAAGGTCGAAAGCGTGGACTTCATGGCCCGCCTTGACGAGGTTCGCGGCCATGCCGCCGCCCATGTTGCCAAGGCCGATGAATGCGATCTTCATGGATTTACTCCTCTCCCGTCATCCCGGCGCATGCCGGGATGACGCCGATTACTTGCCCTTCCACACTCCGGGGCGCTTCTCGACGAAGGCGGCCATGCCTTCGGCCTTGTCCTCGGTGGCGGTCAGCACCTGGAACATGCGGCGCTCCAGCACGAGGCCGGTGTCGAGCGTAGTCTCGAAGGCGAGGTTGACCATTTCCTTGTTCATGGTCGCGGCGAGCGGGGGCATCGCGGCGATCGTCGCGGCCGACTTCAGCGCCGTTTCCAGCAGGTCGGCGAGCGGCACGACCTGGCTGACGAGGCCCGAACGCTCGGCCTCGGCGGCGTCCATCATGCGGCCCGTAAGGCACATGTCCATGGCCTTGGACTTGCCGACGGCGCGGGTCAGACGCTGCGAGCCGCCCATGCCCGGCGCGACGCCCAGCTTGATCTCGGGCTGGCCGAACTTCGCGTTTTCCGAAGCGATGATGAAGTCCGCCATCATCGCCAGTTCGCACCCGCCGCCCAGCGCGAAGCCGTTGACGGCCGCGATCCAGGGCTTGCGGGTGGTCTTGACGATCTGGCTGGTCCAGCCGGCGAAGAAGTCTTCCGAATAGAACTCGGCACTGGGCTTGTCCGACATCTCCTTGATGTCGGCGCCCGCCGCGAAGGCCTTCTCGCCCGAGCCGGTCAGAACCGCGCAGCCCTGCGACGGGTCGGCCTCGAAGGCGGCGAAGGCCGCGATCAGATCGGCCAGAACCTGCGAGTTCAGCGCGTTGAGCGCCTGCGGACGGTTGAGCGTGATGAGCGTGACGCCGCCCTTCTGCTCGACCAGGATCGTTTCGTACGTGCTCATAGGGGCTTCCATTCCTCTTCGGGGGAAAGGGGCGCGAAGATCGCGTCCAGCATCTCTTCGGTCATGCCTTCGGGCGTGGCCGGGTTCCATTTGGGGTTCTGGTCCTTGTCGACGATGACCGCGCGTACCCCTTCCGCAAAGTCCGGGAGCAGCAATATGCGGGCGCCGAGGCGGTATTCCATCGCCATGTTCTGCGCGAAAGTCTCCAGCCCCAGCGAGGCTTCGAGCTGGCGCAGCGACACCTTGCAGGCCTGCGGGCTTTTGGTGCGCAGGCCTGCCAGTTCCTTCGCCGCCCATTCGCCACCATCGCTCTCCAGAGAGCCCAGCACCTGCTCCAGGGTATCGAAGGCGAAGTGCTTGCGGATCGCGCCCGCATTGGCGGCAACCTTCGGTTCGGGCGCGCTGGTCGAGAGCGCGGCGAGCACACCGCCGATCTCGTCGCCCGCAGCGATGCGGCTCTTGGCCTCGGCCAGCGCCTCGGACGGCAGGTAGTGCGTGGAGAGGCCCGCCCAGAGGCACTCGGCACCGTCGAAACGCGCGCCGGTCAGCGCGAGGAACTGGCCCACGCGGCCATCGAGGCGCGAGAGATACCAGCCGCCGCCAACATCGGGGAACAGGCCGATGCCGGTCTCGGGCATGGCGTAGCGGGTGTTCTCGGTCGCCACGCGGTACTTCGCGGGCTGCGAAATGCCGACGCCGCCGCCCATGGTGATGCCGTCCATGAAGGCGACGATCGGCTTGTCGTACGTGAACAGCTGGTGGTTGAGGCGGTATTCCGCGAGGAAGAACTTGCGTCCCTCCACCCCGCCATCGTTCAGCGCGGAATGGCGCAGCAGGTTGATGTCGCCGCCCGAGCAGAAGCCGCGCCCTTCGGCGTGGTCGATCAGGACGACTTCCACGGCGTCGTCGGTTGCCCACGCAGTCAGCTGCGCGCTCATCGCCTCGCACATGGCAAGGGTCAGCGCGTGGATCGCCCTGGGGCGGTTGAGCGAGATGACGCCTGCGACGCCTTCGCGCCGGAACAGCACTTCGTCAGTCATGACGGCCCCTTACTTGACCAGTTCGCGGCCGACGATCATGCGCATGACCTCGTTGGTGCCTTCGAGGATGCGATGGACGCGCAAGTCGCGCCAGAAGCGCTCGATCGGATAGTCCTTGAGATAGCCGTAGCCGCCGAAGACCTGCAGCGCGCGGTCCACCACCGAGGAACCGGTGTCGGTGGCGATCAGCTTGGCCATCGCCGAAAAGCGCGTCTTGTCGGGCGCACCTGCCGTCACCTTGGCGGCGGCGAGGTAGAGCAGCGCGCGGGCCGCTTCCAG
>JASGGD010000211.1:0-8015 GCA_047605225.1 Novosphingobium sp.
ATCCAGCAGGCCCGGTCCGAGGACATCGAGCGGGTCCGCGAGCGCTATGCCGCGCACGGCATCCCCGCCGAACTCGCGACTTATTTCGAGAACATGGCCGAGCGGCTTGCAGGGGCACACCTGTTCATCGGCCGCTCGGGCGCCTCGACGATCGCGGAGCTGACCGCCGTGGGCCGTCCGGCGATCCTGATCCCGCTGCCTTACGCGATGGACGATCACCAGACCGCCAACGCGCGCGAGATGGTCGCGGGCGGCGGTGCGCGGGTGATCCGCCAGCCCGCCGTCACCACTGAAAACCCCGACGCCTACAAGGGCGACAAGCGCAACGCGCTGCTCAGCGAACAGGCCGAGGTCCATCAGAAGATGGCCAAGGACTTGTGTCTGCAGATTCAGGCGATCGCCCAGCATCCCGAGACGCTGGCGAACGCCGCGCATGCCTCGTGGAACTGCGGCTATCCGAACGCCGCGCGTGATCTGGCCGACCTCGTCGAAAGCTTCGGCGCGGCGCCGATCATGGACGTCATCAGGATGGAAAAGGCCAGCGCCCCGCAAGGCGGTGAGGCACTGGCGATGGAGAATATGAAGTGAAGGGCGTCGGCACCGAAATCGGGACCATCCATTTCGTCGGGATCGGCGGCATCGGCATGTCGGGCATCGCCGAGGTCATGCACAACCTCGGCTACTCGGTGCAGGGCAGCGACATTGCCGAGGGCTATGTCGTCGAGGGCCTGCGCGCGCGCGGGATCAAGGTCTCGATCGGCCACGCCGCCGAAAACGTCGAAGGCGCGGCGGTGGTCGTCACCTCCACGGCGGTGAAGCGCGAGAATCCCGAGGTCGTCTACGCCCTCGAACACCGCATCCCGGTGGTGCGCCGCGCGGAAATGCTGGCCGAACTGATGCGCCTGAAGAACACCGTCGCGGTGGCTGGCACGCACGGCAAGACCACCACGACCTCGATGGTGGCGGCGCTGCTCGATGCGGGCGGCGTGGACCCGACGGTCATCAACGGCGGCATCATCAATTCCTACGGATCGAACGCGCGGCTTGGCGCGTCGGACTGGATGGTGGTGGAGGCGGACGAAAGCGACGGCTCGTTCCTGCGCCTCGACGGCACGATCGCGATCGTCACCAACATCGATCCCGAGCACCTCGATCACTACGGCTCGTTCGAGAGGATCAAGGAATCCTTCGTCGAGTTCATCGAGAACGTGCCGTTCTACGGCGCGGCGATGCTGTGCATCGATCACCCCGAAGTGCAGGCGATCATCCCCAAGGTGCGCGACCGCCGCGTGGTGACCTACGGTTTCTCCGCCCAGGCCGACATTCGCGGCGAGAACGTGACGCCGATCCCCGGAGGCAACCGCTTCGACGTGGCGCTGCGCCAGCGTGACGGTTCGTTCCGCCGGATCGAGGGTATCGAACTGCCGATGCCGGGCCGCCACAACGTCCAGAACGCGCTCGCGGCCGTCGGCGTGGCGGTGGAGATGGGCTGCTCGGACGCCTGCATCCAGACCGGCTTCTCCAAGTTCGGCGGCGTCAAGCGGCGCTTTACCAAGGTAGGCGAAGTGGAACTGGACGGCGGTTCGGTCACCGTGATCGACGATTACGGCCACCATCCGGTGGAAATCCGCGCCGTGCTCGCCGCCGCGCGCGAGGGCGTGAAGGGGCGTGTCATCGCGGTGGTGCAGCCGCACCGCTTCACCCGCCTGCGCGATCACATGGAGGACTTCGAAAGTGCCTTCAACGATGCCGACGTGGTCTATGCCGCCCCGGTCTATGCGGCGGGCGAGCAGCCGATCGAGGGCGTGGACAGCGCCGCGATGGTCTCGGGCATGAAGGCGCGCGGTCACCGCTCGGCGCAAGTCATCGCCGGGCCGGACGCGCTGGCCGATGCGCTGGCGGGCTCGATCCAGCCGGGCGACATGGTCGTGTGCCTCGGCGCGGGCGACATCACCAAGTGGGCTGCAGGGCTTGCCGACAGCATTCGCGTGCGGAGAGCGGGGTGACACTGACGCTCGATCAGACGGCGGTTCGGGGCAAGCTGACGGCCAATGCGCCGCTGGCCCCGCTCGTCTGGTTCAAGGCGGGCGGCCATGCGCAGTGGCTGTTCGAGCCCAAGGACCTGGCCGACCTGCAGGACTTCCTGCGCGCGCTGGACCCGGCGGTGCCGCTGATGGCGCTGGGCCTCGGCTCCAACATGATCGTGCGCGATGGCGGCGTTCCCGGCGTGGTCATCCGGCTGGGCAAGGCCTTCGCCAAGGTGACCAGGCTGAATGACGTCACGCTCGACTGCGGCGGCGGGGCGAGCGGCATTCTCGTGTCCTCCACCGCGCGCGACGCAGGGATAGCGGGCGTGGAATTCCTGCGCTCGATCCCCGGCACCGTGGGTGGCTTCGTGCGGATGAACGGCGGCGCCTATGGCGGCGAGGTGAAGGACATCCTGATCGACTGCGACGTGGTGCTGCGCTCGGGCGAGCTGGTGACGCTGGGCAATGCCGACCTCGGCTATACCTACCGCCATTCCGAATTGCCCGAAGGCGCGGTGGTCGTCTCCGCGCGCTTCAGGGGGCGCCCCGGTGAACCCGCCGCGATACAGGCCGAGATGGACCGCATTTCCGCCGCGCGCGAGGCGTCGCAGCCGCTGCGTTCGAAGACCGGTGGCTCCACCTTCAAGAACCCCGAAGGCCACGCCGCGTGGAAGCTGGTGGACGAGGCGGGCTGTCGCGGTCTCTCGCTCGGCGGCGCGCAAGTGAGCGAGAAGCACACCAACTTCCTCCTCAACACCGGCGAGGCCACCAGCGAGGACATCGAGAACCTCGGCGACGAAGTGCGCCGCCGGGTGAAGGACCAGTCCGGCGTCGATCTCGAATGGGAAATCCAGCGCGTTGGGAAACGCCCATGAGGGATGACCGCCTCAGCCGCCACGAACAGCAGATCCTCGACAATATCGAGGAATTCGGCTGCCACATCACCGTCGTCACCCCGCCCGACGATGCCGATGAGGACGACGAGAGCGAGGAACGCTTCGCCTATTCGGTCGGCTTTCGCACCACCGTCAGCCAGCCCGAGGTGATCGTCTTCGGCTTCTCGACCGAACTGTCAGCCGCCGTCATAAACGGCGTGCTCGACATGTGCCGCGAAGGCTTCGTGCTGGAGGACTGGAAAGAGATCGACGGTCTCCTCAAGGGTCACCGCTGCATGATCCGCGAGGTCGAGCCGGAATGCCTGATCCCGCACTACTTCAACTCGGCGATGTGGTACGCCGAGCATGAGGGCGAGGACATGTCCCGCGCGATGCAGATCGTCTGGCCGGGCGTGGACGACGGCCTCTTCCCCTGGGACAAGGGCTGCTCCGAAGCCGTCCGCGACCTGCAAACCCCGCTTTATCGAACGAGTCTGAATTCATGAGCCTTAAGCCCCTCCATGTCGCAGTCCTGATGGGTGGTTGGTCGAGCGAACGCCCGGTCTCGCTGATGAGCGGCGAGGGCGTGGCCAAGGCTCTGGAATCGAAGGGCCATACCGCCACCCGCATCGACATGGACCGCGACGTGGCGCTGCGTCTGGCCGAAGCGAAGCCCGACGTCGTGTTCAACGCGCTTCACGGCGCGCCGGGCGAGGACGGCACGGTGCAGGGCATGATGGACCTGATGGGCCTGACCTATACGCACTCGGGCCTCGCGACTTCGGTCATCGCCATCGACAAGGAACTGACCAAGCAGGCGCTGGTCCCGCACGGCGTGCCGATGCCGGGTGGCCGCGTGGTCAAGTCCGTCGACATTCACGTCGCCGATCCGCTGCCGCGTCCTTACGTGCTCAAGCCCGTGAACGAGGGTTCGTCGGTCGGCGTCGCCATCGTCACCGCCGAGGGTAACTACGGCAACCCCATCGCGAAGGACGTGAAGGGGCCGTGGCAGGAATTCGACGAACTGCTGGCCGAGCCCTATATCCGTGGGCGCGAGCTGACGACGGCGGTGATCGGCGACCGCGCGCTGCTGGTGACCGAACTCAAGCCCAAGTCGGGCTTCTATGACTTCGATTCCAAGTACACCGACGGGATGACCGAGCACGTCTGCCCGGCGGATATCCCCGATGATATCACGCAGGCCTGCAAGGACATCGCGCTGCGCTCGCACCAGCTCTTGGGCTGCAAGGGCACCAGCCGTTCGGACTTCCGCTGGGACGATACGCAAGGGATCGAGGGGCTGTTCCTTCTCGAAGTGAACACCCAGCCGGGCATGACGCCGCTCAGCCTCGTGCCCGAGCAGGCACGCGCCTGCGGCATGGACTATCCCGAACTCGTCGAGGCGATCATCGCCGAGGCGCTTGCCGATAAAGTAAAGGCAAAATGAGCCAGACCATCCGGCGCAAGGGCACTACCGCCCGTAAAGCCGCCGCGCAGGCGGGTGCGCAGCGCAAGGTGCGCGTGGCCAAGGCGCGGACCGGATCGGCGCTCGATCAGGTCATGGCCTGGCTGCCGTTCTCCGAAGGACAGCTGCACAAGATCTTCCTCGTCGCTATCCTCGGCGGCGCGGCGGCGCTCGTCTGCGTGGTCGCCAGCTTTGCGGGGCTGCCGGGGCTGGCCGGGCACCAGATGGCGCTGGTCGCGGGCCAGACCGGCTTCGAGGTGAAGCGCGTCGAAGTGCGCGGCGTCAAGAACATCAACGAACTCAAGGTCTACGAGAAGGCGCTGGCCGAGCGTGACCGGGCGATGCCGCTGGTCGATATCGAGGCGCTGCGGCAGGACCTGCTGGGCCTCTCGTGGGTCAAGGACGCGCGCGTCTCGCGCCAGCTGCCCGATACCCTCGTCATCGACATCGTCGAGCGTGAGCCGCATGCGGTGCTGCGCAAGGCCGATCGCTTCATGCTGATCGACGAGACGGGCCATGAACTCGAAGCCGTTAGCCGCAAGGATGCGGGTGGCAAGCTGATCGTCTCCGGCCCCGGCGCGGGGCAGCAGGTGATCGCGCTCGGCCACTTGCTGGAAGCCGCGCCCGCGATGAAGCCGCGTGTCGCCGAGGCCGAATGGATCGGCAACCGCCGCTGGAACCTGACCTTCCAGTCTGGGCAGGTGCTCGCGCTGCCCGAGGGTGACCGCGAATCCGCCGGCGCGCTGGTCACGTTCGCGCGGCTCGACGGGACCAACCGCCTGCTCGGCGGTAAGGTCACCGCGTTCGACATGCGCGCCAAGGACCGCATCTATCTGCGCGTGCCCGAGCAGGACGGGCAGGAACTGGCCTTGAAGGCGGGGGCCGTCCCGCACACAGGCGCCTCTGAAACCACGGCGGCGGAGGAACAGTAATGGCCAACCAGCGCATCACCCGCGTGTTCGGCGCGGTCAACATCGGCTCCTTCCGCATCTCGGCGATCGTCGCGGGGATCAACGAGGTGGGCGACATGGTCGTGCTCGGCTCGGGCCACCGCGCCAGCCAGGGCATCAAGCGCGGTTTCGTCACCGACATGGCCGCCGCGACATACGCCGTGCGCGATGCCATCGACCGGGCCGAGAAGATGGCCGACACCGCCGTCCAGAAAGTCTGGATCGGTTGTTCGGGCGCGGGCCTCGCCAGCCGGATCGACCAGTTCGATGCCGAGATCGGCGGCCGCCGCATCGAGCAGGAGGATATCGACCAGCTGCTGATCTCCGCCAAGGAAGTGATCCAGCCCGACGGGCGCATGGTGCTGCACGCGCAGCCCGCGCAGTACCGCCTCGACGGCGCGCACGGCGTGATCGATCCCAAGGGCCTCCATGCCGAGCGCCTCGGCGTCGATATCCACATCATGCTGGCGGACGGCGCGCCGATCCGCAACCTGACTGAAGCCGTGCAGTCCGCGCACCTCGAGGTGGAGGCCGTCGTCGGCTCCCCCATCGCGGCAGGGCAGGCGTGCCTTTCGCCCGAGGAGCGCGATCTGGGCGTCGCCCTCGTCGAGTTCGGCGGCGAGGTGACGAACGTGGCGATCTACGAGCAGGGCATGCTCAAGGACATGATGTCGATCCCGATGGGTTCGGCCGACATCACCGACGCCATCGCCTCGGCCTTCGGCATCCGCCGCTTCCAGGCGGAGCGACTGAAGTGCGTCAACGGCTCGGCGATCGCCAGCCCGCACGACCACCGCGAGATGATCCCGGTCAACGCGCCCGGCGAGGAAGGCACCGGCCCGATCGCCCGCCATGCCGACGACAAGAACCGTATTCCGCGCGCCGAGCTGATCGGCGTCATCACCGGCCAGCTCGGCATGCTGATGGAAGAGGTGAACAAGGCGCTCAAGACGATGCGCTTCACCGGCCAGCGCGGCAAGCAGGTGGTCTTCACCGGAGGCGGCGCCGAACTGGTGGGCCTTGCCGACTATGCGCAGGCCGCGATCGGCAAGCCGGTACGCATCGGCCGCGTCGCGCACCTCTCGGGGCTGGCCGAAGCGCATGTGAAGCCTGGCTTCTCGACGCTGGCGGGGCTGGTGCTTTACGCGGCGGCGGACCCGCAGGATATTCGCTCGCTGGGGCGCAGCCACCAGAGCACTGTGCGGCTGGGCAAGCTGGGCATGGTGGGCCGCGTCTATCAGGCTTTGCGCGAATACTTTTGAACGTTTCGAACGCCTTGAAGACCAGTCGTGCAAACCGAACGACAAACGCGCTGAAAATGGCGGAATTGGCGGCTTTGGCTGTGGACAAAGGCTTATGATCCTTTGCGTAGACGAATCGAAGCGTGCAATCAGGCAAGTCAACGGATTTTCTTCGCGCGACGTGCCTGCAGGAGAGCGAAATGAGCATTAACATCGGACCGCCGGCTATCGAGGAGCTTCGTCCTCGCATTCTCGTCATCGGCGTCGGCGGTGCGGGTGGAAACGCGATCGCCAACATGATCGGCGCCCAGATCGAGGGCGTGGACTTCGTCGTCGCCAACACCGACGCGCAGGCGCTGAACAACTCGATCGCGGAAACGCGCATCCAGCTCGGCCCCGAGATCACCCAGGGCCTCGGGGCCGGTGCGCGGCCCGAAGTGGGCCGTGCGGCCGCTGAGGAAACCCGTGAGGAGCTGGAGCGCCTGCTCGACGGCGTCCACATGGTCTTCATCGCGGCCGGCATGGGCGGCGGCACCGGCACGGGTGCGGCCCCGATCATCGCGCAGGCCGCGCGCGAGAAGGGCGTCCTCACCGTGGGCGTGGTGTCCAAGCCGTTCATGTTCGAAGGCACGCGCCGCATGCGCGCCGCCGACTCGGGCATCGAGGAGCTGCAGAAGCACGTCGACACCCTGATCGTCATCCCCAACCAGAACCTGTTCCTGGTGGCGAAGGCGGAGACGACCTTCAAGGAAGCCTTCACGCTCGCCGACGAAGTGCTGCAGCAGGGCGTGCGCTCGATCACCGACCTGATGATCATGCCGGGCCTCATCAACCTCGACTTCGCGGACGTCCGCTCGGTCATGGGGGAAATGGGCAAGGCGATGATGGGCACCGGCGAGGGCGAAGGCCCTAACCGTGCTCTGGAAGCCGCCGAACGCGCCATCGCCAACCCGCTGCTCGACGGCGTGTCGATGCAGGGCGCGAAGGGCGTCATCATCTCGATCATCGGCGGCGACGACATGAAGCTGCTCGAAGTCGACGAGGCCGCGAACCACATCCGCGAGCTGGTCGATCCCGACGCGAACATCATCTGGGGCTCGGCGTTCAACCCGGACCTGCAGGGCAAGATCCGCGTCTCGGTGGTCGCCACCGGCATCGAGCAGACCACGGAAATGGCCGAGATCGCCTCGCGTCCGCTGAACCTCGGCGCCTCGCGCGGGATTGCGCGTCCGGCGCTGCACAATCCGCCTTCGGCTCCCAGCTATCAGGCGCCCGTCGCTCCAGTTCCGGCGCCTGCCCCGATCGCGCAGCAGCCGGCTCCCGCTCCGGAGCCCGCGCCTTTCGTTGCACCGACTCAGGCCTATGAGCCTTCGGCGGAGCTTGAGCTTGGTGCCGAGGACGAGGCGCAGCCCGCGCCTGCCGCGACCCCCGGCTTTGCGGGCCTGCGCGGCATCCAG
>JASGGD010000212.1:0-7986 GCA_047605225.1 Novosphingobium sp.
TCACGCGCACGAAGGGGATGATGCCGCTGGTCTTGCCGTTGAGGCCGACCGGCTCACCGATGCCGCGCACGTTGCCCCAGTACGTACCGATGCCGCCGCCGCGCGAGGCAAGCCAGACATTCTCGTTCCAGGTGGCGACGATGCCCTCGAGGCTGTCTTCCACCGAGTTGAGGTAGCACGAGATCGGCAGGCCGCGCCCGGTGCCGCCGTTCGACAGCACGGGGGTGGCAGGCATGAACCACAGGCGCGAGATGTAGTCGTACAGGCGCTGCGCGTGCTCCTGGTCGTCCGCATAGGCATCGGCCACGCGGGCGAAGAGGTCCTGATACTTCTCACCGGGCAGCAGGTAACGATCGTCCAGCGTTTCCTTGCCGAAGTCGGTCAGGAGCGCGTCGCGCGAGGGATCGGTGACGATGGTGAAGCGGCGGTCGTTGATCCGCTTCGAATCGCCGCCCTTCTTCTTCGCCTTCGGCGCTTCCACGAGGTCTGCGGTTGCGGTGTCGGTCTTGTCCATGGCGACTGCCTGGCCTTCCTTCTTCATGCGGTCCTCGGCGACATGACCGGCGAGCAGCGCCTCCATGTCCACCTGTGCGGGATCCGCGTAGCTCACATCCGATTCAGACACGTGTCCGTCGCTTCCATTCCTGAAATCCACTGGTGCGCCCCCAATGTATCGTCAAAACCCGTCATCGAACCGCCACGGAGGCGATCCAAACTGCTTTCGGCGGCCAAGCGGGCCGGCACCGAGTCGAAGGGCGCTCAAGAACGCCCCATCTATCAGAACCAGCACAAAAAGAGAACGACATTCCCTGCCAGACCACCGGCGCGCCGTTCGAGAAGTCTGGTCCCAAGTTCCCTGAAGGGTTCCGCGTGCACCTTTCGGTCTTTCGCGTTGCATCCCTAGGTATTGAGGCCCCTCGATCGGCGCGACACAACCTATAGTGCCCTTTCCAGCGAGAGGTTCAAGAGGGGCACCGGATATGGCATTGCCCCATGCATTCGTCACAGGGCCGTCATCGCCTTGCCGCGACGCGCCGAATTTCCGTTGTCTTCCAGAAGCGCAACCCTTTGAATCGGTCCGCGCCTCCTAAATTTTTCCACATAAATCACCGGTGAGACGAATCGGGCGTGCGACGAACGGAGCCGGTCAAGAGCGAGTGCCGCCGCTTTCCCCGGCCTATCGATCAGCTTTCGTCGATGGGCGTCAGACACTTGACGAGGACGTGCAACCAGCGGCCTCCTCACCGCTTATCAGCGTGATTGCGAAGGCGCTGCGGCGCGAAGGGGAGTTACACAGCAAATGCTCAACATCATCGGTGCCATCATCAGCGGCCTCGTCATCGGCGCGCTGGCCCGGTTCTTCTATCCGGGCGCAGTGCCCATGGGCTGGATCGCGACGATCCTGCTGGGTGTCGGCGGTTCTCTGCTCGCGGGGCTGGTGACCAGCCGGGGACGCGGCGACTTCAGCCGCGCGGGGTGCCTTGCCTCGGTGATCGGCGCGATCGTGCTGATCTTCCTCGGGCGGGTGCTGCATATCGGGTGACGGTACCACCCTCCCCGTCCGGCTAGGCAGCAAGCTGCCAAGCCTCCCGGCCCTCCCGCAAGCGGGAGGGCTATTGCTTTGCTCCCCTCCCGCTTGCAGGAGGGGCTGGGGGTGGGCCTTCCGTCCTCAGGGCACCAGGACAGTATCCAGCGGCTGCGCATCCGCCGCCGGATAATCCAGCGTATAGTGCAGTCCCCGGCTCTCATGCCGCTTCAGCGCGGATTCGACAATAAGCTGCGCGCTCTGCAGCAGATTGCGCAGTTCGATCAGGTCGGTCGAGACGCGGAAGTGGCGGTAGTATTCCTCGATCTCGCCGTTGAGCATCTGGATGCGGTGCATGGCGCGCTCGAGCCGCTTGGTGGTGCGCACGATGCCGACATAGTTCCACATGAACCGGCGAATCTCGGTCCAGTTCTGCTTGATGACGACTTCCTCGTCGGAATCGGTCACCCGGCTCTCGTCCCAGGCGCGCACTTGCGGCGGCGCCTCGAAGCTGCCCCACTTCGCAAGGATATCCGCCGCCGCCGCCTCGCCGAAGACGAAGCATTCGAGCAGCGAGTTGGACGCGAGGCGGTTCGCGCCGTGCAGCCCGCTCTCGGTGCACTCACCGGCGGCATAGAGCCCCGGCAGGTCGGTGCGGCCGTCGAGGTCCACGAGGATGCCGCCGCAGGTGTAGTGCTGCGCGGGCACGACCGGGATCGGCTCCTTCGTCATGTCGATGCCGAGGCCCATCAGCTTCTCGTAGATGTTCGGGAAGTGCGCCTTCACGAAATCCTCGGGCTGGTGGCTGATGTCGAGGTGGACGTAGTCGAGGCCGAAACGCTTGATCTCGGAGTCGATCGCGCGCGCCACGACGTCGCGCGGGGCCAGTTCCAGCCGCTCGGGATCGTAGAAGGTCATGAAGCGCTTGCCGGTTCGCGGGTTAATGAGGTGCCCGCCCTCGCCGCGCACGGCCTCGGTGATGAGGAAGTTCTTGACGTCCAAGTTGTAGAGGCAGGTCGGGTGGAACTGCATCATCTCCATGTTGGAGACGCGCGCGCCCGCCCGCCAGGCCATGGCGATGCCGTCACCGGTGGCACCGCGCGGGGCGGTGCTGAACTGGTAGACGCGCCCTGCTCCGCCGGTCGCCAGTACCGTGGCACGTGCTGTAAAGGCCTCGACCCGCCCGCTCGCCTCGTTCAGTGCATAGACGCCCCATACCCGGCCCGAGCCCGAATAGCGCTGCTCGTGCCGCCCGGTGATGAGGTCGATGCACGAATAGCCGGGCAGCAGGGTGATGTTGGGATGGGCCTCGGCCGCTTGCAGCAGCGCCTGCTGCACCGCCCAGCCGGTCGCGTCGGCGACGTGGACGATGCGCCGGTGCGAATGGCCGCCCTCGCGCGTGAGGTGCAGCGTTTCTCCGTCCATGTTGAACGGCACGCCCAGTTCGACCAGCCGCTCGATGGCGTGCGGCGCCCGTTCGATGACGAACTCCACCGTCTCGCGCCGGTTGAGGCCCGCGCCTGCGACCATCGTATCGTGGACGTGTTCCTCGAAGGTGTCCCCGGCATCGAGCACGGCGGCGATGCCGCCCTGCGCCCATGCGGTCGAGCCGCCGGTCAACGTGCCTTTGGCCAATACCGCGACCCTGACCTTGTCGGCTACCGCGAGCGCAGCCGTAAGTCCGGCCGCACCGGAACCGATCACAAGGACGTCGAATGCGCCGGCGGCGCTGGATGGCGTTTCCATGACGCCGCTCCTAGCGCCCGTTGCACATGAATCGCAATAGTTTGCGCGCGTGCAAACTTCCATGTTGCGACGCATCATAGTTCTTATATATGATAGACCAAGTCATTACAAAGACGGTTAACTTACGACGATTTTGCTTCTTGCCAACACCGCCCATTAATCTAGACCGCTCCCGCTTCTCATTGAGGAACCTATCTCGTGGCGATTTCGATTCCGCTTTGCTTTGCCAATAGGCATGAACCGGTCCGCAACGACGTGAAATGGGACGGCCTCAATTACACTGGTACATGTAAAAATTGCGGTAAGACTATTCGCCGCCAGAAGCACAAGGTGTGGAAACTTGATGATGCTGAAGCAGGCGGCAAGTAAGTAATAATTCTAACCTCTACGCGAACCCCCTTATCCTCCCGAATATTGATTGGGAAAAAACGGGATACGGGGATTTGCTTGAATTCCTCAGATAAGATGTAAAATTTTGTTAATCGCACCTGCCGAATGCGCGCAGCGCCAGCCCGGAAAATTGCGAGACACCTACATCACAACATGGAACGGCGACGAGTCGTTCCCCTCGCGCGCCGAGTCGCCGGCTACACTCAGGCGGCCGACCGCACCGCGCTGGTTAGGCTAACAAACACATCTTCGAGATCCGCTTCACGAGTCGTCACGTCAACGATCGCGAACCCCTGCGCTTGCAGCGCCGACATGATTTCACCCGCATTGGCGCGGTCCTTGTCGTAGGTGATCTCCAGAACCCGCTCGCCGGTCTTCACGCATTTGACGAAGCCGGGGTGGCTGGGCAGCTCGGTCACGTCACGATCGAGCGTCAGGGCGATGATCTTCTCGCGCGCCATGCCGACCAGTTCGCGCGTCGGCTTGTTGGCGATCAGTTCGCCGTGATTGATGATGGCAATGCGATCGCACAGTTCCTCGGCTTCCTCGAGGTAGTGCGTGGTCAGCACGATCGTCGCACCTTCCTTGTTCAACTCGGTCACGAGTTCCCACAACTGGCGGCGCAGCTCGACGTCGACGCCGGCGGTCGGCTCGTCGAGCACCAGCACGGGCGGGCGGTGGACCAGTGCCTTGGCGATCAGCAGGCGCCGCTTCATGCCGCCCGACAGCGTGCGGGCATAGGCATCGCGCTTGTCGGCCAGGTGCACCGCGCGCAGCAGGTCCTCGGAGCGGCGCAGCACCTTGGCGATGCCATAGAGACCGGCCTGGATCTCCAGCACCTCGAACGGCGTGAAGAACGGATCGAAGACGATCTCCTGCGGGACGATGCCGATCGCGCGCTTGGCGTTGCGCTGATCGCGGTCGATGTCGAAACCCCAGATGTCGACCGAGCCCGAGGTCTTCATCACCATGCCGGCCAGGATGTTGATCAGCGTCGACTTGCCGGCGCCGTTGGGGCCGAGCAGCCCGAAGATGCCACCTTCCGGAACATCGAACGAAACACCCTTCAACGCCAGCTTGCCCTCGCCGCTTCCGGCCGGGGCATAGCGCTTGACGAGGTCACGGATGGCGATCGCGGGGGTAGAAGTGCTCATAGCCGTGCATGTGGGCCATGATCGCCACGGCGTAAAGAGCGCAGGTGCGGCGTTGACGCTCTCGCACCAGATGATATGATCCACACTATATCATTAAGTGCCGCCAATCGAGCGGCCGTGTCAGGAGAGCGCCCATGGCAAACGCAGCAGCCTCTATCGAGAAGGACTACTTCACCGACCATTCGGTGCTGCTCGATCCTTACGATTACTTCGAGACGATCCGCGCCCACGGCCCGGTCTATCAGATGCAGAGCCGCGACGTGATCGTGGTGACCGGCTTTGCCGAAGCGCTCGAAGTGCTGCTGAACAAGCGCGATTTCTCGTCCTGGCTGAACCCCGACCCGTTGGCGCCGCTACCCTTCGCGGTGGAAGGCGACGACATCTCCGCGCTGCTGGGCGCCACGCCGAACGGACAGATGGAGCTGATGGTCTCCTACGACGGCGACAGGCACCTCGCCGCCCGCTCACTGCTCAATCCGCTGTTCGTGCCCTCGCGCCTCAAGGCCAACGAGGCGTTCATGCGCGCCTTCGCCGACGAGATGGTGCGCGGGGCCGTCGCGGCGGGCGGCTGCGAACTGGTGGGCTCCATCGCCACGCCTTTCGTCACCATGGTTATCGCCGATCTGCTCGGCGTCCCTGCGGAGGATCGCGACGCCTTCCGCAAGATCATCGACGATGCCCCCCCGCCCGGAAACATGGACACGCCCGACGCGCAGAGCATCCACCCGCTGATGATCATGGCCGGCTACTTCGTACGCTACATCGCCGAGCGCCGTGCCCGACCGCAGGACGACGTCATGACCGAGATGGCGCTGGCGACATATCCCGACGGCTCGACGCCCGATGCGATGGAGGTCGTGAAATCTGCGATGTTCCTCTTCGCCGCCGGGCAGGACACCAGCGCCAAGCTGATCGGCAACGCCCTGCGCCGCCTGTGCGAGGATCAGGCGATGCAGCAGGCCCTGCGTGATGATCGCATGCTGATCGGGCCTTTCCTAGAGGAAGTGCTGCGCGTCGAGGGCTCGACCAAGGCCACCTTCCGCATTGCCGCGCGGGCGACGAAGATCGGCCAAATGGACATTCCCGCAGGCAAGCGCGTGGTGGTCTCGCTATCCGCCGCCAACCGCGATCCGCGCCGCTGGGACGAGCCAGGCGAATTCCGCATCGGGCGTCCGCGCATCAAGGAACATCTCGGCTTCGGACGCGGCGCGCATACCTGTATTGGGGCACCGCTGGCGCGGGCCGAAGTGGCGGTCCTGCTCGACCGCTTTCTGGAGCATACCGGCGCCATCACGCTCGACGAGGCCCATCACGGGCCTGCGACCGCGCGCCGGATCGAATACGAGCCGAGCTACATCATCCGGGGGCTGGCGAACCTGCACTTGCGGTTCGAGGCTTAGAGCGTAAACTCTAGCCCCGATCATTCTCCCGATCGAACGCCGTCCGGCTGGCCTCGATCGCCGGACGTGCCTCGACCGCCCAGGCTCCCAGCGCCTGCACCGGCCCTGCGAGCGAACGCCCCAGATCGCTCAGCGCATATTCCACGCGCACCGGAACGCCGACGTGGACGGTCCGCTCGACCAGTCCGTCCCGCTCCAGCGCGCGCAGGTTGCGCGAGAGCATTTGCTGCGACACGCCCCGGATCGCGCGCTTCAATTCGTTGAAGTGCAGCGGCGCCCCCAGCAGCGTCATCACTACCAGCATCGACCATTTGTCCCCGACCCGCGCGAGAATGTCGCCGACGAGGCGGCAGTCCTTGCCGTTGGGATCGTGGACGATCGCTTCCGGCAAGGCGGCAACAGGCTGGTCAGCTTCGTCGAACGTAGTCAGCTTCATGGTACCAGGTCCCGAAAATATGCGCTCTTGGCGCGATCACTCCAGCAACATAGCTAGACCTGGTCACATTTCCAGACTGAGGCCCCCTCCCATGAAGATCCTCCACCTCGATTCCAGCATCCTTGGCGACAACTCCGCCAGCCGCGCCATTTCCGCCGCCATCGTCGCTTCGCTGACCAAGGCCGATCCCTCGCTCGAAGTCACCTACCGCGACCTCGCCGCCGAGCCGTTGGCGCACCTAACGCTCGACGTGCTCAGCAATCCCGAAGGCACGCCCGAACTGGCGCAGTTCCTCGATGCCGACGTCGTGGTGATCGGCGCGGGCTTCTACAACTTCTCGATCCCCAGCCAGCTCAAAGCCTGGATCGACCGCATCGCCATCGCCGGCAAGACCTTCCGCTACACCGCAGAAGGTCCGGTCGGCCTCGTCGGCGACAAAAAGGTTTACGTCGCGCTCGCACGCGGCGGCTACTACGGCGAGGGCCAGCCCGCTGCCGCCTTCGAGCACGCGGAGAGCTACCTGCGCGCGGTGCTCGGCTTCATCGGCATTACCGAGCCGACCTTCGTGCTGGCCGAGGGCATCGCCATCGACGCCGACACTCGCGCGAAGTCGGTCGCCGCCGCGATCGAGGAAGCGGGTTCGCTGGTGGTCGCGGCCTGACAAAGCCCACCCCGCTGCGACTAACTTCGCCTTCGGCTCAGTAAGTCTCGCTGCCCCTCCCGCAAGCGGGAGGGGCGCACAGCGCTTTTCTTACCCCTCTCCCGCTTGCGGGAGGGGCCGGGGGTGGGCCTTCCTTCTTCCCCTGTCCCGCGCATTCCATCTGGAAATCGCCGCAGACCCTTGGTAATCCGGCGACACCATGACCAACGCGCCCGAAACCGTCTTCACCGATTCCCACCGCGTCTCCTGCGATGGGGCCACCGACATTCCCGGCGGAGCCGCGCTCGGCCACCCCCGCGTCTGGCTCGAGATCGACGAGAAGGGCTATGTCGAATGCGGCTACTGCGACCGCCGTTTCGTCCTGAAGGGCGGCCCGGCAGATCAGCAGGCCGCCTGATCTCTTCCCCGCGGGAATAATGCTGCCTATATCGGCGGCATGACCATGACCGACCCGCGCTCGCTGCTCTACACCCAGCTCTCGCCCGAAGAGGCACAGGCGCTCGCCGCCGAGACGCTCAAGTCCTGCGAGGACGGCGAACTGTTCATGCAGTTCGTCGCCAGCGAGGCGTTCGGCTTCGACGACGGCCGCCTCAAGACCGCCGACTATTCGCGCGACGCGGGCTTCGGCCTGCGCGGCGTCTCGGGCGAGATGACCGGCTTCGCCCATGCCAACG
>JASGGD010000213.1:0-7946 GCA_047605225.1 Novosphingobium sp.
TCGCCAAGGGGCTGATCGACGAGGGCTTCCACCCGATGACGGTCTACTTCCCGCTGGTGGTCAAGGGCGCGATGCTGGTCGAGCCGACCGAGACGGAAAGCAAGGCGGGCCTCGACCGCTTCATCGCCTCGCTGCGCAGCCTTGCCGAGCGGGCCAAGGCGGGCGACGAGAGCCTGCACTCCGCGCCGCACTTCGCGCCGCGCAGGCGGCTTGACGAAACGCTCGCCGCGCGCAAGCCTGTGTTGGTGTGGAAGGCGGAGCCGGGCGTTCCCGGTACGCCCTCGCTGAGCGAAATCGGAGGAAGCTGACGCATATGGGGGAAGGTGGACGCGGCCTCGTCACGTATCTGCCGCTGGCGATCTTCGTCGGCATCATGGCCCTGCGCATGATGCGGATGAAGAAGGCCCGGCCGCTGCGCCTTCCCCTGTTGTGGATCATGCCGGTGATCGTGGTGCTGGCGGTATCGCTGGCGCTGGCCGGGATGCCGCCGAGCGGGCTGGGCTGGCTCTGTCTGGCGACCGGGATGGTCGTCGGCGGGGCGATCGGCGCGCAGCGGGCGCGGTTGATGCACCTGCATATCGACGGCGAGGGCGAGAAGGCGCGCGTGATGATGCGGCAGTCGCCGCTGGCGATCCTGCTGATCGTGGCGGTGTTCATCGCGCGCCGCGTGATCCTGCCGTCCGGTGGAATGCAGGCGTCAGGTCATCCGGTGGGCAATGCTCTGCTCATGATGGACGCGACGCTGGGCTTCGCGCTCGGCATGATCGTGGCGCTGCGGCTCGTGCTGTGGCTGCGCGCGCGTGACATGGTTGCGAACCACGTCTTCGACGCCTGAGGCGCTTAGTTGATGGCGTTCGACCCCGCCTGACCTACCGACTCGATGTCACGGCCGAGGCCCTTGACGGTGTTGCAGGCGGTTGTGGTGAAAAGTGCGCCGCCCAGAATAATGGCGGCGAAAATCCTGGTTTTCATCGAGCGCTCGTTCCTTCGTTGTCCGCTGCGACTAGCGCAAGGCGGTCCTCGAGAAAAGCGTTCGTGAGAGTATGCGGGCAGGCTCCGGTCGGTGGCTTGGAGCCCGCCCGCAAACTTCGTCAGTTGATCGCGTCCTGACCGGCCTGGCCGACCGACTCCACGTCACGACCCGCACCCTTCACGGTGTTGCAGGCGGCGGCGGAGAAAACGATGCCGCCCGCGACGAGGGCGAGAACGAGCTTCTTGACCATTTTTGGTGTTCCTTTTTTCCGGTGCGACGGGTGCTGCCACGCCGCGCATCGGGGTGAACACACGTAGACAGGTCAGGTTCCCTGAGCCGCTTCTTCCGTTGCCCCTTCATCGATTGCCGAAGTGGGCGAGACGCGCTTCGCGAGGAAATGCTCGCGCGAGGTGATGATCAGGCCCGCCGCGACGATGATCGGGGCGCCCAGTCCCATCGCGGCGGAGGGGACGTGCCCCCAGATCGTCCAGCCGTAGAGCGTCGCCCAGATCAGCGCGGTATAGTCCATCACCACCACCGTCGCGACTTGGCCGAAGCGCAGGGCCGAGGTGATCAGGAACTGCGCCAGCGTTCCCGCCAGCCCGATCGCAGCGAGCAGCAGCCACTCGCAGGCGCCATGCGCAGTGCCGTAGAACGGCAGCAGGATCGCCGCGAACAACGAGCCGTAGAAGGCGAACCAGAAGACGCAGGCGATCGGCGGCTCGGTGCGCGAGAGGTCGCGGATCTGGAAGCTGACGATCGCGACGATCAACCCCGCTCCGAGGCCAGCGGCCAACCCCAGCGGCGGCACCGGATCGCCGCTTGGCTGCGCGATCACCAGCACGCCGATGAAGCCGAGCACCACGGCCGTCCAGCGCCAAGGCCCAACCTTGTCGCGCAGCACCAGTGCGGTGATCAGCACCGCGAAGAGCGGCGTTGTGAACCCCAGCGTCGTTCCTACCGGCAGCGGGAGCAGGGTGGCGGCGCCGATATTGCAGCACAGCCCCGCCGTGCCGCTCGTAGCGCGCATGGCATGGCTGCTCATGCGGCGGGTGCGCAGCAGGCCGAGCCCGCCGGTCGCCGCCAGCCAGCCGAGGATGATCGGCACCGCCATGGCCTGCCGCCAGAACACCAGTTCGGGCAGCGAAACGCCCGCCTCGCCGGCGAGCTTCACCAGCATGAACATCGTCGAGAGCATCACCATCGCGGCAAGGCGTAGGGCGATGGCCAGCATCGGCCGGTCTTTGCGGATGGAAGCTGCGGTCACGAGACAGCGCTTTAACTCCGCCTCGCGGGAGGGCAAGGCGGGGCATGGATGATTCTCGGGTTGTGATGACCATCTGCGGAAGCCTAGCCGCGCTGATCGCGGTGATCGCCTGGCTGGGCGACCACCGGCGTCATCGCCGCAAGGACATCGAGCGCGTCGGCTTCATGCCATGGACGCCGATCTTTTTCTTTGCGCTGTTCGCGGCGGTTCTGCTGCTGGGGCTGTCCGCGCGGGAGTGGCTGGGCGGATGAAGTCGCCCTCTCTTGTTCGACAAACCTGAACAAGTGGATCGATTTTATCGGGCTGGCCGCAAGGGATCGGCAATGAGATCAACGCGCGAGCCTTGATCTTTCCCGCTTCCCCCTTCGGAGAATTCGAATGAACCGTTACTTTGCGTCGGCGCTGGTAGTTGCGTCGCTGGTCGTGGCCGCGCCGATCGTCGCGCAGCAGGCCGATACCAATGCCGCTGCCGTGCAGGCGGGCAACTATGCGCTCGACAGTTCGCATACGCTGGTGCGCTTCACCGTCGACCACTTCGGCATCAGCGAGTTCTTCGGCACACTGCCGGGCGCGACTGGTACGCTTTCGCTTGACCCCAAGAACCTTGCTTCGGCGAAGCTGGACGTTTCGGTGCCGGTGGCTTCCGTGTCTACCACCAACAAGACGCTTGACGAGGAACTGGTGAGCGCCGAGTGGTTCGACGCTGCGCAGTATCCGACCATGCGCTTCGTTTCGACCAAGGTGGTGAAAACCGGCGCGAGCACTGCCGACGTGACCGGCGACCTGATGCTGCACGGCGTTACGAAGTCGGTGACGCTGAAGGCGACGTTCAAGGCCGGTGCAGTTAATCCGATGAACAAGGCTTATACTCTGGGATTCAATGCGGTGGGCACGATCAAGCGCACCGAATTCGGCGTAAGCAAGTACGCGCCGCTGGTCAGCGATGATACCCAAATTTCGATTAATGCAGCGTTTGAAAAGAAATAGTTGTAAAGGGGATGGGGCGTTTCGTCTCCATCCCCGATCGCTATATCGATTTCAGGGCCGATCGAGATTTAGTTCTAATTATATCGGCGCAGCAACCCGGCAAGTTTACCCTGAACTTCCACCTCATCGGGACCATAAATCTGAGGTTCGTACGCAGCGTTGGCGGGGTCCAGGCGGACCATCCCGGATTCACGCCGCAGGTACTTGAGCGTGGCTTCCTCTCCCCGGATAAGGGCAACGACGATCTCACCATCGCGAGCTGAGTTGGTACGTTTCACGAGGGCGAAGTCGCCATCCAGGATACCGGCTTCGATCATCGAATCACCGGACACCTCGAGCGCGTAGTGCTCGCCCGACCCGAGAAGAGCTGCAGGCACCGGTAGGGTCGATTGACCTTCGAGCGCTTCGATCGGAACACCTGCAGCGATCCGGCCGTGTAGCGGAATTTCTATCACGTCGTTTGCCGCTTCGGGGGCGCGGCGCGGTGACTGGAAAGGGGCGATACCGTCGTTGCTGTTGGCGGCAGAGGCAGGACGTGGCACCTTGATTCCAGTGTCGTCAGGCTGCCTGAGTACTTCCAGCGCACGGGCACGATTGGGCAGACGACGGATGAAACCGCGTTCTTCCAGCGCGGAAATCAATCGATGTACGCCCGACTTTGACTTTAGATCGAGCGCTTCCTTCATCTCTTCGAAGCTCGGGGAGATGCCGCTCTCCTCGAGCCGGGTCTGAATGAACCGGAGCAATTCGTGCTGCTTGCGCGTCAACATTGTCGCTGCCTTTTCGTGACCTCCGAAATCAGGAAAACCCTGACCCCGCTTGTTCTGGTAGTGAACATTGAGGGAACAATCAAGCAACCAATTGACAATACTTCACGCGATCCCACCGTTTTGGAGCAGGAATATCCGAACTTTTGCTCCTGCCCCGACCGCGCCCGCCATTGCCGGGCGATCGACTAGAACATTGCTTGCTGCAAGGGAAGACAAGGCTCCGCTGTCCTGCAGGGGGCTGACGGTCACACTTTCACCGTCCCACCAGCCGCGCAGGAATTCCCGGCGGCGGCCGCTCGGGGGCAGGGGGGTGCCCAGTCGGGCCGTCAGATGCAGCGGGACCGGCTGCACGGCGCCTTGCATCGTGCGCAGGAGCGGGAGCATGAAGTGATAGCCGGTGACATAGCTTGATACCGGGTTTCCAGGCAGCCCCAGCACGATCTGTTGCCGCCTCTCGGTTTTCCGGGTGGCGACAAGAAGGGGTTTGCCTGGCTTGATCGCGACCCGCCAGAAATCGATGACGGCGCCCCACTTTTCCAAAGCGGGGCGAATGAGGTCATGATCGCCGACCGATGCCCCGCCGCTTGTTACGATGAGGTCGGCGTCGCCAGATGCCTCGAAGGCGGAGGTGATTGACTCGATCGTGTCGGGTACCGGGCCGATATACCGGGCATCGACACCAAGCGTCCGGGCCATCGCCATCAACATGATGCCGTTGCTGGCGGGGATCTGATGGGGGGCACAGTGCTCGGGGCTGGCTGCGAGTTCATCGCCGCTGTCGATCACCGTGAGGCGCGGTGTGCGATGTACCGGAAGGTGTGTATGGCCTGCTGCGAGTGCCAATGCCATCTGCGCTGGGCCTACGCGCGATCTGGGCCGCAAGATTTCCAGACCTTCGGAAAAATCCATTCCGCATGGTCGGATGTGCTTGTGAGCAGGCTTTGGAGGATGGCCGGACAGGACCAGGTCATCCCCGTCACTGGACAAGTCCTCCTGAAGAATGACGGAGGCCGCGTCCTTCGGCAGCAATGCCCCGGTGGATACGCGTACTGCCTCGCCTTTCAGGAGCGGGCCGAGATAAGGGTGTCCGGCTGCACTCTCTCCGACAACGCGCCAGGGACCTTGCAAGTCGTCGAAAATCACAGCGTAGCCATCCATCGCTGACAGATGGGCCGCGGGCTGGGTCCGCTTGGCATGCAGAGCCTCGGCTAGGTAACGGTTTAGCGCGCTCTCGATGTCGATATGCTCTATGGACAGCGGCGTAGCAAGCGCGAGAAGCCGAGCCTGTGCCTCCTCAAGAGGGAGTGGCGCCGCACCGTTCATTCGGCCCATCCCTCCATTTTCCAGTGGCCGGATTTGCCGCCTGTCTTCTCGACGAGTTGAATGTCGCTGATAACCATGCCTTTGTCGAGCGCTTTGGCCATGTCATAGATTGTTACAAGTGCAATGGAAGTTGCTGTTATTGCTTCCATTTCAACGCCGGTTCGGCCGTTTACCGAAGTCTTCGCAACGACCCGGACCGCGTTGACCTCGAACGAGAAATCGAGGTTCACGGCGTCCAGTGTGAGCGAGTGGCACATTGGGACGAGTTCGGCCGTACGTTTCGCGGCCATGATACCAGCGATGCGTGCGGTGGCCAGAACGTCGCCCTTGGGTGCGTTTCCTGCTCGGATCGCAGCCAGCGCCTCGGCAGTCATGGATATTCGGCCCGAGGCCACTGCGATACGCTGGGTTTCGGCCTTCGCGCCGACATCGACCATGCGCGCAGTACCACTTCCGTCAATGTGCGTGAGGGACTTTGTCATCGCGATCCCTTTGCTGATCAGGCTCCGGTAAGCAGAATGCGCGTCGCCGACTCTATGTCGCTCTGGCGCATGAGGCTTTCGCCGACAAGAAAAGTGCGGGCGCCACAGGTTGAAAGGCGTTCGAGATCGGCGTGGACGTTGATGCCGCTTTCGCTCACTAGCAGGGTGCCTTCCGGCGCCAGCGGGGCCAGCCGTTCAGTGGTCGCGATGTCAGTGGCGAAACGCCGCAGATCACGATTGTTCACGCCAATAAGACGAGATTTCAAGCGGCTTGCCCGCTCCATCTCAGCTTCGTTGTGAACTTCTACAAGGCAATCGAGGCTGCGTTCAATCGCGGCCGCCTCGATTTCCGCCATCAGTACGTCGTCCAGCGCTGCGACGATGATGAGGATGGCGTCGGCGCCGATTGCACGTGCTTCGGCGACCTGCCAGGGATCGACCATGAAGTCCTTGCGGATCACCGGAAGATTGCAGGCAGCACGGGCTTCAACGAGGAAATCTTCATGCCCCTGAAAATAGGGCGCATCGGTCAGCACGGAGAGGCAGGCGGCACCTCCCTCTTCGTAAGCAACGGCATGGTCCGATGGGTGAAAATCGCTGCGGATCAATCCCTTGGAAGGTGAAGCTTTCTTGATTTCTGCGATCAGCGCATAGCCTGCGGCCGCATTGGCGCGCAGCGCGGCTTCGAACCCGCGAGGGGCGGTCTGCGTGGCGGCCCGGGCGTCGAGATCGGCGATCGTCGCCAGCGGCTTGCGGGCGGCGACTTCCTCGCGCTTGGTATTGCAGATTTCGGTAAGTTTATCGGACATGGATTCCTCGTCAGGCGCGGGTTGCCGCGATCCAGCAGTCGAGCAAAGCCTTGGCTAGGCCCTTGTCGATGGTTTCGGCCGCTTCTTCGACGCCCTCGGCCCAACTGTCGACTTCGCCGGCGACCAGCAGGGCGCCGGCGGCGTTGAGCAGCACGGCGTCGCGGTAGGCACCGGGCGCGCCCATCAGCAGGTCGTTGAGGGCGCGGGCGTTGTAGGCGGGGTCACCGCCGCGAATGGCATCGACCGAAGCGACCGGGAGCCCGGCATCCTGCGGAGCGACGCGGCGCATGGACAGTTCGGCGCCACGGATCTCGGCGACTTCGTTGCCGCCTGCGAGGCTCAGTTCGTCGAGGCCCTCGTCGCCGGAGATGACCATCGAATGCTCGGTACCGAGGCGCAGCAGGGCGTCGGCGTAGATCGGCACGTAGGCCGGACGCGCGATGCCGACGAGTTGGCGGGAGACTTGCGCCGGGTTCGCCAGCGGCCCCATCAGGTTGAAGATCGTGCGGCGGCCGAGCGACTTTCGCAGTGGCATCAGCCGACCCATCGTCGGGTGGTGGCGCGCGGCGAACAGGAAGCCGATGCCGATCTCGGCAAGAGTGGCCTCGGCGGTCTCGACGGCGCGGTCGAGGTTCAGGCCGAGGGCTTCGAGCGTGTCGGCGGCGCCCGCCTTGGAACTGGCGGCGCGGTTGCCGTGCTTGGCGACGGGCACACCTGCAGCCGCCACCACCAGCGATACGGCGGTCGAGACGTTGAGCGTGTGGAAGCCGTCGCCGCCGGTGCCGCAGACGTCGATGGCATTCGCGGGCGCCTTTACCGGGATCATCCGTTCGCGCATGGCGCGCGCGGCTCCGGCGATTTCGCTGGCGGTTTCACCACGATCCGACAGGGCGACGAGGAATTCGGCGATCTCGGCTTCGGGCACCTCGCCGTCGAGGATGGCGGCGAAGGCGGCCTGCGCCTCGTCCTCGGCGATCGGGTGGAGGGGATCGGGGAGGGTCATGCGTTCAGACGCTCCGGCAGCCTGGCGTCGATGCCGCAGGTACGCAGGAAGTTCGCGAGCATGGCGTGGCCGTGCTGGGTGGCGATGCTTTCCGGGTGGAACTGGACGCCGTGGATCGGCAGGCTCGCGTGGCGGAAGCCCATGACGTGGCCGTCATCCGAGCGGGCGTTCACCACCAGCGTCTCGGGAATGTCTTCGACGATCAGCGAGTGATAGCGCGTCGCGGTGAAGGGCGAGGGGAGGCCCGCGAAGACGCCGGTGCCGTCATGCGTGACCGGCGAGGTCTTGCCGTGCATCAACCCGCCGCGCACCACCTTGCCGCCGAAATGCTG